>JANXVC010000112.1 GCA_025351925.1 Rhodospirillales bacterium | reverse complement strand
CTCGATCTCGAACTCCGCCTGGTCCATGCCGCGCGCGCGGTTGCCGTCCAGCAGCCGCTGATACGGGAACGCCTGCTGCGGGTAGCAATAGATCATGCGCATGTACGAATGCGTCGGCGTCCCGTCGGTGAAGAAGTAGCGCTCCTTCACGTCTTCGCCGTGATTGCCTTGATCGTTGGTCAGGCCGAACAGCCGTTCCTTCAGGATGGGATCGCGTTCGTTCCATAGGCCCAGCGCCAGGCACCAGGTCTGCTGGTCGTCGCTGAACCCGGCCAGGCCGTCCTCGCCCCAGCGGTAGGCGCGGCTGCGGGCGTGGTCGTGCGGAAGGTAGTCCCAGGCGGTGCCGCCGCGACTGTAGTCCTCGCGCACCGTGCCCCACTGGCGGTCGGCGAGATACGGGCCCCAGCGGCGCCAGCGTGCACCGGGGCCTGCGGCGCTCAGGCGGCGGCCCTCTGCGGTGTCGAACAGGCTCAAGGCGTTACCAGCTTTTCCGCCCGCAGCAGTTCGCCCAGTGACCAGGCCTGGAACGGGCAGCCGCCGGGCGTGTGCGGGGCGTCGCCGTCGGCGACCTCCGACACATGGCCCAGCCCGGCCTCATGCAGATGCACACGCAGCGGCGCCAGGAATCGTGCGGCGGCCTCGGCGCGGACGGCGGCATTATTGTCCCGGACCCGCAGCCAGGCCTCGACGAACGGTCCGATCAGCCAGGGCCAGGCGGTGCCCTGATGATAGGCGCCGTCCCGCTGCAGCGAACCGCCGGTGTAGCGGCCGACATAGGCCGGGTCGTCCGGCGCCAGGGTGCGCAGGCCCATGGGGGTCAGCAGCCGCGCCTCGACCAAATCCACAACCCGGCGCGCCGCCGCACCCTCCAGCAATGGGAAAGGCAGGCCGCCGACCGCGAAGATCTGGTTCGGCCGGATGCGGCGATCGATCTGGCCCGGTATGCCGTCCGCATCGACCACGTCCACCAAGCCGCCATTATCGGAGTCGGGAAAGCGTTGCAGGAACGATGTTTGCGCCCGCTCGGCCATCGCGGCCCACTTCGGCGACCACAGCGCACCGATCCGCAGCGCGTTGATCCATAGCGCCTGCACCTCGACGGGCTTGCCGATGCGCGGCGTCACCACCCAATCGCCGACCTTCGCATCCATCCAGGTCAATTGCTGGCCGGGCACGCCGGCGCGCAGCAAGCCGTCCGCGTCGGCTGCGATGCCGAACCTCGTGCCGCTGGCGTAGCCGTCCAGGATCAGGCCCACCGCGCCTTGCAAAGCCGCACGAGACGGTGCTTCCGGCATGGCGAGCAGCAGGTCGTGCACCGCCATCACGAACCACAGCGAGGCATCGACCGAGTTGTACTCCAGCGTGCCGCCATCATCGGGGAACCGGTTGGGCAGCATGCCCTCGCTGACCAGGCCGGACCAGGCAAGCAGGATGCGCTCCGCCTCGGCCAGGCGGCCGGTAGCCAGCAGCAGGCCGCGCAGCGCGATGAAGGTGTCACGGCCCCAATCGGTGAACCACGGATAGCCCGCGACGATGGATTTTCCTGTGCCACGCTCGACGACATAGGACGCCACGGAACTTATGGGCGGCGTCAGGCCCTCGCGCAGACGACGCTCATCGGCCTTAATCGTCGCTGACTGCTCCAGCGCCGTCTCGGCTGACGCTCGGCCAGCCTGCAGCACGAGCACCGCGGCGTCAGCCGCCAGGTCCCAGGAGAAGATACCCGGCGTCGCGAGATCCTCGGTGTCGTCCAGGCCGCGATCCCGCTCGGCCGTGTAGAGAAAGTTGCGATACCAGTCAGGCGCCGCCGCATAGGCCGCGTTGGCCTGCGCCGTAACAGACGGCAGCGCCGGATAGGGCTGCCAAATCACGGTGACCTCCGCCGGATCGGCCTGGACCTGGCTGGCAAACCGGAAAGCCGGGTTCTCGTGCTGCAAGGCGTGATAGTTGCGGCCGGACAGCAACGGGCGGACGTGCAGGCGGCAGGCGCCCTGCCCGGCCACCCTGCGCCAGCGCAGCAGCGTCGCACCCGAGCCGCGGCCGACCAGCAGCTCATGGCAAAGTTGGGTTCCGTCCGGCAAATTCAGGGTCCAGGTCGGCCAGGGCTCGGCCGTGAAAGCCGCGATCAGCGGACGCGCGTCGTGGTGCACGAGGTCGGGGGCGTAGCGCTGGCTGCTGAGTGGAATGCGGCCGTTGTCCTGCTCGACCCACGCCTCAAGCCCATTCACCAGGACGACGCGGCCGGCGGGAGGATGCATCGCTGACAGCAGCAGCGCATGGTAGCGCCGGCTGCGCAGGCCGCTTACCGTGCCGGAGGCAAAGCCGCCGCGGCCATCGGCCTCCAGCCACTCCGCATCGAGGTCCAGCTCGGTCATGTGCCGTCCCCCTGCGTTGCGGAAGCGTACCGGGAGGCGAGGTCGTTTGTCTAGCGCGCCGCCTCGCCCCGGCAGGGAACGATGCTGGCCGGCGCCGGAGCCTGGGCTGGTGGGGTGAAAACCGCGAGATAGACGGCGCCAGCCTCCAGCGGATGGAACTCGACCTGCCGATAGCCGACCGCGCGCAGCTCGCATTCCAGCAAAGCGGGCGGGGTGCCGTGCTGCAGGGTCGCGCGGTTGGCGTCCAAGATCGCGACGCGAGCGCCGGGCCGCAGGGCGGGAAGCAGGTTGACCAGCAGGCCGAAAGGCTGGTCGATCTCGTGATACATATGCACCAGCAGCGCCACATCCACCGAGGCCAGCGGCAGGCGCGGGTCATGCGCCTCGCCCAGCGCCAGCGTCACGTTGCCCAGGCCCTCCGTCGTCACCCGGCGCTGCAGGCCGGCCAGGTAGTCGGGCATAATATCCTCGGCGAACACCCGGCCCGTCGCACCGACTCTGCGCGACAGCCGAACCGTGTAGTAGCCTGATCCCGCGCCGATATCCGCCACCGCCATGCCGGGCCGGATGCCGAGCAGCTGCATGACGTTCGCGGCCTCCCCAATCCGCTCGCGCGTGTCCTCGCTCGACCAGCGGTCGGAGATGATGCTGGCGACGGGACGCGACGGCTTTGGGAAGCGGTCGGCTGGGATGCCGGGCGGCGCGATCGACTGTGCAAGGGCCGAGACCGTGCTCAGGAGCAGCAGCCCCAATCCTAGCCATGTTGGCATGTGCCGCCTCCTGCCCAAGTTCCGGACACTTGGCGCAGCCAGCCAGCCCGTCAAGTCAGCCGGCCGTTCAGGGGGTCCGCTGGCCCTGCGACTGGGACTGGCCGCTTTGAGGCGGGTCGTTCTGCGGCGGGCCGTCATGGGATTGCCCATCCTGGGAATGCGGCTGGGCGTCCGGCGCCTCCAGCCGGCGCTTTTTCAGCGGGCGCCAGTCGCGGAAGAACATGGTGCCGATCAGCTCGCCCAGACTCGCAAGGTCGCGCTGCATGCTGTCCAAGAACTCATGCAGCCCGTTCGGCAGCAGCCGCAGCACCGGTTCGCCGAGTGCCACGCGCAGGTCCTCGATCCGCTCCAGCACCGGCGCCGTGTCGCGCAGGCCGTAGCGGGAGCGGAGCGCGCTGAAGTGCCACTCCATCTGCCCGACGCACAGCGCGACGCTGCGGGCGAACGACGTGTCGCCCAGCAGGAACGCGACGACATCCGCCGGCACGAAGCCCGCCTGCGCCACGCGGCGGAAGCCGTGATAGCCCGCCGCCGCCCGCAGCAGCGCGTTCCATTGCGTCAGCTCGACGACCCGCCGCTCCTCCGCGGTGCCGCGGGCCAGCAGGTGATACTTGATGTCGAGCAGCCGTGTCGTCTGGTCGGCGCGTTCGATCAGCCGGCCGACCTCGTAGAAATGCCAGCCCTGGTCGCGGAAGAAGGTGCCCTCGGTGATTCCGGTATGCGCCTGCACGCCCTCCTTGATGCGCCGGCACAGGCGGGACAGCGCGTCGCCGTCCAGCTCCCACGGCTCGATGGCGAGCAGGTCGCCATGGAACACGTTGAGCTGCATCCACATCTCGGTGCTGATCAGCGGGCGCAGGGTGCGGGCGTTGAGCCGGGCGGCCTCGATGCTGGCGAGGATGCCGGTCGGGTTGACGGGGTCCAGCAGGTAAAAATGCTTCACGCTCGCGGCGTCAATCGCGAGGCCGCGCTCCTTCAGCCCAGCCTGGTCCGCCATAATCGCGACGAGCGCGCCCCAGGACTCCGCCTCGCGCCCGGGGCTTTCGAAGGTCTGCGTCACGTCGATCAGCCGGGCGAGGTTCTCAACCCGCTCGAGGTAGCGGGCCATCCAGAACAGGCCCTCCGCGTCGCGGGTCAGCAGCGGCGTGTGACGCTGGAGACCGATCATTCTGCCAGCAACCCAATCATTCTGCTAACACCCCAATCATTCTGCTAACACCCAGGTGTCCTTCGACCCGCCGCCCTGCGACGAGTTGACGATCAGGCTGCCCTCCTTCAGCGCGACGCGGGACAGGCCACCCGGCAGCACCCAGGTTTCGCGGCCGGTGATGGCAAACGGGCGCAGGTCCAGATGGCGCGGACGCAGGCCGGCGTCGGTCAGGGTGGGCGCTACGCTCAGCGAGATCATCGGCTGGCTGATCCAGTTGGCGGGATCGGCGATCAGCAGTGCGCGGGCGGCGTCGAGCTCCGCCCGGCTCGCGCGGGGTCCGACGGTGATGCCATAGCCGCCGCTCTCGCCCACCGGCTTCACCACCAGCTTTTCCAAATTGGCGAGGGTATAGGCCAGGCCAGCCGGCTCGCCGCAGATATGGGTCTCGACATTCGGCAAGATGGCATCCTCATCGAGGTAATATTTGATGATGCGCGGCATGTAGGCGTACACCGCCTTGTCGTCCGCGACTCCGGTGCCGACGGCGTTGGCAAGCGTCACGTTGCCACGCCGCCACGCGCCGATCAGGCCGTGCACGCCCAGCATGCTGTCGGGGCGGAACACGCTGGGGTCCAGGAAGTCGTCGGCGATTCGGCGGTAGATGGTGTGGACGCGGCGCAGCCCGGCTGTCGTGCGCATCCAGACCTTGTCGTCCTCCACCGTCAAGTCGGCGCCCTCCACCAACGGCACGCCCATCTCGCGGGCCAGGAAAACGTGCTCGAAATACGCGGAATTATAGATGCCCGGCGACAGCAGCACGACCTGCGGGTTGTCGATGCCCTCGGGCGCGATCTCGTCCATGGCGTTGCGCAGCCGGCGGCCATAGTCATCAACCGGGCGCAATTTCATGCCGGCGACGAGGTCCGGAAAGGCGCGCATCATCAAGTGCCGGTTCTCGACGACGTAGGAGACGCCTGACGGGGTGCGGGCGTTGTCCTCCAGTACGGAGAACGCGCCGTGCTCGTCGCGCACGAGGTCGATGCCGCAGATGTGGACATAGGTGCCGAAGCGGACGGGGAAGCCCTCCATCTCCGGGCGGTAGTTGGCGTTGCCGTAAACCAGTTGCGGCGGGATCACGCCGTCTCGGGTGATATGCCGGGCGTTGTAGATGTCGGCGAGGAACAAATTCAATGCGCGGACCCGCTGGGCGACGCCGCGCTCCAGCACGGCCCACTCCTTGGCGGCGATGATTCGGGGCACGCAGTCGAACGGCAGGATGCGGTCGATGGCCGACGCCTCGGAATACACGGTGAAGGTGATGCCGAGGTTGAACAGGTCACGCTCGGCGGCGCGGGCCCGTAGGCGCAGGGCGTCGAGTCCGATGGTGGTGATCCGTTTCCGCACCAATGCCGCTGAACCGCCGTCGCCGGGGCGGGCAGTCAGCTCGCAATAGTACGCGCCCGGGTCATACGAGGTGAAGGGGTTGACGCGGTTCGGCTGCATTCGGCGGTGTGGCTTTCATGGCGTGCGGCTTCGGTGTGGTCGTCGTTTGGGTTATGCACACAGCATGCCCGGCTGAAAACATAGCGCAATGGGCGCCAACTGCGCCTTTCTTGCAACATGGCTCCGGCAGAGACGTTCTGTTACGAATCCCTGTTGCATATCTGTGCAATAGCCGGTTTACCTCGACCATCGCGTGATGCTGCCGAGCACCCCGCGGTGCGAATTTGTTCCGCATGGTTTGGCCGAGCGGTTTGGAGGATGTCCTTTATGCGCATGCTTATGTCCGGGCTGCTGGTCGCCGGGTTGCTCACCAGCACTGTCGCGAGCAGCGTCGCGACCGCCCAATGCGTCCGGTCCAGCGACTATCCGGCGTTCGACATCACGGCGTTGAAGACCAAGCTGATGGTCACGGCGCTGACCTGCGGCGCCGACGAGAAGTATAACGCTTTCGTGATGAAATACCGGCCCGAGCTGGCGTCGCAGGACAAGGCTTTGGGCAGCTATTTCAGCCGTACGAACGGCCGTCGCGCCCGCCAGCAGCAGGACGACTATGTCACGCAGCTCGCCAACAGCCAGTCATCGACCGGCCTGCGCCAGGGCAACCTGTATTGCCGGTATAACCTCGGCACGTTCGATGAGGTGATGGCGCTGCGCAGCGCCGCCGAGTTGCCGGACTTCGCCGCGGGGAAGTCGATCATGCAGCCGATCCCCATGGCTGAGTGCGGCACGGGACCAGCACCGGCCACGCGGTCCCGGGCGCGCCGACGCTCCTAACCTTGCGGCGTCGGAAGGCGGCTCGGCCAATCAGCGCAGGACGATTTCGACCCGGCGGTTATGAGGTTCGCGCACGCCATCGGCGGTTTTCACCAAGGGCCGGCGTTCGCCGAAGCCTTCCGTCGTGATGGAGGCGCGCGGGACGCCTTGGCGCACCAGTTCGTCCGCAACCGCCCGGGCCCGACGGATCGACAGGGCCAGGTTGTAGCGATCCGGCCCCGATCGGTCGGCATGGCCGGCCACCTCGATCCGGGTCACCTGGACACGTGTGCTGGCGTTTGCCGCCTCGGCCACGATCTGCCGGGCGCGGTCGGTCAGGCCGGCGCGGTCCCAGTCGAAGAATACCAGATAGGTCCGCGTCACCTGCTGAACGGCTGCGGTCGGCGCTGGGGCGGCCTCCGGCGCTGGTGGCGGCGCGACGTCGAAGGCGTAGCGCAGCCCAACCAGCAGGCTGTGGTTGTAGTTCTCTGCGGTGCGGACCTGGCTGCTGGCTGAGCCGCCCGGCCCCGAGATGGTCCGGCCAAACCCTCGCTCGCCGGTCAGCGCATAGTAGCGATACTCGGCGGTGAGCGAGAGGCCGACCACCGGCGGGACCGGGAAGGACAGGCCGGCAATCGCCTGATAGGCAAAACTGCTGTCCGTGCCGCCCTGGGTGTTGAGGGCGCCAAGCGTGTTCGCGACCCGCAGGCGGTGCGCCACCCAGCTATACCCAGCGCCGGCGCCGATATAGGGGAATACGTAGGGACTGCCGACGTCGAGATCGAACAGGATGTTGACCATCGGGCCATATTTCTGCTCGCGCCCGCCGATCGAAGCGATCCCGCGCCCGGCGTTGCGGAACGAGTCGGGCCGGTTGGTGCGGTAGTTACCCTCAAGCTCGACACGCACCCCGTTGCCAAAGCCGTATCCGAGGCTGCCCAGGGCCACGACCCCGGTCTGGAAGCCGGCCCGCACATTGGAGGGCGTGGTGCCGCGGGGTCCGCGGATGCTCTTGATCCGCTCCTCTTGCAGGAAGTTCGCGCCGCCCGCAGCGCCGATATAGAGGCCGCTGACCGGCTGGGCCTGCGCTGCGCCGTGGAACAAGGCCGTCGAAGCCAGCAGCGTTGCGGCCATCAGGGTCGAGCGCATGGTCTCTATGTCTCCTGCAACAGAAAGGGCCGGTCCAAGCATGGACCGGCCCCAACCTTAGCGATGCCCAACCTTAGCGATAGTCTGTGCCGGTTAGCGCAGCACGATCTCGACGCGGCGGTTCTGCGGCTCACGCACGCCGTCGGCGGTCTGCACCAGCGGACGAGTCTCGCCGAAGCCCTGGACCGTAATGGCCTGACGCGGCACGCCGAGGCGCACGAGCTCGGACGCGACGTTCTGCGCCCGACGGACCGAAAGGCCCTGGTTGTAGCGCGCCGTGCCCGACTTGTCGGTATGGCCGGACACCTCGATGCGGGTCACCTGGACGCGGGTGGTGGCCTGCGCCGCCTCGGCGATGATCTGACGCGCACGGTCCGTCAGGTCCGCACGATCCCAGTCAAAGAACACCAAGTAGGTGCGCGCTGCCTCGCGCTGCACCACGGGGGCCGGCGCCGGGGGCGGCGGCGGTGGGGCGGCGTTGAAGGCATAGCGTATGCCGATCATCGCGCTGTGGTTATACTCTTCGTTGAACTTCAACGTCGCGCGAGTCGCCACCCCTGGAGCGAAGTATTGGTAGTTGTAGGTGCGCTCGCCCTGCAGGCCGAGGAAGCGATACTCGGCCGTGATGGCGAGGCCTGGAACCGACTCGATCGGGAAGGCTGCGCCGACAATGGCCTGGTAGGCGAAGGCGCCCTGACCCTGGTTGGTGCGGACCAACTCACGGCCGCCGGCCGGGAAGCCAACAGTCGGACCGATATTGCCGGAGAAGCTGGTGTTCTGCTGCTGCGCCCACACGTAGCCGGCGCCAAGGCCGACATACGGGGTGATCGCGGCCGGGAAGAAGCCGAGACCAAGCACGTTGGGGTCAAAGTCATACAGGACGTTCAGCATCCCGCCATACTTCCGCTCGTCGCCGCGGGCGCTGTTGAAGCCATTCAGGCCGCCCCCGCTGAGACGATTATACCGGTTCGACCGATAGCTGCCCTCAACTTCGAGACGCAGGCCGTTGCCCAAGCCGTAGCCAACGCTGACCACACCAATGGGACCGATATCCGACCGCACCTTGGTGCTGGTCAAACCGCGCCTGTCTATGTTGGTCTGACGGATGCCCGCCTGCGGGAAGCCGACGGACTTCAGGGTCTCTTCCTGCAGCCAGTTGGCACCGGCGCCTGCGCCGATATATAGACCACTGATTGCCTCGGCCTTTGCAGCTATGGGGGCGGCCAGGACGGTCGCGGCCAGTAGCGCGCTGCGGAGCTTCATACTTTCTCTCCTCAATTACAAACTGCGCGTTCAACGCATCCGGGGGCCTGCGGGACTGTTCCCCCGCCTCTCGGTCCCTAGACCATAACACTTATGGCCGCGAGTGCGAGAAGGTTGCGGCACTTTGCCAGGGGCTGTTGCCATTACGCCACAGCGGGCTAAGCAGATATACCACACACCACCGTGAGAATGTCGACGCCTCAACCACCCAAATTTCAACCTATTAGTTTATATTAAATGATGCGTGCCTCGAAAGGCGGCAGCAGGTCGGGCGCCTCAAACTCCAGCACCCAAAGATCCGGGTCGCGGCCAACCTGCCGAGCTACATACGAATCGGCCGCATCCTGTGCGACGGCTGCTGCCCCGGTTGCCCGCATCCACGACACGTCGCCCTCCCCGACCCTGACCTGCGACAGCACGCATAGGCCGTCCCGCCCGCGCAGCACGACCAGGATGCCGCCGGCGTCGGGGTCCCCGCTGCGCAGCACGGCGCCGGGCCGGCCGTCCACGTCCCCCATGCGGAGCGCCATCTGCACCCATAATTTCGCCTTGACCCGTGGTTCCGCCATATCATGCTCCTACAAACCCATCGGAGGTCCCATGTGGCGCGCATCCTGCCTTATCCTACCGGCGCTGACAGCCTGGCTGGCGCTGACCGTCTGGCCCGGTCAGCAAGCGGCCGCACAGGACCGTCCGCCTGACCGCGTGGCCTTTGGGCTCGATTGGAAGGCTGAGGCGGAATATGGCGGCTACTACCAGGCGGTCGCCACCGGCATCTATGCCAAGCACGGCCTGGACGTCGCGATCCGCCAGGGCGGGCCGCAGGTGAACCAGACGCAGCTGCTGCTGGCCGGGCGGCTCGATTTCAACATTGCCTCCAACGGCTACCTCGCGCTGAACCTGGCGCAGGAGGCCCTGCCGTTCACCGCCATCGCCGCCATGTTCCAGCGCGACCCGGCCATTCTGCTGGCGCACCCCGGAGCCGGCAATGACAGCTTCGAGGCCCTGCGCGGCAAGCCCGTCATGATCGGCGCCGATACGCGGACCGGGTGGTGGAACTACCTGCGCGCCCGCTACGGCTACACGGACGCGCAAATCCGGCCCTACACCTTCAGCCTCGCGCCGTTCCTCGCGGACAAGCAGGCGGTGCAGCAGGGCTATCTCGGCTCGGAGCCATTCGCGGTCCGGCAGGAGGCGGGTTTTGACCCCGTGGTTCTGCTGATCGCCGACTCGGGGTTCAGCGGCTATGGCAGCCTGATTATCGCCAGCACGAAGCTCTTGGCCGAGAAGCCGGACGTGGCGCAGCGCTTTCTCGACGCCTCCATCGAGGGTTGGTATTCCTATTTGTATGGCGACCCAGCGGCGGCGAACGCATTGATGAAACGCGACAACCCGGAGATGACGGACGCATTGCTCGATTATGGCCGCACGGTCCTGAGGACGCGCGGCATCGTCGACTCCGGCGACACCTTGATGCTCGGCGTCGGCGCCATGAGCGACGCGCGGTGGGAGGCGTTTTTCCGGTCGATGGCTGGGCAAGGGCTCTATCCCGACACGCTGGACTACAAACGCGCCTACACGCTGCAGTTCGTCAACAAGGGCACCGGCGTAGGCATGCGCCCGAAATAGCTTCGTGCTGACGGTCGAGCACGCCAGCCGGCGGTTCCCCAACGGAACGCAGGCTCTCGCCGATGTATCGTTGCGAATCGCGGCGGGAGATTTTGTGGCGCTGCTGGGCCCCTCCGGCTGCGGCAAATCGACGCTGCTGCGCCTGATCGCCGGGCTTGATCAGCCGGACGCCGGCACGGTGCGCTGGGACGCAAGCGAGCCCGGCAGCGTCGGCTTCGTGTTCCAGGACGCGACGCTGCTGCCCTGGGCCAGCGCCGCCGACAACGTCCGGCTGCCGCTGCGGCTGCGTGGCGAGCGCGCGGCCGACTCCGCCCCGCGCGTCGCCGTCGCCCTGGCCCGCGTCGGCCTCGCAGGCTTCGAGCGCGCCCGCCCGCGCGAGCTGTCG
>JANXVC010000102.1 GCA_025351925.1 Rhodospirillales bacterium | reverse complement strand
ATCCGGTTGACCAAGGATTCTCACGAACAAGCAGCTCGCGACAATTCTCACGAACAAGCAGCTCGCGACAGCACCCATCCTGAAGCCGCAGTAAGCCGTCGGGCCGCCCACCCACGCGCGATAAGATGGGTTATCGCGCGTCGTGCATTTAATTGGCTTGCCTTCGCGCCCAGGCTCGCCGAGGCTGGCCCAATGACCGCCGAGTCCCGCCTTTGAGCAACGCTGCCCGCGGCGCGCCGGCGACGCCGACCACACCGGCGTGGTGCGGCTGAGCATGGCCGTGCACCTCACCCAGCTGCGCATCGCGGGGTTCAAGAGCTTCGCCGATCCGGTCGAGCTCGCCATCCTGCCGGGCCTCACCGGCATCGTCGGACCCAATGGCTGCGGCAAAAGCAACGTCGCCGACTCGCTGCGCTGGGCGATGGGCGAGGGCCAGGCCCGGACGCTGCGCGGCGCGGAGATGGACGACCTCATCTTCGCCGGCACCCCCGCCCGCCCCGGCCACGACCACGCCGCGGTGTCGCTGACGCTCGAGGGCGACAGCCTTCCCGCGCCGTTCGCCGGACTGTCCGAAGTGCAGGTGGTCCGCCACCTCCGGCGCGGGGTCGGCAGCGCCTATCGGGTCAACGGGCAGGAGATGCGGGCGCGCGACGTGCAGGCGCTGTTCGCTGACCTGGCCAGCGGCGCGCGGTCGTCGGCGCTGGTCAGCCAGGGTCGGGTCGGCGCCCTGATCACCGCCCGTCCGGACGAGCGGCGCCTGGTTCTGGAGGAGGCAGCGGGCATCGGCGGTTTGCACGCGCGTCGCGCGGAGGCGGACGCCAAGCTGCGCGCGGCTGAAGCCAACCTGGCGCGGGCGGAGGACGCCCACGGCGGCCTGGAGACACAGCTGGCTGGGCTGCGTCGGCAGGCCCGGCAGGCGGAGCGGCACAGCGACCTGTCGGCGCGGATCGACGCGGCGAAGGCCGGGCTGCTGGCCCTGGCCCGCGCCCGCGCCGGGGCCGTCCGGACCGCCGCTGCGGCGGCGCTGGCAGCGGCGCAGGCCGGGGTCGTCCGTGCGGCGTCCACAGCCGCCACCGCCGAAGCCGAAGCCACTGCGGCGGCGGCGACGCTGCCCGCGCAGCGCGCGGCGGCGACAGCGGCACACCTCGCCGTCGGGCAGGCCCGGCTGGCGCAGGCGAGCCGGCAGGCCGCTGCCGCCCGTGCACAGGCGGCCGTCGCCGCCGCAGCCGTCCGGCAGGAGCAGGCCGCGCAGGACCTGGCGCAGGTCGAGGCGGTTGCCGCAGACGCCGCGGGTGCCGACGCCAGGCTGGCGCAGGAGGCCCAGCGCCTGGCCGAGGAAGACATGACCAGCCCAGCCCGGCGTGCGGCGTTGCAGGCCGATGCGGCCAAGACAGCCCGGGCGCTGCAGGACGCCGAGGCCGCCAGCGCCGTCATGGCCGAGCGCAGGGCGGCGCTGGCGGCGGATACCCGGGCGCTTATCGAAGTGCTGGCCCAGGCCGAGGCGCGCGTCCGCCGGGCGGGCGACGCTGCCGTGCGACTGCGGGCCGAGCGGGATCGCGCCGCACAGGCCGCCGTAGATCCGGCCGAGCTTGCCGCGGCCCTGGCCGAGGCAGCGGCAACCGAGGCAGCCCTGGCCGAGGCCCGTGAACACCTGAATGCGGCCGAACTCGCCCACGCCCGGGCTGGCCCGCCGACCGTCGCCGCCCGGGATGCGCAAGGCCGCGCTGACGCGGCCTGTGTTCGCCTGGCCGTGGAGGCCGACGCGCTCGCTGCCGTGCTGGCCGCGGGGGACGGGGAGCGCTGGCCGCCGGTCATGGATCAGATGCAGGTGCCGGCTGGGCTGGAGGCGGCGCTGGGTGCCGCGTTGGGCGAGGGACTGGCGGCGGCCGCGGACCCCGGCGCCGCGCGGCACTGGCGCACGCTGCCGGCGCTGCCGGACCGGCCGGTGCCGGGCGAGGCGTTGTCCGCCTTGGTGCCGGCGCCGCCCACCCTGGCCCGCGCCCTGTCCGGCATCGGCGTCGTGATGGACGATGCGGCCGGAGAGGCGGGCCAGCCAAGCCTGTTGCCCGGGCAATGCCTGGTGTCGCGCGCCGGCGCGCTATGGCGCTGGGACGGCTACAGCGTGCGCGCCGGCACGCCGAGTGCCGCGACCCTGCGCCTGCAGCAGCGTACCCGTCTGGCTGGGCTGCGCACCCAGCTCGCGGCGGCGGACGCCGTCGCCGCCGAGGCTCGATTGGCCTGCACGGCTGGCGACGCTGCCAAGCGTGCCGCCGCTGCCGCGGAGGCGCAGGCTCGCACCGGCTGGCGCGACGCGGAGATCCGCGCCAGCCGAGCCGGCCAGGCCGCGGCCGCGCTGCAGACCCAGGCGGACGCCGCCGCTGCGACGCGGGCAGGACTGGATGCGCAGTGCGCCGCGCTGGCGCCAGAGACGGCCGCTGCCGCCGCGGCGCTGGACCAGGCCCGGAGGCAGCGCGCCGGCCTGCCGGACCCCGGACAGCTCGGCACGGCGGCCGACCAGGCCCATGCTGTGTGGGTTGCCGCCCGGGCCCGCGACGCTGCAGCCACGCGCGCGCTGGAGGAGGCCACCCGCGACGACACGGCGCGCCGGGCGCGGCGGGCCGTGCTGGCGCAGGAGCGCGCGGACTGGGCCAGGCGCGCCACCGACGCCGCTCATCGCGTGACCGACCTGCGCGCCCGGCAGGCTGAGGCCGAGCGGGAGCATGTCCGCCTGTGCGCCGAACCCGCAAGCACGGCCAGCCAGGCTGAGGCCGCCGCCCTGCTGCAGCAGGCCGAGGACGCCGATCGCGTCGCGTCTGCCGCTCTGGCCGCGGCCGACCGCCGCGCCGGCACATCGGCTCAGGCCGTCCGCATCGCCGACGCCGCGTTGGCGCAGGCGCGAGAGGCCTGGGTCCGGGCCGAGGCCGCGTCTGCGCAGGCAGAGCAGGCCTGGGCCGCCCTGCCGCCGGCCGCCGAACAGCCGATCGACGGGGCGACGCCGGCGCATCCGGCGGCGGATGCCCTGCCCGACCTGTCGGCCGCCGCCGAGGAGCGCGCCCGCGCTGAGCTGGCCGCCTTGCTGCGACAGCGCGACGCCCTGGGTCCGGTCAATCTGCGCGCCGCGATCGAGGCCGCCGCGGTCGAGGCGGCGATGCAGGCCGCCACCCGCGTCCGCGACGAGCTGGCGGCCGCCATCGCCGCGCTGCGCGGCAGCCTCGGTCAGCTGGACCGGGAGGCGCGGGCGCGGCTGACGGCCGTGTTCCAGCAGGTGGACGGCCATTTCCAGGCGCTGTTCAGCCGCATGTTCGGCGGCGGGCGGGCGCACCTGGCGCTGGTGGGGTCAGACGACCCGTTGCAGGCCGGCCTCGAGATCTACGCGCAGCCGCCGGGCAAGCGGCTGGCGGCGCTGTCGCTGCTGTCCGGCGGCGAGCAGGCGCTCGCGGCGCTCAGCCTGATCTTCGCGGTGTTCCGCTGCAACCCGGCGCCGGTCTGCGTGCTGGACGAGGTGGACGCGCCGCTCGACGACGCCAACGTGGAGCGCCTCTGCGGCCTGCTCGCCGACCTCGCGCGCGACACCGCGACGCGGTTCCTGGTGGTCACGCATCACGGGCTGACCATGGCGCGCATGGACCGGCTGTATGGCGTGACCATGCAGGAGCGCGGCGTGTCGCGGCTGCTGTCGGTGGACCTCGGCCAGGCCGCGGCCTGGGCCGAAGCCCGTGCGGCCGAGTAGCGCGCCGGTGGACCCGCCCATCAACCCGCCGGTGCCGCATGACGTGCTGCGCCTCGTCGAGGCGTTCGTCTTCGCCAGTGCGCAGCCGGTGACGGTCGTGGCCCTCCGGCCGCTCGTGCCCGAGCCGCTCGACCCGGCGATGGTGCTGGACACCCTGCAGCGGCGTTGCGCCACTCGCGGCGTCGTGCTGGTCGAGGCCGCAGGCGGCTGGGTGTTCCGCACCGCGCCGGACCTGGCGGGCGCACTCGGCGCGGTGCTGGCGCCGCCGCGGCGGCTGTCTCGGGCCGGCCTGGAGGCGCTGGCGGTGGTGGCGCTGCACCAGCCGGTGACCCGCGCCGAGATCGAGGCCGTGCGCGGCGCTGGCCTGGCCCAAGCGACGATGGACGCTCTGCTCGAGGCCGGCCTGATCCAGCCCGCCGGCCGCAAGGAGGCCCCGGGCCGGCCGACCCTGTGGGTCACGACGCCGGTGTTCCTCGAGCGGTTCGGGCTGCGCAGCCTGCGCGACCTGCCCGGCTTGCAGGCGGCCGGCCTCCAAGACCCCGGCGCCGTCACGGCCGGCAGTGCGATTGGGCAAGCGCCATGACCTTGCGAGATCAGGCTCCCGACGGCCACGGCCGGGACGGCGCCGCGCCCGGCACCTTGGCGCCGCTGGACCGCAGCGTCGAGCCGACCGCCGCCGGGCAAGTCGCGCTCGACACCGCGCAGGCGCTGGCCCGCAAGGCGACCGCCCCGGCGACGCTGCGCGCCTACAAGGCCGACTGGACCCACTACGCCGCCTGGTGCGC
>JANXVC010000100.1 GCA_025351925.1 Rhodospirillales bacterium | reverse complement strand
ACCTCGTTTGCCCGCGACTACCACATGACCACCGAGATCGCTGCCTCGAAGGACGGCACGGTCACCGGCCTGCGCGTGCACGTCCTCGCCGACCATGGCGCCTTCGATAGCTGCGCCGACCCGTCGAAGTGGCCGGCCGGGTTCTTCAGCATCGTCACCGGTTCGTATAACTTCCCGGTGGCGCATGTCGCCGTCGATGGCGTCTATACCAACAAGGCGCCCGGCGGCGTCGCCTACCGCTGCTCGTTCCGGGTGACCGAGGCGGCGTACTGCATCGAGCGCGGCATGGACATCCTGGCGCAGAAGCTCGGCATGGACCCGGCCGACCTGCGGATGAAGAATTTCATCCGTCGCGAGCAGTTCCCCTACCAGTCGGCGCTCGGCTGGGAGTACGATTCCGGCGACTACCATTTCGCCATGCAGAAGGCGATGGACGCGGTCGGCTACCGGCAGCTCCGGGTGGAGCAGAAGGCGAAACAGGAGGCGTTCCGCCGCGGCGAGACCCGCGACATCATGGGTATCGGCGTGAGCTTTTTTACCGAGATCGTCGGCGCCGGGCCGTCGAAGAACTGCGACATTCTGGGCGTCGGCATGTTCGACTCCGCCGAAATCCGTATCCACCCGACCGGCTCGGTGATCGCCCGCATGGGCACCAAGAGCCAGGGCCAGGGGCACGAGACCTCATACGCGCAGATCATCGCGACCGAGATCGGCATCCCGGCCGCCGACATCATGGTCGAGGAGGGCAACACCGACACGGCGCCGTACGGCCTCGGCACCTACGGCTCGCGGTCGGTGCCGGTCGCGGGTGCGGCGATCGCGCTGGCCTCGCGGAAGATCAGGAACAAGGCGCAGATGATCGCGGCGCATCTGCTGGAGGTGTCCGAATACGATCTCGAATGGGACATCGACGGCTTCCGGGTCAAGGGCATGCCGGGGCGGTCGAAGACCATGAAGGAGATCGCCTGGGCGGCATATAACTCGCCGCCGCCGGGGCTGGAGCCGGGGCTTGAGGCCGTCAGCTACTACGACCCGCCGAACTTCACCTATCCGTTCGGGGCGTATTTCTGCGTGATGGACATCGACGTCGATACCGGCGTCGCCAAGACCCGGCGGTTCTACGCGCTCGATGATTGCGGCACCCGCATCAACCCGATGCTGATCGAGGGCCAGGTGCATGGCGGCCTGACCGAGGCGTTCGCCATCGCGATGGGCCAGGAGATCAAGTACGACGAGATCGGCAACGTGCAGGGCGCGTCGTTCATGGACTTCTTCCTGCCGACCGCGGTCGAGACGCCGCATTGGGAGACGGACCACACGACGACGCCGTCGCCGCACCATCCGATCGGCGCCAAGGGCGTGGGCGAGAGCCCGAATGTCGGCGGCGTGCCGGCCTTCTCGAACGCGGTCAACGACGCCTTCGCGTTCCTCGGCTCGACCCACATCCAGATGCCGCACGACGCGTGGCGGCTGTGGGAGGCCGCGAAGCGCCTCGGGGCGCACGACTGACGGGCGGCATGCTCGACCGCCAGGCCATCGCGGACCGGCTCGCCGGCGTTGGTTATGTCGCCGACGCCGGGCTCGCGACGGCGCTCGCGGTTATGGAGCTGCTGAAGCGGCCGCTGCTGATCGAGGGTGAAGCCGGCGTTGGCAAGACCGAGGTTGCCAAGGCGTTGGCGGCGCTGCACGCGACGCGGCTGATCCGCCTGCAGTGCCATGAGGGGCTGGACCGCGCGGAGGCGCTGTACGAGTGGAACTACCAGCGCCAGCTCTTGGCGATCAAGGCGCGCGAGCACCAGGACGCCGACGAGACCGAGGAGCACGTCTTCTCCGAGAGGTACCTGCTTGAACGCCCGTTGCTCGCCGCCATCCGTCAGGTGGTACCGCCCGTTTTGCTCATCGATGAGATCGACCGCGCCGATGAGGAGTTCGAGGCCTTCCTGCTCGAGCTGCTGTCCGACTTCCAGGTCAGCATCCCGGAGCTCGGCACCGTCTGCGCGACCACGATCCCGCGGGTGATCCTCACCTCGAACGGCACGCGGGAGCTGTCCGACGCGCTCCGCCGCCGCTGCCTGTATCACGCGCTGGATTTCCCGGACGTGGACCGCGAGGCGCGCATCCTGCTGGCGCGCATCCCCGGCATTGACGCGGCGCTGGCGCAGCAAATCGCCCGGCTGGTGGCGCGGGTGCGGAAACAGGACCTTGCCAAGATGCCCGGCGTCGCCGAGACGCTCGACTGGGCGGCGGCGCTGGTTGGGCTCGGCGTGTCGCGCGTCGATGACGACCGGGCGGCGGTGCACGACACTTTGTGCTGCGTGTTGAAGACGCGGGAGGACCAGGCGCGCATCACCCGCGCGGTCAGCGACCGGCTGGTCGGCGAGGCCGCCTGAGATGCCGGCAGCGCTCGCCGGCCTGGACGATCTCGGCCCGGCGGTGCGCGACCGGCTATGCGGCTTCGTGCGCACCCTGCGCGACAACGGCTTCCGCGTTGGGCTGGCCGAGAGCCAGGACGCGCTGCGGCTGCTGGCGACAGCGGGGCTGGACCGGCCGGCCCATGTGCGTCCGGCGCTGCGGGCGCTGTTTTGCGGGCGGCGGTCGGATTGGGACCTGTTCGACGCGCTGTTCGACGCATTCTGGAGCGGGACTCGCGTGAAGCGGCGGATGACCATCGCCGGGTCGCTGACGCGGACAGGTCAGCAGACGCTGCACAGCCTGGCCCGGCTGCAGCAAAGCAGTGCGCCGCCGGGCCTGCCGAGCGAGGCGGAGCGGACCGAGGGCGACCAGCAGACCGAGGCCGATCCTAGCAGCCGGCGCGAGGGGGCGAGCCGGCATGAGAGCCTAGCCCGCACCGATTTTCGCCAGATCGCCGATCCCGCTGCGCTGGAGGAGGCGCATGCGCTCGCCGGACGCCTCGCCCGTGCCATGCAGGCGCGGCTCACCCGCCGGGACCGAGCATCCCGGCGCGGCAGCCGTATCGACCTGCGCCGGACGATCCGCGCCAGCCTCGGCACTGGCGGTACGCCGATCAACCTGATCCACCGCCGCCCACGGCATAGGCCGCTGCGCCTGGTAGTGCTGATCGACGCGTCGGGGTCGATGGGTTTCTACACGGCGGTGTTCCTGCGTTTCGTGCATGGCGTGCTGGATCAGTTCCGTGAGGCGGAGGCCTTCCTGTTCCATACGCGGCTGGTCCACATGTCGGACGCGCTGCGTGAGAAGGACGCTGGCCGCGCGCTGGACCGGCTTGGCCTGATGGCCGACGGCGTGGGCGGCGGCACGCGGGTCGGCGAGAGCCTGGCGACCTTCAACCGCTGGCATGCGGCCCGGGTCATCCATTCGCGCACCTGCGTGATGATCATGTCCGACGGCTACGACACCGGCGATCCGGAGCTGATTCGCAGCGGGATGGCGGCATTGCGCCGCCGCTGCCGGCGCATCGTCTGGCTCAACCCGCTGCTGGGGTGGGACGGCTATGAACCCACGTCGCGCGGCATGGCGGCGGCGCTGCCGTTCATCGACCTGTTTGCCGCAGCCCACAACATCGAAAGCCTGGCGGCGCTCGAACCCTATCTCGCGCGACTTTGAGTGCCGGTTCGATGCGAAACCCTGCCGACATCCTCGACCGCATCGCCAGCCTCAAAGCCGAGGGTGAGGCGTTTTGCCTGGCGACCGTCATCCGTACTGTCGCCGCTACGGCGGCCAAGGCAGGGGCAAAGGCGGTCATTCGCGCGGACGGCACCATTTCGGACGGATGGATCGGCGGCGGCTGCGCTCGCGGGGCTGTGCTGAAGGCTGCGCGCGACGCTCTGGCGGACGGGCAGCCCCGGCTGGTCTCGGTGATGCCTAAGGACCTGCTTGGCGAGCTTGGCATCACGCCGGGCCATGAGCGCGACGGGGTGAGCTTCGCCCGCAACATGTGCCCCAGCCGCGGGACGATGGACATCTTCATCGAGCCGATGCTGCCGCAGCCGAACCTCGTGATCTTTGGCGCAAGTCCGGTTGCGGCCGCTTTGGCCGAACTGGCACCCGGTTTCGGCTATCGCATCACGGTCTATGCGACGGCGGACGAGTATGGCTGCATTGCTGACCCAGCTGAACCGGCGGGGGCCAACACGCGCCCCGCTGCGTCCGCTGGCCGCCGGTTCGTCGTGGTATCGACCCAAGGACGCGGCGACGAGCCGGCGCTCAGGGCGGCGCTGTCGATCAGCGCCGACCACGTGTGCTTCGTCGGAAGCGGACTGAAGGTCACGGCACTGCGGCAGAGCCTGCTTGCGCGCGGAGTGCTGCCCGAGTCCTTCGACCGGCTCAAGGCGCCAGCAGGGCTCGACCTCGGCGCCATCACGCCCGAGGAGATCGCCTTGTCGATCCTGGCCGAGATCCTGGCGGTCCGCCGGAGAGGTCAACGAGCACCCGCCCAACCGCATAACACAACCATGCTTTGAACAATTTAGCGGATGTCGATCAGGCCGCGCTGCTCTGACAGCCGGCATCGTCGCCGCCGTAGCAGTACTCAATCTTGTTACCCAACCCAAGCTTGCGATCGGGGGTTGTTCTCGTGAGAAGGTCGTTTTGGCCGGGAACGTAGGGAATACGCTATATCAACCCCTCCGCAACGTATTGATCCGCGCCAGCTGTTTGCGCCCGGCGCGGACGCCGTGCTTCGGCTCTATCTGCTCGCCGGCGCTGGCGGATTGCTGGCGGTTGGACTGCTGCTATTCGGCCTCTCGCACTCCAACTACGTCGGCAACGTCGGCATCGCCCCCGCGCAGCCAGTGCCGTTCAGCCATAAGCACCACTCGGGCGAGCTCGGGATCGACTGCCGCAACTGCCACCAGCAAGTTGAGGCACTGGCCACGGCCGGGCTGCCGCCCACCCACACCTGCATGACCTGCCACTCCGAGATCTGGGCCGGCTCCCCCATGCTCGCTCCGGTCCGGGACAGCCTGGCCAACAATGAGCCGCTGCACTGGACCCGGGTCAACCGCCTGCCGGACTACGCCTATTTCAACCACTCGATCCACGTCACCAAAGGCGTGGGCTGCTCAAGCTGCCACGGCGCGATGAACGAGGAACAGCTCACCTACGCGGCGCAGTCCTTCAAGATGGAGTTCTGCCTGTCCTGTCACCGCGCGCCCGAGAACTTCGTGCGGCCGCAGAACGAGATTTGGAACATGCAGTGGAAGCCGCCTGCGGACCAGGCGACCGTCGGCGCGGCACTGGTCAAGGACTACCACATTGCGGGACCGGAGCGCCTTTCGGACTGCTCGATCTGTCACCGGTGACAGCATGAGCACCCCTCCAGCTCAGTGGCGCAGCCTTGACGCGCTGGCGGATAGGCCGGAGTTCCGCGAGTTCCTGGACCGCGAGTTCCCCGCGGTCACCGACCTGTCCGTCGGGCCGGAGCGGCGGAATTTCTTCAAGCTGATGGCCGCGTCCTTTATGCTCGCTGGGCTGTCCGGTTGCGACGACCCGTTGGACGGGCGGGGCCAGGAGGTGCCGTACGTGCGCGCGCCCGAGCGTATGGAGCCCGGCGCCTCGCTGCAATACGCCTCGATGGCGTTGCTGGACGGCTTTGCCAACGGCGTGCTGGTGACGACGCGCAACGGCCGGCCGCTCAAGATCGAGGGCAACCCGGAGCATCCCTGGAGCCGCGGCGGCACCGACGTGCAGGGCCAGGCCTCGGTGCTGGGGCTGTATGACCCGAACCGTTCGCAAAGCGTGCGGCATCTCAGCCGCGGCAGCTCCTGGCAGGCGTTCCGCGGTGCGACGATCGCGCGCTTCTCCATCCTGCGCGAGAATAAGGGCGAGGGTTTGCGGCTGCTGACCGGCCCGGTGACCTCCCCGCTCCTGCTGGCGCAGATCAAGGCCATGCAGGCCGCCTATCCCGCCATGCACTGGCACAGCCACGCCGCGGTGGACCGCACGCCGCTCTATGCAGGCACCCAGCGAGCGTTCGGACGTGCGCTCGAGACGCGCTGGCGGTTCGATCAGGCGCGAGTAATCGTTGCGCTCGACGGAGACTTTCTCGATGCTGGGGTGCAGCAGGTCGGCGTCGCCAGGGACTGGGTGACGGCCCGGCGTGCCTCCCTGGCGTTGGGTGGGCTACTGGAAACGTACGCCGCCGGTCCGATCCCCAATCTGACGCTGGCCAAGGCGGATCATTCGTTTGCCGCCACCTCGGCGGAGGTGGCGGCGCTGGCGCAGGGGCTGCTAGCGGAGCTCGCCGGCCCTGGCGCGCCACCCGATGCCACGGCGGAGGCATCCCCGATTGATCGCTGGCGCGCCCGCGCCGCCGCGGCGCTGCACGCGGCCAGGGGTGCTTGCCTGGTGATCGCCGGCAGCACGCAGCCGGCGGCGGTCCAGGAGGCCGTGCATCGCCTGAACGTCGCGCTGGGCAACCAGGACCGCACGGTGTTCCACACTGTACCCGTGCTGGCGGAGGCGGAGAGCATCGCCGAGCTGGTCACGGCGATGCAGGGCGGCGCGGTGCAGACGCTGGTCATGCTGGAGATCAATCCGGCCTATGACGCGCCGGGCGACCTCGGCTTTGCCGGCGCGCTGGAGCGGGTGCCCCTTAAGATCCACGCCGGGCTGCACGTGGATGAGACCGCGGTGCGCTCCGATTGGCACCTGCCTTTGGCGCATCCGCTGGAGGCCTGGGGCGATGCCCGCTCGCTCGACGGCACCGTGGGCCTCATGCAGCCGACCATCGCGCCATTGTATGACGGGCGGCCAGCGGCTGAGATCGTCGCCTTGCTGACCGACGGGCAGGAGCACCCGGCGCGCGACCTGCTGCGGGCGCAGTGGCAGGGCGCCGAGGCGGACGACGCCTTCGCGCCGCGATGGGAGGCGATGCTCGGGGCCGGTTTCGTGCCAGGGTCGGCGTTTCCGCCGGAGCCTGTACAATTGATCGCCGCTGGACCGCCCAGTGTGATCGCCACGCCGGCCGGGCTGGACGTGCTGTTCCGCCCCGATCCCTCGGTATGGGATGGATCGGTTGCCGACAACGCCTGGCTGCAGGAGCTGCCCAACCCGTTGACCAAGCTGGTGTGGGAGAACGCCATCACCGTCGGCCCGGCTCTCGCCGCGCGGGAGCGGTTGGCGCAGGGCGACGTTGTGGCACTGGAGGCAGCGGGGCGCCGGATCGAAGGTCCGGTCTGGATCCTGCCCGGCCAGGCCGAAAACACCGTTGGGGTCACGCTAGGTTACGGCCGCAGCGTGCCGGACCGCATTGCCTGCGGCCTCGGCTACAACGCCTATACGCTGCGCACCGCCGCCGATCCCTGGCGCCTGGCTGGGGTCACGCTACGAAAGTCCGGGCACAATCAGCGCTTCGCGACCACCCAGGACCACAGCACGATGGAGGGGCACGACTTCGTCCGCGTGCAGCGGGTCGGCGCCGCCCCGGTCGGCGACACGACCGCCTTCACCCAGCCCACGCTGTTCCCGCCCAAGCCGGATGACGGCCGCGCTTGGGGCATGGTCATCGACCTCGACGCCTGCATCGGCTGCAACGCCTGCGTCACCGCCTGTCAATCCGAGAACAACATCGCCGTGGTCGGGCGCGAGCAGGTCACTTTGGGCCGCGAGATGCACTGGCTGCGGATCGACCGCTACTACGAGGGCCCCGCCGACGCGCCGCGGACACACTTCCAGCCGATCCCCTGCATGCACTGCGAGAACGCCCCGTGCGAGGTCGGCTGTCCGGTCGAGGCGACGCTGCATGACCAAGAGGGGCTGAACCTCATGGTGTATAACCGCTGCATCGGCACCCGGGCGTGCTCGGGCTATTGCCCCTATAAGGTGCGGCGCTTCAACTATCTCGACTACTCCGCCGGCGCTACGCCGTCCGTTGCCCTGCAGCGCAATCCCGAGGTTTCGGTGCGCGCGCGCGGCGTGATGGAGAAGTGCACCTACTGCGTCCAGCGTATCGCCGGGGCACGGATCGAAGCGGACAAGTCAGGCCAGCCGATCCGCGACGGCCGGGTGCAGACCGCCTGCCAGGGCGCCTGTCCCACCCAGGCCATCAGCTTCGGTGACCTCAACGACGCTTCGAGCGCCGTCACGGCCGCCCGCAAGGACCCGCGCAACTACGCGCTGCTGGGCGAGCTGAATGCCCGGCCGCGCACCACCTATTTGGCCGAGATGGCGCCCGGCAGCCCGCCCGGCACCGCATCGCTCAACAAGACGGAGGGCTGAGCATTGCCGAGCGACCTCACCCATCCTGGCTTGCTGCGCGACCCAGTCATTGCGCCGGGCCAGAGCTGGGAGTCCGTCGGTCGCGACGTCACGAGCCTCGCCATCGACCGCCGGATCGGCGGGCGCTGGTGGCTGGCCTTCGCGGCGGCTTGCGGGCTCGTTGGGCTGATGGCCATCAGCACGGGATGGCTGCTGGTGCAGGGCGTCGGCATCTGGGGCAACAACGTACCCGTCACCTGGGCGCTCGACATCGTGAGCTACGACTGGTGGATCGGCATCGCCAGTGGCGGGCTGGTGGTCTCCGCCATGTTGCTGTTGCTGGATGCGGAGTGGCGCGGGGCGCTGAACCGCATCACCGAGACGATGGCCCTGGTCTCCGCAGCCGCGGCCGGGCTGTATCCCATCATTCATCTCGGGCGGCCTTGGTTCTTCTACTGGAATTTGCCCTATCCCAACACTTTCCTGCTCTGGCCGCAGGTGCGCAGCCCGCTGTTCTGGGACGCAGTGGACATCATCAGCTACCTGCTGGTGTGCCTGTCGTTCTGGTATGTCGGCATGCTGCCGGACCTCGCCGCCATGCGGGACCGCGCCATCGAGCGGCTTCATGATGGGCCGGGCCAGGAGCTTTGCGTCCTGCGCGCGCAGCTCTACGGCATTGCGGCGCTGGGCTGGCGCGGCTCCGCCCTGCACTGGCAGCGCTGGATGCAGGCCTACCGGACCATCGCCCTGTTCGGCGTGCTGCTGGTCGTGTCCCTGCAGACCGGGGCCGCCGTGATGTTCGCTGGCACGGTCGAGCCGGGTTGGCACGACGCGCTGCTGCCCGTCACCTTCCTATTCGGCGCGATTTTTTCCGGGGTGGCGATGGTCGCGGTCCTGGCTGTCGTGCTGCGCAATGTATTCGGCCTCACGCCGCTCATCACACCGCGCCATCTGGATTTGCTAGCGAAGCTTCTGCTGGCACTCGGCCTCGTTAGTCTCTACTGCTACGCCGCCGAGTTTGGCACCACCTGGCTGACCGGCAACGGCTTTGACCGCGGTGTCCTGGCCCGGCGGTTCGACGGCCCGCACGCCTGGAGCACCTGGGCCATAATCGCCTGCGCGCTGGTGCCGGTGCACCTGTTCTGGATATCCCGGGCACGACGCTCCGGGGTGGCGCTGCTCCTGGTCGGGCTGCTGGTCTCCGCCGGCATGTATGCCGACCACTTCATGGTGATCGTCATCACGCTGCAGCACGACTTCCTGCCGTCGGCCGCCCAGTCTTACAGCGTTGACCTCTGGGGCGTTGCCACCTTCGCCGGGTCGGTCGGGCTGTTCCTGGCGCTGCTGCTGCTGTTCCTGCGCTATCTCCCGGCAGTGTCGATCGTGGAGCTTCGCCGCTTGGTCCGGCAAGGAGGGCTGCCACGCCATGGCTGAACCGAACGACCCGGCTCCGCTGTGGGGCGTCAGCGCCGAGTTCGAGACCGCCGACGGCCTGGTGGCCGCACTCGATGCGTTGCGCGACCAGAAGCTCGGCCGCCTAGATGCCTACTCGCCGGTCCCGATCCCCGAGGCGGCCCAGGCGCTGCGGCTGCCGCGGCAGCCGATTCATCCCTATGCGCTGGCCGGCGCCCTGCTGGGCGGGGCGGCGATGTTCGGCATGTGCGCCTACGCCACGGTCTGGTCATACCGTTTCAACATCGGCGGCCGGCCGCAGTTCAGCTGGCCGGCCTTCATCGTGCCGAGCTTCTCCTTCGCCATGCTGACGGGGACGCTGAGCGTCGTGCTGGCGTTGCTGATCCTGAACCGGCTGCCGCGGCTGAACCATCCGGCCTTCAACATCCCCGATTTCGGCCGCGCCACCAGCGACCGGTTCTTCGTCGCCGTCGAGGCGCAGGACGCGAGCTTCGATCCTGGCCAGGTAGAGCGTGTCCTGGCCGGGTTGGCGCTGCGCCCGCATCGCATCAGCCGGGTGTCGCGATGAGGCCGCGCTTGGTTTTGCTGCTACTGCCGTTGCTGGCGGTCGCCGCCTGCAAGCGGCAGGACATGTACACCCAAGACCGGTCGCAGACCTGGGATCGCAACGCCTTTTTCGCCAATGGCACTTCGATGCGCCATCCGGTTGCCGGCACGGTGGCGCGCGTTGCCCCGAACCCGCCGGCGGCGGCGCCCGCCACGATCGACGCCGCATTGCTGGCACGCGGACAGGAGCGGTTCGGCATTTTCTGCACCCCCTGCCATGGGCGCGCCGGCAACGGCGAGGGCATGATCGTGCAGCGCGGCTTCACCCACCCACCGAGCTTCGTCGAGGGCAAGCTGCGCCAGGCCAAAACCCAGGTATTCTACGACGCCATCACCAACGGCTATGGCGCCATGTACAGCTTTGCCGACCGGCTGTCCCCGGCGGACCGCTGGGCGGTGATCGCCTATATCCGCGCCCTGCAGCTCAGCCAGAACGCCGATGTCGCCTCGCTCCCGGCCGAGGATCGCGCCCAGCTGGAAGCCTCAGCCCGGCAGGAGGCCGCGAAGTGACCGCCACCCGCATCGCCCTGAGTGTTGGGATACTGGGCCTGGCGCTCTGGATGCTGCTGGCCGCGCTGGGACAGCAGGCCATGCCGTCCTACCTCGCCGCCTGGCTGTTCTGCATGGCGCTGCCGCTCGGGGCGCTGCCGCTGGTGATGCTGCTTGAATTGCTGGACGTCCAAGGTTGGGCGTTGACCTCCGTGCTCCGACGGCTATTGCTGCTGCTGCCGGCCGGCGCGCTGTTCGCCATCCCAGTGATGCTGGACGCCGTGCCGCTCTATCACCGTCCGGGCCTCGCTGAGGGGCTGCCAGGCTGGTGGATGGAGCCGCGCTTCCTACTGGTGCGGATGGCGGTCATGCTGCTGGTCTGGACCGGCCTCGCCATGGTGTTCTGCCGCACGCCCCGGCACGGCCCGCGGCGCGGCCGAGCGGTTGTCGGGCTGTTGCTGCATCTGCCGCTGGGCAGTCTTGCAGCGCTGGACTGGCTCATGTCGCTCGACCCCGGCCTCGGATCGTCGGCATTCGGGCTGCTGGTGATCATGGCGCAGGTCGGCACCGCACTATGCGCCGCTGTATTTGTCCTGGCAGTAAGCACCGAGGGCCAGGCACTGCCGGACGAGATCGCCCCGTTGATGGCGGCGGCACTCGGCGCCTGGATGTTCCTGCATTTTATTCAATACCTCGTGGTCTGGTCCGCCAACCTGCCCGGCGAGATCGTCTGGTATCAGAGCCGCACCCTGGGCCTCGGTGCGCCGGCGGTGTGGTTCGGCTTCGCCGCGGCGGTGCTGGCACTTGCAGCGCTGCTGCTCAACCACATCGCCCGCACGCCGTGGATCATGGCGAGCGTCGCCGCCATGCTGCTGCTGATGCATCTGATCGAGACGCTGTGGCTCGTGACACCGCCGTTCCGGGATGGGTTCAGCGCCACCCTGCCCGACATGCCGGCGCTGCTGGGCCTGGGTGGGCTTGCAGTGTTCATGCTGCTGGTATTGCCACGCGCGCCGTGGAAGGGGGTTGGGCATGGACACGCCTAACCCCAACCCGCGGCCGCGTCCTGCATTATTGAGCTGGGCCGCCCGGGCTGGCGTACTGCTGGGCGGGATGGCGCTGTTAAATCTGCTCCGTCCCGTGCAGCCCGGCATCGCTGACTTAGACCCGACCGAGGTAACAGGGCGCGGACAGCCCGCCACGCCGCCAAGTTACCGCGCCCGCCAAGCAGGCCACGAAACGCGCGACCTGGGCGGAGGCACCCTGACGCTGCTCGTAGCTGGGCTGGGCGCCACGGTCGCGTGCGTGATCGGCCTCATGGTCGTGCTGATGGGCTACTTCGACCATGCCCGCAGCGCAGCAGCGCCGCACTACACCGCGCAGCAGACCGCCGTCATCGTGCCGCCGCCGCCGAACCTGCAGAACGCGCCGCTGACGGACATCGCACAGCTGCATGAGCGCGAGGAGAAGCTGCTCGAACACTATGCCTGGATCGATCCCGACCACACCCGTGCGCGCGTCCCGATCGAGCGGGCCATGGCGCTGACAGTGGGCCGTTCGCTGGATGCGACGCCTTGAACCCCAGCAGCTATCCCCTCGCACTCTGGCCGCCCTCGGCCTCGGCCAGCGCGGTCGAGACCGACTACCTGATCCTAGCCTTCACCGTGCTGACGCTGGCTTTGGTCGTGCCGATCTTCATCGGCGTCACCATCTTCGCCGTCCGCTACCGCGACGGCAACAAGGTCAACCGTGAGCACAGCGACAAGCGCGACCGCATGCTCGAGCTCGGCTGGATGCTCATCCCGTTCGGGCTGACGCTGTTCTTCTTCGTCTGGGGCGCCCGGATGTTCATGGAGCACAAGAACCCGCCCGCCAACGCCACGCGGATCGAGGCGATCGGCCGCCAGTGGATGTGGAAGTTCCAGCACCCGGGCGGCCAGGCGGAGATCAACGACCTGCACGTGCCCGTGGGCGAGCCGATCCTGATCAACATGATCTCGCAGGACGTGATCCATTCGCTGTATATTCCGGCGATGCGCATCCAGATGGAGACGCTGCCGGGGCGATATACCCAGCTCTGGTTCCAGGCGGACCGGCCGGGGACCTACCGCATCTTCTGCAGCGAGTTCTGCGGCACCGACCACTCGGTGATGGACGGGCTGCTGACGGTGCTAACCCCGTCCGACTACGCCGACTGGCTGGCGCATGCGGGATCGGATGGCAGCCTGGCCGAGGCGGGCAAGGCGCTGTTCTCCTCCTATGGCTGCAGCGGCTGCCACCAGGGCGTGGGCACCGTGCGGGCGCCGAGCCTGGCCGGGCTGTATAATCAGCCGGTGCCGATGGAGGCCGGCGGCGTGGTCACCGCCGACGCGACCTATCTGCGCGACAAGATCCTGTATCCCGACCACAACAAGATCGCCGGCTATAAGCAGGTCATGCCCAGCTTCAAGGACATCATCCCCGAGGACGACCTGACCCGGCTTGTCGCCTACATCAAGCAGAGCAGCACTCCCGCGGAGAAGACGCCATGAGCCCGCTGGACATCATGTCCCGTGATCCCGAGACGCCGCGCTCCACCATCGGCCGTCCGCTCGACTACCTGCACGAGCAGCACACGCTGCGGTCCTGGTTTTTCACCACGGACCATAAGCGGATCGCGCTGCTGTATCTCGCCACCATCACCGCATTCTTCGTCATCGGCGCGATCGCGGCCGGGCTGGTCCGGCTGTCTCTGGTCGTGCCGAACGGGCAGATCTTCACCAACGACACCTACAACAAGCTGTTCACCGTGCACGGCGTGGTGATGGTCTGGTTCTTCCTGATCCCGTCGATCCCCTCGACCTTCGGCAACTTCCTCTTGCCCCTGATGATCGGCGCCAAGGACCTCGCGTTCCCCCGGCTGAACCTGCTGAGCTGGTATGTGTTCATCGGCGGTGCGCTGTTCACCGTGGCGGACCTGATTGTCGGCGGCGTCGATACCGGCTGGACGTTCTACGCGCCGCTCAGCACGACGTTCTCCAACACCTACGTGGTCCCGGCGCTGATTGGCGTGATCATCGTCGGCTTCTCCTCGATCCTCACCGGGCTCAACTTTCTGGTGACGATCCATACCATGCGAGCGCCGGGGATGACCTGGTTCCGCATGCCGATCTTCGTCTGGACGCACTACGCGGTCAGCCTGATCTTCCTGCTCGGCACCCCGGTCATCACCATTACGCTGATCCTGCTGGTGATGGAGCGCAGCTTCGGCATCGGCGTGTTCGACCCGCGGCTCGGCGGCGACCCTGTGCTGTTCGAGCACCTGTTCTGGTTCTACTCGCACCCGGCGGTTTACATCATGGTGCTGCCCGGCATGGGGGTCATCAGCGAGATCGTGCCCGCCTTCGCGCAGAAACGGCTGTTCGGCTACCGCTTCGTCGCCTACGCGTCGATCGGGCTGGCCTCGATCACCTTCTTCGTGTGGGGCCACCACATGTTCGTCAACGGCGAGAGCAACTTGGCGGCGCTGGTCTTTTCAATACTGAGCTTTGCTGTCGCAGTGCCCTCGGCCGTCAAGGTCTATAACTGGACCGCGACGATGTACAAGGGCAGCATCCGGCTCAAGACGCCGATGCTGTATGCGATGGGCTATATCGGCCTGTTCGTCTTGGGCGGCCTCACCGGGCTGTTCCTCGCGACACTGTCGGTGAACGAACACGTGCACGGCACCTACTTCGTCGTCGCACATTTCCACTACATTATGGTCGGCGGCACCATGCTGGCCTTCCTGGGCGGGCTGCACTTCTGGTGGCCCAAGTTCACCGGCCGCATGTATCCGGAGGCCTGGGGCCGCGTCTCCGCCCTGCTGATCTTCCTTGGCTTCAACGTCACCTTCTTTCCGCAATTCCTGCTCGGCTACCTCGGCATGCCGCGGCGCTACCACGACTATCCGCCCGAGTTCCAGCTGCTCAACATCGTCTCGTCTGCGGGCGCCACGATCTTGGCCGCCGGATATATTTTCCCGATGGTGTACCTGATCTGGTCGCTGTGGTTCGGCCGCAAGGCACCCAGCAATCCGTGGGAGGCCAAGGGTCTGGAGTGGACCACGACCTCGCCGCCGCCCGCGCATAACTTCGCCGTGGCGCCCACCGTGGACTTCGCGCCTTACGACTATCCGCTGGAGACGCCAGAGGATGTCTGACGTCACCTTCCCCGTCGGCATCGAGGTCGAGGAACAATTTTCCAACGCGGACCAGCAACGCCATGCCGCACAGCTCGGCATGTGGATCTGGCTGGTGACCGAGTTGCTGCTGTTCGCCGGGCTGTTCGTTGTTGCACTGGTGCTGCACGTGATGCACCCGGCCTCGGTGCGCGCCGCGGTCGTGCACCTGAAATTCTGGATCGGTGCCACCAACACCGCCGTGCTGATCTGCTCGAGCTTCACCATGTCGGGCGCGATCATGCTGTCCCGCATGGGCTGGCAGCGCTGGATGGTGCGCTGCATGCTGGCGACGGCGGCGCTCGGCAGTCTTTTCCTGGCGCTGAAAGGATTCGAATACTACCAGGACTACGTCGAGCATATGACGCCGTTCCTCGACCGTCCCTATGCGCTCGACGGCGACCCAGCCTCCCGCTTGTTCACCAACCTGTATTTCGTCACCACCGCCCTGCACGGCCTGCATCTGACGACGGGCGTCGCGATCATGCTGTGGATGGCGCGCCAGGCAAGCCAGCCCGGCTTCCTGCAGCGCCGCCAGAACCGGATCGAGGTGTATGGCCTATATTGGCACTTCATCGACCTGATCTGGATTATGGCGTTCCCAGTTTTGTATGTGGTCGGCCGGTGAGCACCAACCAGGATTCTATCCTCCAGGACCCGGCCGCCCGGCGGGAGCTCCGGCGGCGTATGCGGGTGCCAGCCTTCGCCTTCGTTGCCCTCATGCTATTCCTGGCGGCGATCGTGCTGCTTGGCGTACTGGCGCCATCCCGCATTGCCTCGTTCATTGAGATCGGGCTGTCGGCCTGCATGATCCTGACCGTCCTGCTGTTCTCGATGGAGGTCAGGCTAGAGGCGCCGCTGATGCGCTTCTTCTCCCTGCTCGGCTTCGCCTGGGTCTGCATCCTGTTCGGCATGATCCTGCTAGACTACCTGAGCCGGTAGGCAGCCAACTCGACACCGCTAGCGCCTCAGGCGTTGGCGTGGATGTTCAGGTAGCCGCTGCTGCTCCCAGCATCTGTGCCGAACGACACGTTGAGCCGCCCGTTTGTCAGGTCAGCCTGGGAGAAGCCCGGCAGCGTCAACCGGACGTCCGGCTTACCCGTAGCTTGCGCTGCGAGCGTCAGGCCAGTGGCCCCAACTGCGCCTGCCCCATCCGACCAGCCAAGCAGAAAGTCGCTCTGCGTCAGCCCCCAAAGCGTCACGGCGTCGGCAGCGTGAAAGTTCACCACCGTGCTCCAGGTTGCGGCCGTGGCGCCACGCTCATCGACGAAGAACGTATCCGTACCGCTGCCGCCGGTCAGGAAATTTGACCCGGCGCCCCCATCCAGCACGTTGGTGCCGCTGCTGACCGCAATGGCGTCTTCGCCGCCGCCGCTATGGATGAACCAGTTCGGCGTTGCGGCCGTAATGTTCAGGCTATTCGGGGTGATGTTGATATACTGCTGCTGCAGGACACCGACCGGTCCGGTGTAGGGCTGCCCTTGCGCCGCCACTGGCCGGCCCGTCGTGGTATCTGTGGCACCAAGCACCGGCGCGCCAATCAGCTGCTGCTCGGCCAGGTCGGCGATCGCCTGATGCCCGGTCTCGGTCGGATGCAATGCGTCCCAAAATAGGTATTGGTCCTGTGCGGCGGTCCCGGTTACCGCGAGGGTGCCGCTGCTGGCGCTGGTGTTGTTGCCGCTCCATACCCGACCGGTCACGTTGGTTAGGCCGTACGCCGCCGGGTCAGCGATCGCGGTGTTCAGCGCCGCGTTGGCGTCCACCACCTGAATGCGGACCGCGCTGGCACTGGCGATGGCGGCGAGCTGGCTGCTCAGCGCCGTGTTGTAAGCCGTGGTGATCTGCGCGGCCTCGGCAGTGAGTGCCGCGGATGGCGTGTTGCTGCCGTTGACCAGCCCGAGCGTCACGTCCGGTGTCTTGCTAAGATCGGGCACGTCAAGCACCAGCAGGGTCTTCGCGCCATTGCCGATCAACTGCCGCACGAAGCCGATCTCGTTGGCCACCGCAGCGTTCACGTCGGCGGTCTGCTGCTGGGCGGTCAAACTGGAGTTGGCGAGGATGCCAAGCAGGTCGTTCGCCCCGATCGATACGGTATAGAGCGCATTTGCCGACGGGGTCAAAACGGCAGTTTTGAACTGTCCGAACTGTGCCGAAAGCGAGATTGCCTGGATCGCCAGGTTACCACCGTTTTGCGGCGTCGATCCGGTCTCGGCGCCGCCATAGGCGAAGTCCGTGCCCGCTGCCAAGCTGGGCGCCAGCGTGCCGAGGCCGAGCGCGAGGGACAGGTTCTGCACCCAGGTCGGGCCATTGCTGAACACGCTGCCGCTGATCGGGCCATACTGCTGTTTGTAGTAGGGCGGCGACACCGGCCGGGGCGTGCCCGTCGGCGTCGTAAGCAGCGACAGGTTGCCGGCGTCGGACAGGCTGTCGCCGAACGCGTAGAGGGCGCTATAGGCAGCGAGCGCCGGATTCTGCGACATGAACGAATTCCTTCTCTGAGAGACCAGTAAAGCTTGAGGATGGTGGCGCGATTACGTCTGGATGACCAACAAGCAGGAGCGTTCAGTCCACCCACAGCCCGCGCTTGCGATGCCATTCCTCGATCGACTCGTCGGGGTGGAGGGCGAACATCGCGTCATCAGCGCCGATCTGCGGCTCAACCCAGGACGGCTTGAAGCGCAGCATGAGGTGAATCGACGAAGGCGGGACGGGCAGCGCGCTGTCGATCGCGGAGGCGAACGGGTGGACCAGTTCGGGCCATTCCGGCGAGAACAGCCACAATGCGGTCGCGCAGCGTGCGCAGAAATGCCGCTCCGCAGACGACAGGCGGCACGCGCCGTCGTCCTGCATGATCTCAGCGTTGAACACTTGCTTGGCGCCTGGATCGGCCTCGATCCGCAGCGTGCGCGCGTCGGCGCCCAGGTTGATGGCGTAGCCGCCGCCACCCGCCGTCTTGCGGCAGATCGAGCAGTAGCACCGCTGATACGGCTGCGGCGTGTGGCTATCGCAGCGGAAACGGACTGCGCCGCACCGGCACGAACCCTCAAGCGTTCGAGGCATGGATCTCTCTCTCTGGCGCCTATTTGGGACCGCTCATTGCGCAGTGGCAAGCACGGCGGCCGGGCTCTCGCCGAGGTCAGCCGCTGTCCAGTCACGACGCATGGTGAACAGCTCGATCAGCGCAGCGGTGTCCTTGTCGCGGCCCAGCCCTGCTGCAGCGACGACGCGGCTATCCCTCACATAGTAGGCGAGGAACTCCGGCTTTTTGCTTTCGCCCCTATCCACGTCACCATGCAGCACGACGCTGTCCCACTCCTCAGCATGGCCGACGTAGTCGAGGCGCAGCATATACTGGATGGTCCAGAACGCCGGCACCGCCTCGTAGCGTGCGGCTTGGCCCAGCATGTTGAGGGCCGCGACCCGGCCGTGCTGCTCCGCCACCCGCCAGTGCTCGACCCGGATCGGCGCACCGTCGCCGCGACGCGGGAAATAGGCGATGTCGCCGGCCGCATACAGCCCCGGTGCGGCACACAGATTGGCATCGACGATGATGCCGCCGTCATCCTGCCGGTTCAGGCCCTCGGCGTAGGACGTGGCAGGCTTGACCCCGAAACCGATCACCACGAGGTCGGCCGCAATCCGCTCTCCGCTGTCCAGCAGTACGGCAGACACCTGCCCATCACCCTCCAATGCCGCGACCTTGCTGCCCAGCCGGAACGTCACGCCGTGCTGCTCGTGCAGGCCGACGAACGCCCGGCCGACCTGCTCGCCGAGCTGCTTGGTGAATGGCACGGCCTCCCGTCCGACCACGGTGACGTCTAGCCCACGCTCACGCAGGCTCGCCGCCACCTCCATGCCGATGAAACTCGCGCCAAAGATCACGGCGGATCGGCTGCGTTCGGCCTGCTCCAGGATGGCATCGGCATCGCTGCGGCTGCGCAGGGTATAGACGTGCTCCAGCCCGGCGCCGGGCATCGCTGGAAGCACAGGGGTGCCGCCGGTTGCCAACAGGGCGGCGTCGTAGGCCACCACGGAACCGTCCGCGCAGATGATCTGACGCGCTGGCGCATCGATGCGCTTGACCTCCGCCGTGCGCCGTTCGATCCCGTGTTCGCGATAGAAGGCCTGGGTCTGCAGAGGCGACTTCTCCGCACCCTTTCGTCCAGACAAGGCATACTTGCTCAGCACGGTCCGGTCATAGGGCACCCGGTTCACCGGGTCGAGCATGACGACCCGGCCCGTGAAGCCGGCCTCACGCAGTGTCTGTGCCGCAACCGCGCCCGCGGCGCCCGCGCCGACGATGACGAAACAGCGTTTGTCGAGTACTGCAGGGGGGGACGCTGCAGGGGCATTGGCTGACGCCTCGGCCGGCTTGGATAACAGGATGCGTCCGGCGTCGAGGCGCACGTCATAGCGCGGTATCGCGTCGAGCGCCGGCGGGTCCAGCACTGCCCCGGTTCGAATGCAGAACGCCGCCTTGTGCCACGGGCAGACGATGCGGTCGCCATTGCGGACGCCTTGGGCGAGCGGTCCGCCAGCATGGGGGCAGACAGCGCCGACGGCGCGTACGGTGTCACCGTCCCGCATCAGCAGGACTTTCTCACCGTCCATCTCGACCTGCCGCATGCCGCCTGGCTCGACCGCATCCAAGACGGCGACTTCAACCTCGTGCTGCGGCATCTGCTGCTCCCACCAATGCAGCGAAGCAACGCTTCGGTCAGCGTGCGGTTTGGCGCGTGTTGGCGAGGTTGTGGAAAGCTGTTACTTCGGCAGCCATATCTCCCGCTAATAGACCGGAACGGAGGCGACGACGACGATGCGAACTCCGCACCATCTGCGCCAACGCGATCGCGCAGGCCAAGGCGAGCGCGAAGTGGCCGAGTTCAGGGATCATCCGCCGACCCCCTGCGGTGCTAGTGTGTTCCAGGTCGCAGCCGGCGGCGGCGGGCCCTGCTCCGGCCGCCACTGACCCGTCCGCTTCAGCGCCTCCGCCACATCCTTCGGCATGTAGCTCT
>JANXVC010000091.1 GCA_025351925.1 Rhodospirillales bacterium | reverse complement strand
CGTTGATGATGCGCAGCACCTCGAGTCCAGCGATACGACCGGCATCTTTGGTCGCCTGGCGCTGCGCGTCGTTGAAGTATGCCGGGACGGTGATGACGGCCTGCGTCACCTTCTCGCCAAGGTAGGCCTCGGCGGTCTCTTTCATCTTGCCGAGCACGAAGGCGCTGACCTGGCTCGGGGAATACTTTTCGCTGCGTGCCTCGACCCAAGCATCGCCGTTGTCGCCGCGGACGATGGTGTAGGGGACCATCCCCTTGTCCTTCTCCACCAACGGATCCTCGAACCGGCGGCCAATCAGGCGCTTCACGGCATACAGGGTGTTGGTCGGGTTGGTAACGGCTTGGCGCTTGGCGCTCTGGCCGACCAGCCGCTCGCCGCTATCGCTGAACGCGACCATGCTCGGCGTGGTGCGAGCGCCCTCGCTATTCTCGATGACGCGGACGTCCGCGCCCGTGCTGCCTTCCATAATTGCGACGCACGAGTTGGTGGTGCCGAGGTCGATGCCGATGACCTTGCTCATTGATATTCCTTTCTCAGCAGCCGCGTGTGGCCCGAAGCACCAGACGCCGCCCTATGGTTGTAACGATGGGGATGTATTCAGCGTAGGCCCGCCGGACAAGGCCCGGCGGTGCACAACTGTCGTGCAGGCTAAGCGGCTTCGGTGCCGGATCCCGACATGCCGGACGGCGATTTGGCGACCACGACCATCGCCGGGCGCAGCAGACGGCCGTTCAGCGTCCACGCCGCGGTCCAGGCCTGCATCACCGTGCCGGGGGCGTGCTCGTCCGACGGCTGCTCAGCCATCGCCTGGTGCAGGTTGGCGTCGAACGGCTGGCCGGTGGGATCGACGCGTCGGATGCCGTTGCGCTCCATAATTGCAACGAAGCTGCGCTCCACACCCTCGAACCCGTCGCGCAGCTTGGTGACGATCGCCGGCTCGTCCGGCGTCTGCGCCGGCAGGTTCGACAGGCCGCGGCGAAGGTTCTCGGCTGCCTCCACCACATCGGCCGCGAACTTCTGCACCGCATATTGGCGCGTGTCGTCCACGTCGCGCTTGGCGCGGGTGCGCACGTTGGCCATCTCGGCCTCCGCCCGGATCCAACGGTCGCGCATGTCGTCGCGCTCCGCGGTCAGCCGGGCGATCTCAGCCGCGTGGTCCGGCTGCTCGTGCTGGCCGGCCTCATGTGGCCCAGGTTGATGCGGCCCAGGTTCATGCGGCTCAACGGCGTGGGCCCGGGCGTCATCCTGCAAAGCGGGATCCTCGTCGGTGGGCATGTTCGGTTCGGTGCTCATGCCTGCTCAGGTAGGGCAGGGCGGGCCGCCGGACAAGCGCCTGGCTAATTTACCAGCCGTGCAAGCAACGAATCGAGCCGCAGCCGCCCCTCGGCCGTGGCAGTCAACCGCCCGGCGCCATGGGTGAGGTAGCCCGCCTCGATCGCCTGCTCCAGCACATCGGCGTCGAGCGCTGCCTCAAGTGCCATGCCAGTACGCGCGGCGAACCGGACGGGGTCGATGCCCTCCGTGAGGCGAAGCCCCATCAGCAGCATCTCTCGCGCGCGGTCCCGGGGGGCGATACGCTCCTCGGCGGTGCTGCCGTGACCTTGGCGCTCCACCCGGTCGGCCCAGGGCTCCGGCGCGCGGTGGCGCCGCGTGGCCACAAGGTCGTCGCCGAGCGTCACCCGGCCATGCGCACCCGGCCCGATTCCGGCGTAGTCGGCATAGCGCCAGTAGGCGAGGTTGTGCCGGCTCTCGGCGCCGGGCCGCGCGAGGTTGGAGACCTCGTAGGGCAGCAACCCGTGCCGGGCGCAGGCGTCCGCGGTGGCGACGTACAGCTCGGCGGCCAGCTCATCGTCCGGCAGCACCAGCTCGCCTCGTCGGTGCAGCGCCTCAAAGCCGGTGCCGGGCTCGATGGTGAGTTGATAGAGCGAAAGGTGGTCGGCGCACAGCGTCAGCGCATGGTCCAGCTCGGACTGCCAGGCCGCGACAGACTGACCAGGACGCGCATAGATCAGGTCGAACGACACGCGCGGGAAGGTGGCACGCGCCGCCTCAAGCGCCGTGATGGCCTGCGCCGCCGAATGCTCTCGGCCCAGCAGGCGGAGCGCGTTCCCGTCCAGGCTTTGGATGCCGAGCGAGGCGCGGTTCACCCCAGCCTCGCGGAACGCGGCGAGTTTCCTGAGTTCCACGCTGGTCGGGTTGGCCTCGAGCGTGATCTCAATGTCCGGCAGCGGATCGAACAGCCGGATGGCGTCGGCGATCAGGTCGGCGACGGTGGCGGGGTCCATGAGGCTCGGGGTGCCGCCGCCGAAGAAGATCGAGGCGAGCGGGCGACGTCCGAGTCGTGCCGCCTCCCACGCCAGCTCGGTGCGCAGCGCGCTGGCGAACCGGACCTGTGGGATGCGCTCGCGGACATGGCTGTTGAAGTCGCAGTATGGGCACTTGGCGAGGCAGAACGGCCAATGGATGTAGAGGGCGATCGGGTCCATCGTGATGTTTATTGCAACAGGCCCATGGCCCGGAGCACGGCAAGGGTGGCACCGACCACAGCCCCGCCTGCGACCAGGACGGCGGCGATAGCCTGCCATGGCATCACGGCCCGGTCCCGTAGTAGCTTCATCTGTTCAACGGTCATCTTGTCGCGCTCGGCGCCCAGTTTTTCGCGCTCAATGCTCAGTTTCTCGCGTTCAACATTTAGTTTGTCGCGCTCAGCATTCAGCTTTCCCGCTTCAACGCGCAGCTTTGCAGCCTCCTCAATCGCCAGATCGATCCGCGCGATCTGCTCGCGAAGATTCAGAGTACCGGGTATTGTCTGGTCGCTCATGGGCTGGTCTCTCTGCTGAATTGAAGCCCTGTTGCGTCGATATGGTGTCGATGTAGCAATCCTGGATTAGGCCGGGAGAAAACAGCTCAGCAGCGCCTGCGCCATCGCTCGGGCGCGGTGACTGGTCGCGTGCTTATGCGCAGGGTCCATCTCGCCATAGGTCCTCATACCCCCCAACGGCACGAAGATCGGGTCGTAGCCGAAGCCATGCGCACCGCGCGGTGGCCAAACGACGGTGCCCTCGACCCGGCCCAGGAACGTCGCCGTCTCGCCGTCCGGCCAGGCCATGCACAGCGCGCAGGTAAACCAGGCGCGATCATCGGCGCTCCCGGCCATCTCGCGATGCACCCGTTCCATGGCCATGGTGAAGTTTTTCTGCGGCCCGGCCCATCGGGCAGACAGGACCCCGGGAGCGCCACCCAGCGCAGCCGCAGAAAAACCCGAGTCGTCCGCCAGGGCCGGCAGGCCAGACCCAATCGCCGCCGCTAATGCCTTCAGCCGTGCGTTCCCAGCGAAGTCCGGCGCGTCCTCCTCCGGCTCCGGCAGGCCGAGTGCCCCGGCCGACACCACCTCCACCCCGTGCGGCTGCAGCAGGTCCGCGAGTTCCCGCACCTTACCCGGGTTGTGGGTGGCCAGCACCAAGCGCGCGCCTTGGGAGAGGCGACGCATCAGGCGAGCGCCGCCCGCTGCAGCTCATACAGCCGCGCCGTGCCCTGCTTGGCGAGTTGCATAAGCTGCGAAAACTGCTCCTCGGAGAACGGAGCCTTCTCCGCCGTGCCCTGAATCTCCACGATGCCGCCGCCTTCGGTCAGCACGAAGTTGGCGTCAGCTTCGGCGTTGCTGTCCTCGGCGTAGTCGAGGTCCAGCACAGCGCTGCCGTCCACCAGGCCGCAGCTCACCGCGGCGACCTGACCGGACATTGGCGATTTCGCAATGACCCGGTTCCGCTCCAAATGCCGGAAAGCGAGGCTCAGCGCGACCCAAGCCCCGGTGATGCTGGCGCAGCGCGTGCCGCCATCGGCGTTCAGCACGTCGCAGTCGAGCGTGATGCTGCACTCGCCCATCGCCGAGCGGTCCACCACGGCGCGCAGGCTGCGGCCGATCAGGCGCTGGATTTCCTGGGTACGGCCGGACTGCTTGCCGCGCGCCGCCTCGCGGTCGCCGCGGGTGTGGGTCGCGCGCGGCAGCATGCCGTACTCTGCGGTGACCCAGCCCAGCCCGGTGCCGCGCAGGAAGCCAGGGACGCGGCCCTCGACGCTCGCGGTGCACAGGACCTCGGTTCCCCCCATGCGGATCAGGCACGACCCCTCGGCGTGATGGGCGAAGCCCGTCATGAAGGAGACGTCTCGCAAAGCGTCGGCGGAGCGGCCGGATGGGCGCATGATGCTGTCCTGAACGTTGGCCCGTCCCTATATCCTAACACGGGCGCGCATGGCAGGGAGCTTGGGACCGCAGCATGACGATCGGAATGGGCATCATCGGCGCCGGGATCATGGGCGAGCGGCTGCTGCGGGCGGCGCTGGACCATGCGGGAGACGTGGTGCACGTGACCGGCATTTGGGATCAGGCGCCGGCCGCGCTTGAGCGGCTCGCGGCGCAGCTGCCGGGCGTTCCGCGGGCTGCGTCGGCCGAGGCGGTCATAGAAGGCGCTGACTGCGTCTATGTCGCGACGCCGCCCGCCAGCCATCTCGGCTATGCCCGCGCTACCGCCGCCGCCGGGCGCGCGGTATTTCTGGAAAAGCCGCTGGCGGTGGACCTTGCAGACGCGGACGCTTTCGCAAGGGAAGCGGGCGCCGCCCGGATCGCGGTCAACTTTCCCTTCGCCTCATCTCCGGCGGTCGAGCGCCTGCATGGCTGGCTGCGCGACAACGTCGCCGGCGCGCCGCGCGGTTTTGCAATCGACGTCGGCTTTGCGACCTGGCCTCGCCCCTGGCAGCAGGGCGCGGCGGCGTGGCTCGATGGCGCGGCCGAGGGTGGCTTCACGCGGGAGGTCGTGTCGCACTTCCTGTTTCTGTCCCGGCGGCTGCTTGGGCCGCTATATCTAAAGAGCAGCCAGGCCGAATACCGGGTGGACGGCGGCACCGAGCGAAGCATCACGGCGCGGCTGGACGCGGGCGGCCTGCCGGGGCGGCTGACTGGCGGCGTCGGCGGCACGGCCGAGGACGACCACAACACCTGGACCATCCAGGGCGTCGCCAATTTTCGGCTGCGCGACTGGTCGATCGCCGAACGCCAGCGGCCGGACGGCACGTGGGTGTCTG
>JANXVC010000348.1 GCA_025351925.1 Rhodospirillales bacterium | reverse complement strand
CTCGGCGAGGACATCCGCAAGAACGTGACGCTGGCGAACCTCGGCGGCGTGTCGAGCGGCATGGTTATCGACGACATGCGCGAGCTGGTGGTCGCCGACGACTACCGCGGCCGCATGCGCATCCGCTGTTCCAGCGTGTATCAGGAAAGCGGCAACCTCTCGGGCGGCAACCAGCAGAAGGTCGTGCTGTCGAAGTGGCTGTTCTCCGACCCGGAGGTGCTGATCCTGGACGAGCCGACGCGGGGCATCGACGTCGGCGCCAAATACGAGATCTACCAGATCATCAACACGCTGGCCGACGCCGGCAAGGGCGTCGTCGTCATCTCGTCGGAGATGCCGGAGCTGCTGGGCATCTGCGACCGCATCTGCGTGATGAACGAGGGCGCCTTCGTCGGCGAGTTCTCGCGGGCCGAGGCGTCACAAGAGAAAATAATGCGCTCGATCATGCGCAAAGGGGAGCAACCATGAGCGACATCACCGTCACGCCGATCGCCCGGCCCGGCCAGCGCGGCTTCATCAAGGCCAACCTGCGCCAGTACGGCATGCTGCTGTCGCTGTTCGCCATCATGCTGTTCTTCGAGATTGCGACCAACGGCACCCTGCTGCGTCCGCTCAACCTCACCAACCTCGTGCTGCAAAACAGCTACATCGCCATCATGGCGCTCGGCATGCTGCTGGTCATCGTGACGGGCCATATCGACCTGTCCGTCGGCTCGGTCGCCGGGTTCATCGGCGCGCTGGCGGCGGTGATGATGGTGCAGTACCAAATCCCGTTCATCCCGGCGTCGATCATCTGCCTGGTGGCGGGCGGGCTGATCGGCGCCGCGCAGGGCTACTGGGTCGCCTATTTCAAGATCCCCGCCTTCATCGTGACACTGGCGGGGATGCTGGTGTTTCGCGGGCTGATGCTCGCGACGCTCAGCGGCCAGTCGGTGGGTCCGTTCCCCACGACGTTCCAGCGGCTCTCCTCGGGCTTCCTGCCGGAGTTCCTGCCCGAGATCGACGGCTTCCGCCTGTCCTCGATGCTGATTGGCGTGGCGCTCGCGCTGGTGCTGGTCTATCTCAACGTCCGCAACCGGGCCCGCCGCGAAAAGCACGGCATCGAGGCCGAGCCGTTCGGCTTCTTCGTCGGGAAGAACGTGCTGATGCTGGCGGCGATCTGCACCCTGACCTACCTGATCATCTCGCATCGCGGCCTGCCGAACGTCCTCGTCATCATGGCGGTGCTGATCGCGCTGTATGCCTTCGTCACCACCCGCACCACCATAGGACGGCAGATCTACGCGGTCGGCGGCAACGAGAAGGCGGCAAAGCTGTCGGGCATCGGCACCGAGCGGCTGACGTTCTTCACCTTCGTCAACATGGGCGTGCTGGCGGCGCTGGCCGGCCTCATCTTCGCCGCCCGGCTCAACACGGCGACGCCCAAGGCCGGGGTCGGCTTCGAGCTCGACACCATCGCCGCCTGCTTCATCGGCGGCGCATCGGCCTATGGCGGCGTGGGTCAGGTCACCGGCGCCATCATCGGCGCGTTCATCATGGGCGTGATGAACAACGGCATGTCGATCCTCGGCATCGGCATCGACTACCAGCAGGTCATCAAGGGCCTCGTGCTGCTCGGCGCCGTCTGCGTGGATGTGTATAACCAGAAGCGCTGACCGCCTGCCGTTTCGGCAGTTTAGCCCAGCTCGGTCTGCGTTCACGATGCTGACATGGGTCGGATATAATGGCATGGGCATTGCGTAACCGATCGCATGGATTTGCAGCATGGCGGTCGGATGGTAGTCTCATCGTATGAAGAATCGCCCATCACGGCAAAGACCCGGCGCGCCTTGTCAGTTCTGACCGTTCATCACCGGACAACCTACCGCTACCGCCGGCCCGTCGCATTCGGCGAGCACCGCATGATGCTCCGTCCGCGTGACAGCCACGACCAGCGGCACCTCGATGCGCAGCTGGACATCACGCCGAAGCCGGTTCAGCTGCGCTGGGTGCATGACGTGTTCGGCAACAACGTCGCCATCGCCCGCTTCGGCGGCCGGGCGCGGGAGCTGACGTTCGTCAGCACGCTGCGGCTGGAGCACGCCCAGCAGGACGCCTCGACCATCGAGCCGTGCCTGGAGGACTACGCCCGCGTCTATCCGTTCAGCTACGACCCTGACGAGATGGCGGACCTGCTGCGCTCCATCGAGCGGCACTACCCGGACCCGTCGCATCAGCTCGACCATTGGGCGCGCTCATTCCTGCGTACCGACGGACCCACCGACACGCTGGCGATGCTGACCGCGATGACCCATCGAATCCGGCGGCAATTCACCTACCAGGTCAGGCAGGAGGCCGGCATCCAGCCTCCCATCGTGACGCTGCGCCTCGGCACCGGCACCTGCCGGGACTTCGCAGTGCTTATGATGGAGGCGGTCCGCTGCCTCGGCTTTGCCGCGCGCTTCGTCAGCGGCTATATCTATGTACCAAGCCGTGACAAGCCGGGCGCGCTTGAGCACCATGGCGGCGGCAACACCCATGCCTGGCTTCAGGTTTACCTGCCCGGCGCCGGTTGGGTGGAGTTCGATCCGACCAACAACATTGTCGGCAACCGCGACCTGATCCGCGTCGCCGTGGTGCGTGACGCCCAGCATGCGGTCCCGCTATCGGGAAGCTGGAGCGGGGCGGCCACGGACTGCCTCGGCATGGAGGTTGCGATTAAGGTGACTTCGGACGACAGCGACCGGCAATGATTTCTTGGCCCATGACTGTTCAGCGATGAATTTCCAGAAGACCCCGAAGAGGTTTCCATGATCCGTATCCAGGCCGGCTTCACGATCGCCTATGACTGCCCGCACCCGGTGCCGATGCTGCTGCTGCTGAGCGTGCATCCGTCGCGCGAGGCGGACCTGCTGACGCCGCAGGTGCTCAAGTTCGAGCCGGAGATCGAGGCCCGCCGCTACACCGACGATTTCGGCAACATCTGCCACCGGATCGTGGCGCCAAAGGGACCGCTGGTGATCTCGACGTCATTCGAGGTGCAGGACTCGGGCATTCCCGACATCACGGTCCCCGAGGCAAAACAGCTTCCGGTGGACGAGCTGCCGTCCGGCACCTTGGTATATTTGCTGGGCAGCCGCTACTGCGACACCGACCTGCTGCATGAGACGGCATGGTCGCTGTTCGGTTCGATCGAGCCTGGCTGGGCGCGGGTGCAGGCGATCTGCGACTTCACGAACGACCGGATCGCTTTCGGATACGAGCACGCCCGGCCCGACAAGACGGCGCGCAACGCCTATGACGAGCGCCGCGGCGTATGCCGCGACTTCGCCCACCTCGCCGTCACGCTATGCCGCTGCATGAACATTCCCGCGCGCTACTGCACGGGCTACTTGGGTGACATCCGTATCCCGCCGGCCGATGCGCCGATGGACTTTTCCGCGTGGTTCGAGGTGTTCCTGGACGGGCCCGAGGGTGGGCGCTGGTATACCTTCGACGCGCGCTTCAACACGCCGCGGCTGGGGCGTCTGCTGATGGCGCGGGGCCGGGACGCTACCGACGTGGCCCTGGTGACTAATTTCGGCCCGGCGTGGTTGGCCAAGTTTGATGTCGTGACGTACGAGATCACCGAGTAGTTCTTCATTGAGGTTTTGATCGGGTTGCAGAGCGGTTGTCTTGGCGTGTCAAAGTAGTGTTGCCAAATTTTGCTCCGTTAGTGGGGTCGGTTTTAGGTGGAGAGATCACCGTGCGTCGTAATGGTCGGTCTGACTGCTCTGCGCCCATGCCGGCCACGCAGAGCCCGTTTCGCAGCACCTGAAAGCAGACGTCTGGGGCGCACATGATAGCAGCCGAACATGGTCTACTACAGTGTTTCTAACGGCATTCCACGGCATCGGCGCGCAGCTACCATTATCCGGGTCATCTTTTTGAGTGCTGGTGGCGTGTAGAATGTCAATGACGAGTTTGCATATCGCTTACGATTTGATCCAATGTCCCGCGTGGAAAATATCTGCCGCCGCGAACCACGGCGGAGACAGCGCCCAGGTTCTCGACGCGAGCGAGTGGATCGGCGGTCAGCAATACGATGTCAGCCCCCATCCCGGGTGCGATCCTACCCATGCTCTGCGTGCGGCCAAGGAAACGGGCGGGTTCGACCGTTGTCATCTGAAGGATTTTCAATGGTGACAGCCCGGCTTTGGCCAGTCCGGCAAACTCCTGCTGCAAAGCCTGCCCGGGAATGTCTCCCTTGCCGTCGGTTCCGGCCATCATCGGCACGCCTTCTGCATACCACAGCGCGATAACCGCAGGGATTTCGCATCAAGCGACGGGCATGTGGTCGAGGATGTCGGCGAGAACGCGCACGTCCAGCACTGCATCGCGCATGGTGTGGCGCATGGAGTTCTTGCCCGTGACGATGCGGACGGCGTTGAGCGCCACGCGCT
>JANXVC010000066.1 GCA_025351925.1 Rhodospirillales bacterium | reverse complement strand
CCCATGAACTCGATCGCGCCCTCGCCGATCGGGCTGGGGAACTTGAGGTCGTCGCGGCCCCAGACGTTCTCCGCAAGGTTTTTGAAGATGATGCCGAGCGCGATCGTCGCCATGATCCAGCCGCTCTCGGACTTGCTCTTGATCGCCTGACGCACGCCCAACCGCTCGACGACGGCGCCCTGAAATAGGCCGAACGCCAGCACGATCGGCAGCATGACCCAGTAGCCGACGAAGCCCGCGACGGTGAGGCCGACGAGCGCGCCAAGCATCAGCGCCTCGCCCTGGCCGAAGTTCAGCGTCTTCGAGGTGGCGAAGGTGAGCTGATAGCCGAAGGCGATCACGCCGTAGATCATGCCGACGGCGACGCCGCTGACCAGGAGCTGCGCAAGGATCTGCATCGGGCGGTGATCCCGCTCGGGACGGACGCTAGACGCGCGGCTTGGTGCGGAGCGCCTTGTCGCCGGCCACATCCTCCTCATGCGCCGGCACGACCCGGCCGTCCTTTACCAGGCCGAACACCGGGATGTTGCCGCTGATCGCCTCGTGGTCCGTCGCGGTGAACGGGCGGTCGTACACGGTGACGACGCCGTCCACCTTCTCCTTCAGGTCTTCGAGCGCCGCGCGGATCTTCGGGCCGTCCGTGCTGCCCGCCTGCTTGATTGCGGCGGCCAGCAGCAGCACGCTGTCATAGCCCTGCGAGGCCGAAACCGGGGACGGCATGCGCTCAGTCTTGTAGGCGGCTTGATACGCCTCGATGAACGCCTTGCGCTTCGGGGTGTTGGGTAGCTGGATGAAGGTCTGCGGCATCACCGCGCCGTCGCCGTTTGGCCCCGCGGTGTCGATGAAGCTGCTCATGCTCAGCGTCCAGCTGCCGATCAGCGGCACCTTCCAGCCGAGCTTCGCCTGGCCGTTGGCAATCTGCGCCAGCTCCGGCCCGATGCCGTAGGTGAGGATGACGTCGGCCCCGGCCTCCTTTGCGCGCAGCAGCTGCGCGGTCATGTCGGTGTCCTTGATGTTGAACTTCTCGACAGCCACCGCCTTCACGCCCTTGGCGGTCAGCGCGCGCTCCAGGTCCTCGCGGCCGAGCTGACCGTAGTTGGTGCTGTCGGCGAGGATGGCGGGCTTCTTGAAGCCGCGCCGGGTCACTGCCTCATCCACGATCATGCCCGACTGAATGATGTCGTTGGCCGAGGTGCGGAAGACGTAGTTGGTCTTTTCCTTCGGGGCGGCGAACTGCTGCGCGATCACCGTGCCGGTGGCGACGTTGTTGATCACGGGGATCTCGGCTTCCTGGTAGAAGCGCTGCGACGCCAGCGCGACGCCGGTGTTGATGAAGCCGAGCGTCGCGACCACGCGCTCCTTATTAATGAGCTCCTGGGCGATCTGCACGCCGACTTCGTTGCGCGCCTCGTCATCGCGCTCGACCGCCACCAGCGGCCGGCCCAGCACGCCGCCGGCCTTGTTGATCTCGGCGATCGCGAGCTTCACGCCGTCCCGCATCGAGACGCCCATGCTGGACGAGCCGCCGGTGAACGGTCCGGTCAGGCCGATCTTGATCGGCGCTTGAGCCCGTGCCGCGCCAAACGACAGCACGGTCGAAAGCGCAGCGGCGGCCAGCAGCAGGTTGCGGCGGTTTGGTCGCATAGATGTTTCCTCACGATGCACGGATGTCCCCCGTTCGGGGTGTGGCGCGTCTCATAGCACGATCCGCGCCAACTACCACGGGATGGGTGAAGGATTCCTTAAGACGACCAGACATCGAGTGCGGCTCTTAGCAATTGTTTCTTTGTCCTAATGGACGAGCTATGCACGCGTGATCGATGGCCGCGGAGCCAGTTCGATGTTCAAATCCGTAACGGAACAGCTTGCCGGCCATGCCGGGTTCGACATGACGGCGACCTGGCGGATGGAGTCCCTGCCCTACACCCGCCGGCTTCAGGGCTTGTTCCAGCATTTCGGCATCACGTCGGTGATCGACGTCGGCGCCAATGCCGGGCAGTTCCGCGATCAGATGCGCCGTGAGACCGGGTTTACCGGGCCGATCTTCTCGTTCGAGCCCAACCCTATCTTGGCTGCTGGCCTGCTGCAGCGTGCGATGGAAGACCTGGCCTGGATCATCTTTTCCATGGCGCTCGGCGCTGAGGCGGGAATGATGCCACTCAACGTCACGCAAAATCCGGTGTTTAACCCCTTCGATGCGCCGGCGACCGCGGTTTCGCTGCAGCAGAAACATGTCGGCGGCCGGTCGATGCAGGCGTCAATCGACGCCTTTGCTGTGCTCGGTTTCGCAATCGCCGACCTGTTCCTGGTCTCGACAGACGGCGACCACCGGGCGGTCGAGTTCGACTGTGTAATGGTGCGGGACCGCCAGGCGGGCTGACGGTCCCCGAGTGGATGGCTTGCTAGGCCGGCGTATCCGACGGCTTCTCGGTCTCCGACGGCTCCAGGTTTTCGGCGCCGGCGCGGGTGCCGCCCACCTTGTCGGCGCCCCCAGCGTCGGGAGCGCCGGGTTTCTTGTGGTTTCCCGTGTCCTGCTGACCGTCGGTGTGCTCGATGGTCTCTTCGGTATGCGGCTGCTGCATGGCGTGGGTCCTATCGGGGTTGTCCGGAGTCAAAACGCGCAGCGCGGCGGCGGTTGCACGGCGGCTATCCGTTGTAGTGCGCCGAGAGGTAGCTCCGCCCGCCCACGCTGCCCGGCGTGAGGCTGAGCTTATTCTGGGCATCGGCGAGGCTGAGACCGACAAAGCTGACGGAGCCGTTGATCGGCGAGCCGGCGCCAGCGAACGCCAAATGGATCGTGGCTCCGGTGTAGCCCGGCATGCCGTCATTGGCGGCCCAAGCCAAGGTGCTCTGGCCCGGCACGAAGCCCCACAATGTCACGCAGTCGCCGGCGTGGAAGACTGCGCCGCAACCGAACCGTTGCTGTTGTTGAGGGTGAGGACACGCAAGGGGGCGTCATAATGGATATTTAACACTGCGATCTGAAAGCCGCCGAGGTGGAGGGTGTCCCCGGCCTGAAAGCCAACCGGGGTCGTGCCGATGACGGTACTGGCGGTGCTGGTGCAATTCGGCAATTATCCCCCGGCGCTCGGCGCCGAGGCAGGGCGCTACCGCTCCGCGGCGGGACGGCGGGACGCCAGGGCCATGATCCCGGCACCGACAAGCGCCGCCATCAGCGTCACGATGCCGACTAGGACGCGGGTGCGGTGCGCGACGCTGCGGGCCTCGCGCCCCTGCTCGTCCAGCACAACCAGCCGTTCGGCGGCGACGCGGTCCCATAGGTCGCCAGGGCCGGACAGCACGGCGTCGGCGTTCGGGCCGAGGGCGGGACGCAGGGCGGCAAGCCGCGCCGGCGCATCGGGCATGCGGTCGGCGGCCAGCACCTGATCGAGCACGCCAGTGCGGATCAGCGCGCGCTCCAGCGGGATCGTGGTGGCGTAGGTCGCGAACAGGCCGGTCAGGCCGACGAGTGCGAAGCACATCAGCAGGAACGCGGTCCAGGTGGCGCGGTCGTTCATCTTGGGTATCCTAATGGTGGCGACCGCAGATATGGGCGGGAAGACCGGGGTTCGGCAGGCTTGCGGCCGAAAACCTGGACCTGCCGGCCCGGCGCGGCTATCGTTGCGGAATGGCCGAAAGTCCTTACCTGTTTCGCGCCGCCGATCACTCTTTGCTGCCCGTCGGCAACGGACTGCGAGTGCGGGAGGCGCTATCGAGTTTCGGCATAGCGCTCTGCTATCAGGAGCGCGCGCCCGGCGGACCGGAGGTCGCTTGGTGCAATAGGGGCCATAGCATTTTCGTGCTGGCCGGCCGCATCCGTTACCAATTTGACGACCACGCCGTCGAGGCAGGGCCGGGCGACATGCTGCATATCCCAGCCGGCACGGCGCACCGTCACAAACCCAGCGTCGTGGGCGATGAGGTCGTGCGTTATGTATTGACGGAGTTCGGCTGAGCGCCCTGCCTTGACACTGTCCGCCCCGGCCAGTAACCAGCGCCATCCGTCCAAATTCATTTTCAACCCAGGCCTGCAGGCCTCGAAGGTCGTGTCATGAAGATCCGCAACAGCCTGAAGTCGGCCAAGCTTCGCGATAAGAACTGCCGCGTAGTGCGCCGACATGGCCGTGTCTATGTGATCAACAAGAAAAATCCGCGTATGAAGGCCCGCCAGGGCTAAACTCCGTCATCCTGCTGCGCTGAACGCACCCCGGGACGTTGTTTCGGGGTGTTTTGCGTCTTGCCGACATCGCTGACCGGTTCCATGTTTGCGTAAATCAACCGGGGGAACTCAGCATGATCGCGCAACCGCCGCCCAAGGCCGACATCATCGCCCGGCGACCCGAGATCATCGCCGGGCTGCGCGCGTTGGTGCCCGCGTCCGGCCTCATCAGTGAGGAGCTGCGGCTCAAGCCCTATGAGACCGACGGGCTGCCGGCCTACCGCCAAATTCCGCTTGCCGTCGTGCTGCCCGAGACCACCGAGCAGGTCGCGGCCGTGTTGGCGTTTTGTCACAAGAATGGCGTGCGCGTGGTGCCGCGCGGCGCTGGGACCAGCCTATCGGGCGGCGCGCTGCCGATGGCGGACAGCGTCGTGATCGGGCTGATGCGGATGAACCGCATCCTCGACATCGACTACGGCGACCGCTGCGCCACGGTGCAGGCCGGCGTCACCAACATCGGCATCACCAACGCGGTGTCGGCAGAGGGCTTCTTCTACGCGCCCGATCCCAGCAGCCAGCTCGCCTGCATGATCGGCGGCAATGTCGGTATGAACTCGGGCGGGGCGCACTGCCTGAAGTACGGTGTGACGGCCAACAACCTGCTGGGCCTGAAGATCGTGACGATGGAGGGCGACGTGCTCGACATTGGCGGCGCGCATCTCGACGCGGCCGGCTATGACTGGCTCGGGCTGATGACCGGCAGCGAGGGCATGCTGGCGATGGTGACCGAGGTCACGGTGCGCATCCTACGGGCGCCGGAGGGCGCGCGGGCGATGCTGGTGGCGTTCGACGCCAACGAGACGGCGGGGCGCGCGGTCGATGCGATCATCGGCTCCGGCATCATCCCGGTGGCGCTGGAGTTCATGGACCGCCCGGCCATCCACGCCTGCGAGGCGTTCGCCCATGCCGGCTATCCCCTCGATGCGGAGGCGCTGCTGATCATCGAGGTAGAGGGCAGCGTCGCCGAGCAGGACGACCTGCTGGGCCGGATCGCGGCGCTGTGCGAGCCGTTCCATCCGATCAGCCTGCGGGTCAGCCAGTCGGCGGAGGAGAGCATCGCCATCTGGAAGGGCCGCAAGGGGGCATTCGGCGCGGTGGGGCGGATCAGCCCGGACTATTTGTGCATGGACGGCACGATCCCGACCGGGCAGCTGCCGTTCGTGCTGCGGCGCATCGGCGAGATGAGCGATGCCTATGGGCTCAAGGTTGCCAACATCTTCCACGCCGGCGACGGCAACCTGCATCCGCTGATCATGTTCGACGCCAACTTGGCCGGAAATTTTGAGCATGCGGAGGCGTTCGGCGCCGACATCCTGAAGCTGTGCGTCGAGGTTGGCGGCTGCCTCACGGGCGAGCACGGCGTGGGCGTCGAGAAGCGTGAGCTGATGCGGGTGCAGTTCACCGACATCGAGCTGGACCAGCAGCGGCGGATCAAGTCGGCATTCGACCCGGACTGGCTGCTGAACCCGAGCAAGGTATTTCCGCTGGTCGATATGCCGGTGACCGCCATGCCCGGGACCGCCATGCCTGTCGCGGCCTGAGCGGCCGTGTGAGGCCTGGGCCATGAGTGCCGCGCTGGCGCCTGCGCATGAAAGCGGGGTCGTCGAGGCGATCCTGGCGGCGCGGGCGGCGAACGAGCCGCTGCTGATCCAGGGACGCGGCACTAAGGCTGGGATGCTGCGCCCGGTGCAGGCGGCGCGCGGGCTGTCCACCCGCAACTTGACGGACGTGTCGCTGTATTCGCCGCAGGAGCTGATCATCTCGGCGGGGGCGGGCATCACCATCCCCGACCTTGAGGCGAAGCTCGCCGAGGGCGGCCAGGGGATCATCGCCGAGCCGCCGGACCTCTCGGCTTTGTTGGGCACTGAAGGCGTGCAGACGCTGGGCGGGGTGGTGGCGACCAATTTGTCGGGTCCGCGCCGGGTCGCCTGGGGGGCGATGCGCGACCACGTGATGGGGGTGCGCGCGGTGAACGGCGCCGGCGAGGTGATCCGGTCCGGCGGGCGCGTGCTGAAGAACGTGACAGGGCTCGACCTGTGCAAGTTGCTGACCGGCAGCTACGGGACGCTGGCGGTGCTCACCGAGGTGACGCTGAAGGTGCTGCCGCGGGCGGAGCTGACCGGCTCGCTGCTGCTGCCGGGGCTGGATGCCGTGCAGGGCGTCGCGGCGCTGTCGGCGGCATTGGGTTCGCCATATGGGGTATCGGGCGCAGCCTGGCTGCCAGCCGACGCGGCGGAGCGGGTGCCGGAGCTGGCGGGACGCGGCGCCGTCGCCGTCGTGCGGATCGAGGATTTTGCCCGGAGCGTCGAGTATCGGCTCGGCCGGCTGACGACGGACCTCGCAGTATTCGGCACACCGGTGCTGCTGGACGACGGCGCCAGCCGGGCAGCATGGCGCGCCATCCGCGACGCGATGCCGCTGCGGGCCGAACCGGGTGACGCGGTCTGGCGCGTATCCGTGCGGCCCTCGAACGGCCCAGCGGCGATAACGGCGCTGGAGGCGACCGGCGCGCGCTGTTTTCTGGATTGGGGCGGCGGCCTGGTTTGGATTGCAGGACCGCCAGCATTGCACGACAGCGTCATGGCCACGGCGCTCGCCGGACGCGGCACCTGGACCGTGCTGCGTGCGCCCGAGCCAATGCGCGCGGCGGTGGACGTGATCCCGGCAGAGGCTCCGGCACTGGCGCGCATCACCCGCCGGGTCAAGGCCGCGATGGACCCCTCAGGCATTCTCAATCCCGGCCGGTTGTACGCCGGCGTTTAGGCATCATGGGCGTTTAGGACATCATGCAGACCAATTTCAGCTCTGAGCAGCTCGCCGATCCCAACACCGCCTCCAGCAACCAGGTGCTGCGGACCTGTGTGCATTGCGGGTTCTGCACTGCGACCTGCCCGACATTCGTGCTGCTGGGCGACGAGCTCGATAGTCCGCGCGGGCGCATCTACCTGATCAAGGACATGCTCGAAAGCGGCCGGCCGGCGACCGAAGAGGTCGTGCGGCACGTGGACCGCTGCCTTTCCTGCCTCGCCTGCATGACGACCTGTCCGTCCGGGGTGAACTACATGCACCTCGTCGATCACGCGCGCGAATACATCGAGAACACCTACACCCGGCCCTGGCATGAACGGATGCTGCGCAACGTGCTGCAGCTCGTGCTGCCGCGTCCTGCGCTGTTCCGGATGGCGGTGCTGGGCGCCCGGGTGGCCCGGCCGGTGCGGCGGCTGATCCCGCGGGGCAGCGTTCTGGGCGACCGGGTGCACGCGATGCTGGATTTGGCACCGGCACGGCTGCCGCCGTCGAGCGACATGCAGTCGCCGCAGGTGCACAAGGCCGAGGGAACGCGGCGCGGTCGGGTCGCGTTGCTGGCTGGCTGCGCGCAGACGGTGCTGGCGCCGTCGATCAACGAGGCGACCATCCGGCTGCTGACGCGGCTGGGGATTGAGGTGGTGATCGCCCGCGGCGTCGGCTGCTGCGGCGCGCTGACGCACCACATGGGCCGGCACGACCCGGCAATGGCGAGCGCCCGGGCCAACATTGCCGGCTGGACGCGAGAGATCGAGGGTGACGGGCTCGACGCGATCCTGGTGAACACCAGCGGCTGCGGCACGACGGTGAAGGACTACGGCTTCATGTTCCGGTCGGAACCGGCCGAGTGGGCCATGCAGGCCGAGCGGGTGTCGGCGCTGGCGATGGACATTTCGGAGTATCTGGCGACCCTGGACTACGTGCCGACGCGGGAGGCTCCGGGGCTGCGGGTTGCGTATCACGCGGCGTGCAGCCTGCAGCATGGGCAGCGCGTGCTGACCCAACCAAAGGCACTGCTGCGCCGGGCCGGGTTCACGGTAGTGGAGCCGCTGGAGGGGCATCTGTGCTGCGGTTCGGCCGGGACCTACAACCTGGTGCAGCCGGAGATCGCCGGGCGGCTGCGGGAACGCAAGCTCGCCAACATCGCGGCGACCAAGCCGGACCTGATCGCAGCGGGCAACATCGGCTGCATCACCCAGCTGTCGGGCGGCGTGCCGGTGATCCACACGGTCGAGCTGCTGGACTGGATGGCGGGCGGGCCGGCGCCGGTTGGGCTGCCGGCGGCAGTGGCGGTTCCGGCCTAATGCTGCGGCGGGCGGCTCTGCTGGTGCTGCTGGCCGGGCCGGCTTTTGGGCAGGCCAAGCCGAATACGACGTTGGACACCCTGCTTGCGGCGTTGCGCGCTGCGCCGACCGAAGAAGCTGCGGCGGCGCTGGAGGCGCAGGTGCGGGCCCAGTGGGTCGAGGCCGCCAGCCCAGCGCTACGGCTGCTGCTGGTCCGCGGCGCGCGCGAGCTTAGTGACGGCCAACCTGGCGACGCGGCGGATAGTTTCGACGCGGCGCTCGATCTTGATCCCGACCTGATCGAGGGTTGGCGCGGGCGGGCGCAGGCCCGCGCACGGCTGGGAGACGCCATGGGTGCGATCAAGGATATCCAGGAGGTGCTGCGGCGCGAGCCACGCAACTTCGCGGCGTTGCAGGATCTGTCGCATATGGCCGAGGTGCGGTCGGACTGGCGAGGCGCGTTGGCAGCGCACCAGAAGCTGCTGGAGATCGATCCCCGCACCCCTGGCGGCCAGGCACGGCTGCGCGATCTGCGTCGGCGGGCGTTGGGCGACGATACCTGAGTTAGGTTTCGGCTGACGTCGGGGTATCTGGGAGGTCCAGGCCTTCGTAGAACTCGCGGACAGGAACGGCGATGCCGATCTCGGGCATCTCCAGAGTGTCGTCTGCGGTAAGTGCGACAGCGGTCCAGTCGGCCGTGCCGTTGTTTCGCGAGAACACCGTGGCGGCGGCGCTGAGGTGTTCGAGGATCACGTAGCGCTGGATGGATGGGACAGCGCGGTATTCACGCAGCTTGTCGATCCGGTCAGTGCGGCCGGAGGTGGGGCTGAGCACTTCGAACACGACGACGACGCCGGGGACAAGAAGCGCGGTGCCGGGAAACTTGGCGCAGGTCACCAGGGCATCGGGATAGCGGACCGCGTTGCCGACCGTGGCGAGGCCGACATCCGGGCCAAGCGCCTCGCAACCGGTGTTCCGGAGGCGGGAACGCAAGGCGACGTGGATATTCCGAAAGCACCGGCTATGATTGACTGTGCCGCCGGTCATGGCAACCGGTTGGAAGCCGTCGAACTCGTGACGACCCTCCTGCGCCTGGACCCACTCTAGGAACTGATCGCGGGTCATCAAAGGTTGGCGGAGCGCGAGGTTCATGGGCGCGAGCGTAGCAGGCTTCAAACGAGATTGAGAAGCTCGGCAATGTAAGGCGGCAAGTGAAACGCGGCGGCATGAACCTCCGGCGACCAATACCGAGTCCTGCCCAGAATGCCGGCTTGCACAGCGCGTGCGCTGATCGTCTCGACCGGGACTTGGCCGATGCCCGGCGCCTTGGCAGCGATGCCGAGGGTCATGAGGCCGCCGACATAGGTGGGAACGGCGGCGACATAGGCCGAGACATGCGGGAAGGCGCGGGCCCGGCGGCGGCTGGTGTCGCGCAGCTCGTCCGGCTGCATGAACGGCACGCCGCACTGGTTCACCACGAGGCCGTCCGGCGCCAGGATGCGGGCGCAATCCGCGTAGAACGCGTCGGTGAACAGCGCCTCGCCCACGCCGACCGGGTCGGTGCTGTCAACGATGATGACGTCGAATGAGCCCGGCGCCGCCTCGGCGACGTAGGCTATGCCGTCTCCGACGATGACCTGGGCGCGCGGATCGGCCCATGCTTCACCGGCAATGCTGGGCAGGAATTCCTTTGACAGGCGGATGACCTCGCCGTCGATCTCGACCATGACGGCCTGCTCCGTCGTGCGATGCTGCAACACCCGGCGCAGCACTCCGCCGTCACCGGCGCCGATGATCAGCACGCGCCGGGCCGCGCCATGCGCCAGCAACGGCACGTGGGCGAGCATCTCTTGATAGACGAACTCGTCGGCCTCAGTGATCTGGATGGCTCCATCCAGCGCCAGCACGCGGCCGTGGCTCGCGCTCTCAAAGACCTCGATAGCCTGATAGTCGCTTTTCACCTGCGCGAGCAGGCGCGTTACCTGAAAACGCTGGCCCCATCCGGGATACAGCGTTTCGTTGAACCAGGTTTCGGTCATGCCGTTTGCGCCCCTCACGTCACAATACAGCGTGGCCCATCCCAGGTTTTAGCCGGGCTGGACCGCGCTGCGTTGTGTCGAGGTTAAAAGACGCGGCCGCGCCGCTGCTCGTCGAGATCCACCCGGTCCGGATGGAACGCATCGCGCAGCACAGGGATCGCGTCATGCGGGTTGCAGGCGCCACACATGAAAATGTCGATCGCGGCGAAACTGCGTTCCGGCCACGTGTGGATGGAAATATGGCTTTCGGCCAACACGACCACACCCGACACTCCACCATTCGGGGTGAAGTGGTGGAAATGGCTATGGAGGATCGTCGCCCCCGCTTTGACGGCGGCATCGCGGAGTGCGATGTCGATCAACGCGGGGTCCGCCAAGTTGGTGGCTCCCCAGAGATCCACGAGAAGGTGCGTTCCGGCATACTTCATGCCGTCCCTCTCAACGAAGTAATCCTTTGCGTCCTCGCCCTCATAGGACGGAAAGCTTGCAATCGTCGTCTGGTTTTCGCTCGGAAGTTCCGAGACCATCCCCAGTTGAGCAAGTGCGTTCATCACGTACCCCCAAACCAGTAGACAGCCTGTTGGACGGGATCGTCCCCTTGGGCCAAGAGCGGACGGAGATACGGCTTAGGGGGGTTTTCCGCAAGTGAAATATAGACTTTAAGTCCCTCCGAAAACGCAGGTCCGCTCATTGTTGCAGTTTTATTTCAGGTTCTGCGCGGATAGCTGTTGCAGCCGATCAGGCAGCACCCGGGCCAAAGTGAGCTCAGTTGCGGTGCGCGGCAGGTCAGACGGCGAGTGCAGCGACGCCGCGGTCAGCAGGCGGAAAAGATCGGCGTGCGGGCCGGCCAAACGGGCGCCGTGGCGGCGCAGAAGGTCAGCCAGCAGCGCCGTATCCTTGGCTTGAACCGCGGACGTTGCCTGCCGCAGCACGATGTCTTGCATGCCGTCCGATAGCGGGCCGTCGGCCGGGACGGTTTTGGCAGCAAGGTCGGACAATGCGGCGACGCTGCCGCGCCAGTCGGCCGCCTGGGTCAGCAGCGTGGCGCGAAGGTCGTCCGCCGCCGCGGTGCCAAGCGCCAGCAGGCCGGCGGTGGCGCCAGGCAGGTCGTTCTGCGCGACGCGGGCGCGGGCCAGCAGCAGGGTGCGCTGCTCAATGAGCGGCGCGGGCAGTTCAGGAGCGTCGGACTCCCTGAGCGCCGCCTCGGCAGCGGGTGCTGCCGCATTGTCGAGCTGCATCTGGGCGAGCCTTGCCCCGATGCCGGCACGCGCCGGGCCGGCGGGCGCTGCGGCCATGAGCGCTGCCAGCACCGGCACGGCACGGCTGGGTAGATCAAGCGCCGTCAGCTTGTCCGCAAGCAGAGCCGCGAGGCCGTTATTGGCGCCATCAGGCAGCAGGGCCGCGTAGTCGCTGGCGAGCATCACGAGGTCAAGCGGCGGCACCGCCTGCGGCTGGGACAGCATGGTCTGGAACACCGAGGCCATGGCGGCGCGGATGGCGGGCTGCTGATCCGGGAACAGCCGCTCGGTATCGCGCAGCAGTTCAAGCGCCGGGCGGAACGCGCCGGCAGCGGTGCGCAGCTCGGCGACGCGCAGGCGCATCCGGCTTTCCCGGGCGTCGCCGCGCCAGATGGCGGCCTGACGCTCCAGCACGTCGGCGGCCTGGGCCGGGGTCAGCGCGCCGTCCCTGAGCCGAAGTTCGGCTGCGCGAACCCCGGCGCGCACCTGGGTCAGCTGATCCCGCCCGGCGGCCAACGCATAGAACGCCAGCAGCGCGCCCGCCGTATCGCCGTCGCGTTCGCGCTGCAGGGCGCGGGCGAAGTCAAGCGTAGGGTCGTCCGGCTGGGCCAGGGCCGCGGCAACCGACGCCGCCTGCCCCGTCATCACCGCGGCCTCGATGACCATGGGGCGAAGGCGGCTGCGCAGCGCTGCCGGATAGGCGCTCGCCAGCGGCAGCAGGCGGGCCAGGCCACGGCCGGCCTGAGCGTCGGTCTCACGCATGGCGTCGCGCACGCCGCGCCAGAGGGCGACGTCGTCCGTGCCGTCGAGCCGCGGGTCATCGAGGCCGGCGGCCTCCGGGCTGCGGCCGGCGAGCAGGGCAGCGATGGCCATGAGGCCGGTCAGGTTGGGATCAACGGCGGCAATTGGGTCGTCGGTGGCGATCAGTCCGAGAACGGCCTGCGCCTCAGTCGCCATGCCGAGCGAAAGCATGCTCTGCGCGACCGCCATCCGGTCCCGGCTGCGGGCGCGGGGCGGGGCGGCGGCGGAGGCGGCGATCTGCGCAGTCAGCCGCTGCGTGAGTGCGGCGACGGGAAGGTCCGGCAGGTCGAAGCGGCGTGTGAAGGCCTCAGCCTGGGGCGGCACGGCCGTGGCAGGCACGCCGGGCGAGGCAAGCATGAAGCCGCTGGCGACCGTATGAAGCTCGATGAGGTCAGAAAGCGGCTCGACCACGACGCCGAGCCAGGTTGGCGCCAGGGCATAGCCAGGGGCGCGGCGGGTGGGCGTCATCGCGGGGCCGCTGCCAGCGGCGGAGGCGCCAGCCGCCGGGTTGATGGTGCCGACGAGCAAAGCGAGGCCGGTGGATGGGTCCGCCACCGTCACGACCTGGCCGGGGTTGTCGAGCTTCAACAGCACGCCGGCCGGGCTGGGATCGACGTCGATCGGGGAGGCCGGCATGGGATTGTCAGCCGCTGTCACGCGCCATCCCTGGGCCTCTCGCATCAGCGCCAAGCTTTGACCGGCCGCGAGCGGCATTGTCAGCACGGTGGTGACCTGGCCGAGCTGCACCGAGGCGGCGGCGAAGGCCGGGCTGGCTTCGATGGCCGTGAGATCGAGCGCGGCGCGGCGGTCGAACACCACGAGGCCGAACTCGGCACGACGGAACGCGGCGGCGCCGACGCCGGGCTCGAAAGGGATCAAGATGGAGGCCGGCCGTACAGCCTGGGCTGCGATGGGCGCCGGCAGTGGTTCTTGAACGACAGGGAGCACGGGTGCCGCTTGCAGCGCCTCGGCTCCGGCAGCCGGCAAGGCCGTTGCTGCAGGCAGGGATGGAGTGGCCACGGCGGCGGGCGGCGTCGCCAGGGCTGGCGCCGATCGCGCCGCGTTGTGCGCCAAGCGGGCCGGCAAGGGGTCCAGCACGTCGATCACGACGCGATTGCCGTTCTGCGATGAGCGGACGCGGGCGCCGGGCACCAGCACCAGGGTGGCCGACCCGGCGGTACCCTGGATCGCGCGGACGTTGCGCGGCCGGCCTTTCACCGCCGCCAGCGCCGGGGCGCCCTCGAACGTGACCAGCAGCCGTCCGTTGTCCTCGGCGACGGCGAAACCGGTCGGGTTGGCGAACTCGAATGCGACGCGGCCGAAGCCCGGAAAGTTGCCGACCCGCACCGGAGCCTGCGCGTTGGCAAGCGCCGGCGCGATGAGCAGCAATATAGCCATCCAGCGGAGCGCGATCATCCTTGCGGACCCAGGACCGGAGCTGCGACGGAGCGGCTGCGGAACTGCGCCAGCGCGGCGGTCGCGGCGCGGGCGCGGTCGGGCTGCATGGCGGCCAGCACGACGGCGGCCTTGGCCTCCTTCATGCGGTCGAGCACCTGCAGCAGCACCGGGGGTTCCAGATCGTTCAGGATCGTCGCGGCGTCGCGCGGGCGCATGGTCTCATAGGTCTTGACCAGGCCGCGCCAGTTCGCGTCGTCCCGCTCGCGCCGGGTCTGGTCGAGCTGTTCAAGGCGGGTCTGCAGGGCGGTCAACTGGATGACGCGCTCATTCAGACGCTGGTCGGCGGCCGCCTGCATGGCCTCGCGGCTCGCCAAAGCCTGCTCGCGGGCTTCCAGCACGGTGCGGCGGGCGCGGAGGTCGAGCAGCACGGCGCGCTCCGCCTCGTTCACCGGCGGCTCGGCGGGCGGCGTGGCGGCTGCTGCGACTGGGGGAGCCTCCTTGGGAGCGGCCTCCTTTGCCGGCGCGTGGCTGGCGGCGTGAGCTTGGGGCAGCACGGCGCGGCTGGCGGTGGCGAGCGCCGCCGGGGCACCGCCGGCGGCCTGGATGAGATGTGCGCTTTTCAGGGCCAGCAACCCGCCCATGCCGAGGATCGCCAGCGGCAGGACACGCGGGCGCAGCCTGAATTGGCGAAACTGCGGCGAACGCAGGCGCCGAAGCCGCTGCAAAAGACGCATCATCGCGCCACCAGCAACGCCTGCTGCAGGTCGCGCTCCGATTTACTGCGCGGACGCGGCTGCTCCGGGTCGGCGCGGGTCGGCGCAACCGAGTGCTCCCGCGCCCGTGCGGGGTCGAGCGTCCGGCCGGCGCGAATGAGCTGCTCTAGGCGGTCGGCCAGTTGCTCCCCACGCTCGGCCAGGAAGGTCAGGTCGTCCTTCAGCACCGCAGCGCCCTCGATCTTCCGGGTCACCTGCAGCGCCGCTTCCTGCGTCATGCTGTGCAGCCGGCCGAGCCCGGTCTCCGCCTGACGAGTGCTGTTGTCGAAGCCGGCCACCGCCTCTCCGAGCAAGGCGCGGTCGCGGCGGAGTCCGCCCAGCGCGCGCTCCAGCCGGACGGCATGCAGCAGGGTCAATCCCAGCAACACGATCAGAACAACTTCCAGCAGCCAGTCCA
>JANXVC010000059.1 GCA_025351925.1 Rhodospirillales bacterium | reverse complement strand
CGGGCAGGCCACTCCCTACCCGGGTTGAGCAGAAACCCGAGATGGAAGTCGGCAAGGAGCTGTCCGGACTGCAGTTCAATACTACGGTAACGAAGGAGCAGATTGCCAGGGTGCGCGCGCTTGGCGAAAAGATGGTGCGCGATATTCCAGGCACCACGCTGGCGCAGAACATCAAGACGATTACCGAGGGCTACACGGCGCTTGGCGACCTCGAAGCCTCGATGTCCGCAGCGCCTGCATTGGGTCAAATTCAGTATGTGCTTACGAATATGCCTGGCGCGCACAAAGGCGATAGCGCCTTCGCGGCGGTCCAGTCCGTCGAGCTGCTTCAAAGGTTTTATGACCCGGTAACACATCAGGTTTCGGGTGAGGCACTGAACAAGGAACTTGCGGCCATTCAACAGGTCGCGGTTGGCACGGGCGGGCGGGTAAGCCCGGAGAGTTACCTGGCATTCGCCAAGCAGTCCCGTGTCTCCGGCATGGTCGCAGATGAGCAGTTTCTGTATCGCGACGCGCCCGCTCTGCTAACCGCTCTTGGCGGTTCACGCGCCGGCACGGGCAATGCCGCGACGTTCCAGCAGTTCGTGAACGGCAGGATGACGGAGCACGCGGCGGATGAGCTAAAGAAGGCGGGGCTACTGGACGCGAACGCCGAATGGAAAGGCGGTTCTGTCCATAATATGCAGGCAAAATTCCACGGGTTCGAGCAGTTCGGTCGAAATCCGGTCGAATGGGTGCGTCAGTATATGCTCGGGCCAAACGGTGCGCTGGCTAAGAACCACATCGACGAGCACGACAAGCTTGCGGTTGCCAAGTTTCTTTCGGATTTCAGCGGCCGGCAAACGGGGCTTGGCTGGCTGTCTGAGATGACGCTGGGAATGGAAGGGATCAACAAGGAATCCGCAAAGGTCGGTCAGGCTTCGACCAACCCGCTAAAGGTCATGCAAGACAACGATCCGACACAAAAAACGCGCGAGTTCAAAGCTGCGGAAAATGAACTTCTGGTGACGCTCGGGCGCGATGCGATGGGGCCAGCCCTAGAAGGCTTGAAGATGCTGACCCAGGGCATCAAGGATTTGGCGGCATGGGGCAAGGAGCACCCTAACGCAGCCAAAGATTTGACGTTGGTAGGTGGTGCCCTGTCCATCCTGGCAACGGGTGCCGGCAATGCCGCATTGATCCTGTTCATGGGTGCACCGCTGCTCAAGGGCATCGGCGGCCTGGCAAGCGCCGTGCTCCCGTTCGCTCCAGGTGCCAGCGCCGAAGTTGCCCTGGCGACGGTCGCAGGAACCGGCGCGGGATCGCTGGCGGCGCTTGCTGCGGCTGCGGTCGCCTTGCCAATCGCAATGAGCTTGGCTGCTAAGTCGCTGGGCATCGTCAACGAGCAAGGCGCGGGCGGCGGCGGCAAGGGGTTGCAAGGCAATAAAGCTGCGCCGTCCGGGGGCGCGATGCCCAACGCTTTCGGCCCCCTTGGTGACGGTGTATCGAATTGGTGGCAGGGTTTTAGCAGCAGCCCGTCACCCGCCGGACCGCATCCGCGCGATTTGCGTCACCCGTCGTCGTTCATTGCTCCGCCCGCTGCTCCGCAGCCGATTCATGTATCGCTGAATGTCGATGGTCGGAAGATGGCTGAAACAACGGTAATGCACATGGCCAGCGCCGCAAACAGACCGCCATCGGGCAAAACCGGTTTTGATAACCGCATGTCACCAACATTCGGCGGACCGAGCTACTCCTGAGCATATAACTAAGGAAGAACCAATATGATCACAATCACCACAGATACCGATCCAACCAATTACTATCTTCCCCCCGTTGACGCTAATTCCCCGGACCTTCTTATCTCCAGCGATGGCCTCGCTATTTGGGCAGCACTGGGGCAAGATATCCCAGTCGGGCCGAATGCGTTTAGTTGTTACCAAGTTCCTGCGGGCGGCAGCATTGTTATTACCGACGCTGCTGCAAACGCGACTGTGATTTCAGTCGTCGCTATGCAACGCGGCGGGCGGGCGCGCTTTCAACGGTTGAACGCTTCAAACCGCGCTCAGGAGCTAACCTTTCCGGTTATCAGGAGATAACCAAGATGCCACCACCAGTGCCGCCATCGTTGCCGATCGGCAGCACTGGTGGTGGCGTAGTCAGGGGCGCTTGCTACGTTAAGTGTGTGTTTTAGGTCACTCACATCACGACAGAGTGCAGCGCACAAAATTCCCGTTGCGTTCTGGCGCCAACAATGCGAGTTACGTCCTGCGAGATGGTTGACCCCATCTCGCGGACGTTTCCTCCCTAAACTCGGCGGCATCTTCGGGTGTCGCCTTTTTTTTTGCTGACGATCCATATCGTCGAAAGAAGCTGATGGCAACCCTCCTAGATGCTATGGCTTTTCGGTTGTTGCCCAGAATGCGCGTTTTAGGTAAGAAAACTGTACGGTGTGGTATTTAGCCCAGCGTCGCGCGGCGTTGCGAAAAGACATACGTCGTGCAAGTTCCGCTGTCTGGGGTTAACTGCTCGACATGCACATCGGCCGCAAGGCCGCCGTCTGATAACGGGTGAACAATCACGGCAAAGACACGATATGCCGTTGATCTTCGCTCGGCATCGGGGATGTCCAGCAAGTCGCCAACTCGCGGGACGATGGTGTATTCTACCTCAGTCATCACAGGGCGCTGGGCGCCATGCGACCAGGCCATCACTCCTACCTCTGGCATCGATGTTCCTCTCCATACCCACACTACTGTATCGATATCGTATCGGCCTGGACCTGACTTATGCAACACGAAAACGCGTTAAGTTAAAGGGCAGGTTCCGGCGCACCGAAAGTGCCAGCGTCTAGACAAGCGCGAGATGTTCTGCTTACGTTCTACGCATGGGAGGAAAGGACCGAACCGGCAGCCGCGTGTAGGGAGCATCCGCGACACCCCGCCGGGCTGGGTCCGGTTTGTGACCTGCAATGCGTGCGGGCACCGCGGCGTGCTTCCAGCCGAACGGCTCTTAAAGAAGTTCGGCGAGCTGGCCTTGCTGGAGTTCTCGCTGGTCAGCATCCGATGCACGGTCTGTCGAGGCTATGGTGCGACTATGACAATGGTGCGGCTCTGTGACCGTGCTTGCCCGAAACAGCGGGGGTAGGCGCCTAGCGAGTTTCCAAGGTCAATTTGCCTTGGAAACTCGCTATCTACCTTGGAAATGTGGGCTATGTGGACAAAAACGAAACGAATAACCCGCGGTTTAACAAGCTGTTGGCGACAAATCTATCCTTTGGTAAGGGAGAGGTCGAGAGTTCAATCCCCTCCAACAGCACCAATTTTTTCAAGCATTTAGACAGATCAGAACCCGTGCTTCTCTGGGTCAATCGGCTGGGGCGACGCCGCCGCCATGCCGTCTAGCAGGCGTTGGACATAAATCCGTTCCGAGATGCTGCCGCCAGTTCCGGGACAGTCCGCGGTTTTGCTGATTTTACACCCTTTTCGGTTTGTCTAGTCGCCGCCGCCGCCGGTTTGGCTGTAGCGGTCTTGGATCAGGTCCTGCTTGCGTGCTTAAACGAGCGCGCAGCAAGTTGGGGCGAAGCGCCCAGCCAAAGGGGAAATGCAATGAAGCACGCGACGATTTGGGTGCTTGCCGCCCTACTTCTTCCCGTGGCGGCGCCAGCGCAGAATCCGCACGTCCCGCCCGGCGCGGAGCACGAAGCGGAGGCGGTGCCCCGGGCTCCAATGCCAGAGCCCAGCGCAGATAAAACGACGTCCCACACGCTGACTTTGTCCGGCCGCACCCTGACGTTCAACGCGACCGTCAGCACCATCCGATTGGCCAATCAGCAAGGCGCGGCGCAGGCCGAAGTCGTCGTGACCGCATTTCAGCTCGCGGGCGCGCCGCCGGGCAGCCGGCCGGTGACGTTCGCGGTAAATGGCGGTCCCGGCGCCGCCTCGGCATGGCTGAACCTTGGGGCGATCGGACCCTGGCGGCTGCCGTTCGCGGCGGGCATCAGCCCCAGCATGCGCCCGGCCCTGGTCGATAATGCAGATACTTGGCTCGATTTCACCGACCTGGTGTTCATCGACCCGGTCACCACCGGCTTCAGCCGGGTGCTCGCCGGCGACGACGTGCGGCGGCGCATGCTCTCGGTGGACGGCGACATCGACACGCTGGCCAACGTGGCGCGCCGCTGGCTGGAGGCGAACAGCCGGCTGCAGTCGCCGAAATTCATCGTGGGCGAGAGCTACGGCGGGTTCCGCGGCCCCAAGCTGGCGCGGGCGCTGCTGGATGAGCAGGGAGTCGGCATCACCGGCCTGGTGCTGGTCTCCCCAGTGCTGGACTTCAATGGACGGGACGCACCGTGGGACCCGATGCGCTGGGTGATGCGGCTGCCCTCGATGGCCGCCGCTGCCCGCGGCGCCGCTGGCCGGGCCGAGATGCGCGACGTCGAGAGCTACGCCGGGACCGACTACCTGCTTGACCTGGTGCGCGGCGAGCATGACGCTGAGGCGGTCGAGCGGATCAGCGACCGTGTCGCCTCGTTGACCGGGCTTGACGCTGCGTTGGTACGGCGGCGTGCGGGCAAGGTGGACATTGGCACCTTCACGCGAGACCGCGAGCCTGGCCGGGTCGCAAGCCCCTATGATGCAACGATTTCGGCAGCAGATCCATTTCCGGCGGCGGCGAACGACAACTCGCCCGACGCCATCCTCGACGCGCTGCGCGGACCCGTCACCAGCGCGATGCTGGACGTGTATGCGACGCGGCTGGAGTGGAAGCCCAGCGGCGCGCCGGGGCGGCGGTATGAGCTGCTGAACGAGGCCACAGCGCGCGAGTGGGACTACGGCCGCGGCCAGACCCGGCCAGAGGTGCTGACGGCGATGCGGCAATTCATGGCGCTCGACCCATCCACGCGCGTGCTGGTCGCGCACGGCCTCACCGACCTCGTCACGCCGTATTTCGGCAGTCAGCTGCTGCTGAACCAAGTGCCGGAGCTCGGCCCGGGAGATCGGCTGCAGCTCCGGGTGTACCGTGGTGGGCACATGTTCTACAGTCGGGACGCATCGCGCGCCGCGCTGCATGGCGACGCCGAGGCGTTGTTCACTGCGGCGCTCGCCGCAACCGCAGCGAGCCACGCGGCGCCGGGATCATCCACCGCGGCAGCCGAGTAGTTCCCCATCCCAGGAGCGTCCCATGCAGATTGCCGAGCACGTTTTCATCGTTACCGGCGGCGCGTCCGGCCTGGGTGCCGCCACCGCCCGCATGGTAGTCGCGGCCGGCGGCCAAGTGGTGATCGCCGACGTGAATCAGGCGGCCGGGGCTGCGATGGCGCTGGAACTCGGCAGCGATGCCCGGTTCGTTGCGGCCGACATCACGAACGAGGCGTCAGCGCAGGCGGTGGTGGCCGAGGCGGAGGCCGCGTTCGGCGGCCTGCACGGCCTGGCGAACTGCGCCGGGATCGCGATCGGCGAGAAAGTGCTGGGCCGCGACGGGCCGCACGCGCTGGCTTCGTTCGCCCGGGTGATTGCGGTGAACCTGGTCGGCACGTTCAACATGATCCGGCTGGCCGCGGCTGCGATTGCCCGGGCCGCACCGGGTGCGGACGGCGAGCGCGGGGTGATCGTCAACACGGCGTCGATCGCCGCGTTCGACGGACAGATCGGTCAGGCGGCCTATGCCGCGTCGAAGGCGGGAGTGGCGGGCTTCACGCTGCCAATCGCGCGTGAGCTGGCGCGCAGCGGCATCCGGGTGGTGACGATTGCCCCCGGCCTGTTTTCTACGCCGATGATGGCCGGGCTGCCGGAGGAAGCGCAGGCCAGCCTGGCGAGTTCGGTGCCGTTCCCGTCGCGGCTGGGCCGGCCGGAGGAATTCGCGGCGATGGTCAAGGTGATCTGCGAGAATCCAATGCTGAACGGCGAGGTCATCCGCCTCGACGGTGCGCTGCGCATGGCGCCGCGTTAGCGCGAAGCGACCAGGAATAGGCCCAGTGACCGCGAAGCTGTGCGATTTGGCCATCTGAGGTGACGTGTTCCGGTTTCGGCCCGTAAGGTCGCCCGCTTGAGTGCGGATAAGGGCAGAAGCGGATGCAACGGTTGTGGTCGATGGACGAGTTGGGCGAGCG
>JANXVC010000051.1 GCA_025351925.1 Rhodospirillales bacterium | reverse complement strand
TCGTCCGTGAACCATACGGTGAGGCTGCCGCGCTGGCGCAGGGCCGCGTCGTAAGCAGCCGAGTTGGTGATCCTGTGTTTCTGCCGCGGGATGTGGTGACGGCGGTCTTGGTTCAGCTTGAAAGGCAAGGTGGGTTTCCAGGGTCAGGTCAGGAGCAAGCCTCTTACGTCAGCCCACCCTGCTGCACCACAAGCCGCCTCCGTGCAACATGCTGACGGGAGCTGATGACCGGCCATCCGCACTGGCTGATCCTGCTGGGCCTGGGACCGCTTCAGCCCCAACGAGCTTGACCCGGGGAGGCTCGCCGCCTCCCGCACAACACACCCTTCTCATCGAAATCCGGCCCCCGCGGGCCGGCCGTTTCCGCACGCCTTGCGTAACCCAAAAAGGGCAGTCTCTGAACCACACCTCTTTCAGTATTCTCACGCCGGGCGGCGGTCGGAAGGACAACAGAAAACCAGCCTCCCGTCCCCGCTAAGCTCCGGCTTGTGGGTGCGCTGCCTCTCAAAACCGCTGCGAGATACCGGTGTAAATCTGCAGATTCGGCGCATTCCGGTTCAACCCAAAGTTTGCCCCAGCGTCGAGCTGTATCGAGTCAGTCAGCAGATAGGCCACAGCCGCATCGGCCGTATAGACTGGCGGCTTGTGTGCGTCGGCACCAACCGCTGAGTACAACTCGCCGAATACGGTCAGTCTCTTGTTGATGCTGTAACCGAGATCGACGATGCCCGTGACATTGACGTGCTTGCCGCCGTCGTTGTTATTCTTCAGCAAATCGATCTCCGGCATCACCACAAGCGCGAAGCCTGCGGGCAACGTCACGGAGATCGGCACGATCAGTCCGACCTCGACTTGGTTGTTGCCCAGCGTGCGTGCAGCAGTGGGGATTTTCACGTAAGGGATGAGCGCCATGGCGGCAGCTCCGCCGTCGTTGCCGAACAGGTTGACCTTGCTGCGCACCACCAGGTCCCCGGCGCCATCGGCCCGCGACATAGTGGCCCCGGGGTCCAGCACGCGCGTGTTGGTGTAGCCGTTGAACTGCAGCTCCAGGTCCACGCGCCGGGTCAGGCCAACTTTCAGTGTTGGATCGAGCGCGACGTAAGTCCGCGTGCTGACGCCGCCGACGTTCGAATGGAGGTAGTTGACCAGATCGGTCTCATACTGGAACCGTCCGGCGTCGACAGTGAGCGGTCCGTTGCTCTTGGTCGGCCGGTCCGGGCTGAAGGTGCGCAGGAGACCGTCGGGCGTCGGGCTGAACAGGGTATAGCCGCTCTTGTCCGCAGCTGTTGAGTTGGCCGGGGTATCGAGGCGGACGACCGGCTGAGCGGCGACGGGCACCACGCCAGCCAAGATGATGAGTGCGGTGGCGCCGGCCGGCCAAAGGCGGGGCATCGAGACCTTGCTGTGGTGTGAGGGGCAGCGCTTGCAGATCAGGTCCACAAGGCAGAGATCGGCGCAGCGGCGAGCCGCGATCCAAACGGGACGATCTTGTCGTGGTCGTGAAGCACGAGCCCAAGGACAAAGCGTTCGCCGCATGCATCTGCAAGCTTTCTGAGGCCATTGAAGTCCGAACTGCTGACCGTTGCAGCTGCCTTGACCTCGATGCCAACGACACGGCCTCGGCGGTCTTCAATGATGATGTCGACCTCGTTCTGCTCTTTGTCGCGGAAGTGAGAGAACTCGAAGCGGCCATCAGCCCAACTCGCAAGCTTCTGGAGCTCGGCTAAGACAAAGGTCTCCAGCAACGCTCCAAATGGGGTCCGATCGGCGCGCAGCCGGTCCGGCGTCAGGTCGCGCAGGGCGGCAAGCAGCCCCGCGTCAAGAAAATGCAGCTTCGGCGTCTTTGTCAGGCGTTTGAGCTGGTTGTCGTGCCAAGGCGGCAATGTGCGAACCAGGAACAAGCTTTCGAATACCCCCACATACTTCTGTGTTGTGACATGGTTCATGCCCAGCGAAGCGCCGATACCGGAGTAGTTCACGAGCTGCCCGGCATGCTCCCCGAGCACCCGAAGCAGCTTGGGCATCTGCTGGAGCTGATCCACCTGTGCGACATCGCGCACGTCGCGTTGCACGATCGCGTCGACATATCCGGCATACCAATCCTGCCGGCGCACCCAGGAACGCCGGGTCAGCGCCTCAGGGTAGCCGCCGGCCAGGACAGCCGTGACAAGGTCGTGGCCGACCATGGCCTCGGCGACATGAGGCACCTCGCCTGCGAAAGCGGCGGAAAGGAAGCCAGAGTTGACGCCCCGTATTTCGCACTGGGCAAGCGGGAACAGCCGCATCACCTCCATGCGCCCGGCCAGTGAGTCCGCGACACGGGGCAGCATCATCAGGTCGGCCGAACCCGTCAGCAGGAAGCGCCCAGGCCGGCGGTCGGCATCCACGCTCTCCTTGAGCGCCAGCATCAAACCGGGAGCACGCTGCACCTCGTCGATGATGGCCCTGTCCAGGCCGCGAACGAAGCCAACAGGATCGCTGCGGGCAGCATCAAGCACCGTCGCGTTGTCCAGCGTCAGGTAGGTCATGCCGCCGTTTGCGAGCTTCCGGCCAAGGGTGGTCTTTCCGGACTGACGTGGCCCCGATACCAAGACAACGCGTGTGTCGGCCAGTGCGTCCCGAATGCGTTGCTCGACGAAACGCGGATACATCGGGCAGCACCTCAGCTGACTGGAACAGGTTGCCTAAATGAAATTACACCTGCGTCCGTTTGAAAGTCAAAACTCCGCCAAATTAAACTCAGGCACGGATGCTACCGAGGGAACGATGCCGTGCCGGGTCGCATGAGCCATACTGAGTCGCCCGTACTCGCCGCGTTCACTCCCAGGCTAGCGAGACTGCATACGACGCAAGCTCGATCGGTTCTTCTCGATCCTATCAAGCGTTGTCGATCGACAGACCGTCGAACTGGCAGGGGCCATTCAGGATCCGATGGGCGATGTCCGAGGTGCCGGCGCCAGTGTCTTGCTGATATCGGTGATCGCCTGTCCCTGGCGGTCGGGGAGCCGGCTGGTGATCTGGGCCGCGAGAACCGGACGGCTTCATCTATGGATGAGGATCGCGTCGGCGGACCGAAGACGACCATCCGTATCCGTGAGCTTGCCCAGCAGTTTGACATTTGGCCCCGCGGCAATGGGACTGTCGCAAGTTTGGGGGTCGTAACATTGTCGGGCACCGGACGATGTGGCGCGTAGCGTAGGCGGGTCGGTTTCGTGTCTGATACCGACCAGCACGAGCCTCGCTTCCGACCGAATCAAGCCCGATAATGTTACGACCCCCAAACTTGCGACAGTCCC
>JANXVC010000033.1 GCA_025351925.1 Rhodospirillales bacterium | reverse complement strand
AGCGCGTGGCGCTCAACGCCGTCCGCATCGTCACGGGCAAGAACTCCATGCGCCACACCATGCGCGATGCAGTGCTGGACGTGCGCGTTCTCGCCGACATCCTCGACCACATGCCCGTCGCTTGATGCGAAATCCCTGCTGGGCAAGCACTCTCAGGCGCGCGCGCCCTCACACAGCATCGCGCTGATTGTCTCTGCCGACCCAGGGCGTCCAAACAACCAGCCCTGACCGATATCGCAGCCGAGATCGCGCAGCAGCGCCGCCGTCCCAGCCCCCTCGACACCCTCTGCGACGGTGACCAGACCGAGGCTTTGGCCGAGGCCCACCACGGCGGCGACGATCTTGCGGCTCTCGATATCGCTGTCCATCGCGCGCACAAAACTGGCGTCGATCTTGAGTTTGTCGAATGGCAGCATCTGCAGGTGCCGCAGGCTGGAATAGCCGGTGCCGAAGTCGTCAAGCGCCAGGCGCACTCCCAACGCCTTGAGTTCGCCGAGAAGGTCGCGGGCTAGGTCGATGTCGCCGACCAGCGCGCTCTCAGTGATCTCGAGTTCGAGGCGGTGCGCCGGCAGCCCGGTTTCATCCAGGATGGATTGCACCATCGCGGGAAGGCCGCGGTCGCGCAGCTGAAGAGGCGACACGTTGCAGGCAAGCAGGAGCTCAGGGGACCACATTGTTGCGATGCGGCAGGCTCGGCGCAGCAGGCACTCCGTCATCGGACCGATCAGGCCAATATCCTCCGCAATGGGAACAAACTCGCCCGGCGGAACCATGCCGCGGGTGGGATGCGGCCAGCGCGCCAGCATCTCGAAGCCGATCAGGCGCTCGGTTGCCATATCGACCAGCGGCTGGAAATGCGGGACCAAGAGATCATTGGCGATGGCTTGGCGTAGGTCGCCCTCAAGCGACGCGCGCTGCTGGATATGAGCGTCCAGGCCAGAGTCGAAAAAGTGGAAACGGCTGCGGCCGTCGGACTTTGCCCGATATAGCGCAACGTCGGCCCGGCGCACCAGCGCGTCGGCGCTGTTATCTTCCGGCCGCGCGATCGCGATGCCGATGCTGACGCCGATCTGCACGATGGCTCCGTCGGGAAGCTTGAACGGCTGTTTCAGCACCGTGATGATCCGGCGCGCGAGGTTGGCCGCTGTCTCGCCGGACGGACCCGGCTGAGCGGCTGCGTCGAGCGGGACGACCAGCGCGAATTCGTCACCACCCAGGCGGGCGATCAGGTCGCCCGGGCGTACGAGGCTGCGGAGCCGGGCGGCCACCAGCTGCAGGAGATGGTCGCCCGCCGGGTGCCCGTGCACGTCGTTGACCAGCTTGAAGCGGTCCATGTCGCATAGCAGCAGGGCGACCTCACCGCCGCTCCGATCCGGTCTCGCGAGCGCGGTCCGCAAATCCTCGTAGAGACGGCGGCGGTTGGGCAGGTCAGTCAGGGCGTCGGTGCGGGCCACGGCCTCCGTGAACGCGAGGGCGGCGCGCAACCGGGCACGTCCCTTGATGGCGAAGGCGGCTGCGACGAGGAAGATGGCGCTGAGAGCGAGTCCCGCTGTCTCCATCCAGGCGCGGTTATTGAGCGTCTTGGCGCGGGCGGTGGCGAGCGTCTCGAGATCATTGCCGAACGCTTCGATCCCTGAGGCGTAAACCGCATCGAGATAGGCGAACTCCGGGCCATCGAGCAGCGACACGGCGCTGTCGCGATCGCCAGCGGCGACGAGCCTGAAGGCCGCCCGCTCCATCGCGGTCAAATCCCTGTTCGCCTCGTCCGTCGTGATCGCGAGCGCCGTTCTGACCTCGGGCGTCGCGAGTGCTGTCGCCTCCGCAATGGCCGCCGCTAGTTTCGGGCCGGCCTCATCGAAGCGCTCCACCCAGCGGGGCTCGCCGGAAAGGACTGCCATGCGGGCCGACATCGTGAGCCACTCATTGTAATAGGCGAAGGTGCCGCGCAGTTCGGCGACGCGTACCGCCCGTTCCGCCGCCTGCACCGTCTCATCGCGGGTTCCGGTCCCGGTCCATCCCAGCCAAAAAAGGCTGCTGAGCGCCGCGGCCAAGATCAGCGCAAAGGCGCCGCCGCTCAGCCGCCGCCCGTAGCGGCCCAGAACCTCGAATACGAAATTGCGATGAAGGAGCGGCATGCCTGCATTATACGCAAACCTGCTTAACGACCGGTTACGATTTGTCGGGTGAGCGGAAGGGTATGCCTATGAGCTCGCGATCGGGATGGAGTTTCCGGTGTCATGCGCCGTCAGCACCACTGCCCCGCTGCCCTTGTCGCCGTACGAGGCATAGATGTGCGACTGGCCGCTGATGTGCAGATCGACCGAGACGCCGGTGCCCTCGTAGATGAACAGCTCGCCCGACGTTGGGCCCGACATCTTGAACACCTCGCGCGGGTGATTTTCGGGCAGCACATGGGCGCTGCCGAGGTTGATCAAGCTGTTGGCGCCGAAATCGGTGATTGATGCCAGGAACGGCAGCCGGTAGCGCGAGGCCGAGTAGTCGAGGTGACCCGACTGGAGCTGGATCGTCTCGCCGGCCGTGGCGCCTAGTACCGACAGGTTGGCATTGTTGGTCAACCGGACCGTGCCTTGGCCTGACAGCGCGCCAAGCGATGCGGACGACGCATCGACGCTCATGGTGCCGTTGTTCACGAAGTGCGAGGCGGGAATTTCGCCGCCGGTGAATGCTCCGACAGAGAGCGAGGCTCCTTTAGTGAGGCTGCTGTCACCGTTTACAGTAAATGGAACACCTTGATACTCGGACACATCGAGCAAACTAGCCGAAAGGTGGATGCCGGTCGTCGTCGCAACGACTGTTTTTAACTGGTCCGCTAGTGATACGGTCGCTTTGGCCCCCGCCTGCATTGTAATCATGCCGATGTCGTGCGGCCCGTCGCCGATGAAGCTCAATTTCGGCCTGGTCGCGGGCGCATCTTGGCCAGAGGTGCCATCGAACAGGAAGTTGATCCCGATGGCGTCGCCTGGGCTGATGGTTATATGGCCATGCCGGACGATCGCGGTGTCCCCCGGCTGCGGTACCATGGCTCCGCTCCAGTCCGCATCGGTGCCGAACGCGCCGTTCCCGCCATACCAGCCCCGGACGACGTTATGCACAGGGTCCGTCGATGTGCCGCCAGGCGGGTTCCATGTCCCGGACGCCGTGTCCTTGCTCCACCACAGCTTGTCGGTGTTCTCCTGCCAGATCGTGCCGTTCGCATAGGCCAGCTCGGTAACCCGGTTGGTGGCGGCGTCAATAATCCCGTTCACCGCTACTTGGCTATTGACGACCGTCCAAGTCGTACCGCTTGCATCCACAAGAAACTGGCCGGGCTGACTGATGACGGTGTTGTCGGGTGATTGCGGCAGAGGGTTCATTGGGCTGCCCCCGGGTGGATTCCAGGTCGCATCGTAAGTGCCGCCTTTGCTCCACCAAAGATTATCGGTGTTCTCCTGCCAAACCCTGCCGTGCGCGTAGGCGAGTTGGGTCACCCGGTTCGTGCTGTCGTCAACAACCCCGTCCGCAGCGACTTGGTTGCCGACAATCGACCAGGACGTCCCGTATGCATCGACGATGGCCTGATTGGGCTGGCTAATAACGCTATTGTCACGGGACTTCATTATTGGCCTCGATTACACGTTGTTAAGTTCGGCTTAACGTGTGTTATTAGTTTTTATTACTTGAGCCAAATCACGTCGGAGTGACAACCGGTACGAGACTGCAACGCAGGCTGTGCAGCCGCTCAGGCGCGATGCAGTGACCGGAGCCGCCGCAGCTCGATCCACTGGAACACCAGCAGGATCGGCACGCCCAGTGCCATGTCGCGGGCGCGGCGCAGCAGCGAGACGCCGAGCGCCAGGTCTGGCGGCACGCCGAACGCGGCGCCCAGGCCGACGTAGCCAGCCTCCTGCACGCCTGCCGCGCCGGGCACGATGAAGGTGGCGGCAACCAGCGCGTCCAGCAGCGCCTCCAGCGCGACGATCGACAGCAGGCCGGCGTCCCACCCCAGCAGGCGCAGGCTGATCCAGGTGCCGACCCCAGTGGCGAACCAACCCAGCAGATGCAGCACGCCGGCGAGCAGCAGTCGTCGCGGCTCGCCATATAGCCGGGCGAGTTCGATCCGGACGCGATCGAGGCCGCCGGGTCCCCCGTCTCGCTTGCTGTTTTGACCGCGAAACCACTCACCCAGCAGCCGCTCACCTAGGGCACGCAGCCCGCGCCCAATCGCTGTGCGGAGCCGCCATGCCAGCACAATCAATAGCCCCGCCACAATCAGCGTGATGCCGACCGGCGCCAGCAGCGGCGAGCCCGGGCGCAACAGCAGCAGCACCAGCAGCCCGAACACGCTGAAAAAGAATTGTCCGATGATCTCGGCCGTTACATCGACGACGGTTCCCGCCGCCGCGGTCGGCCAGGTGACGCCGCGCACCGTGATCGCCCGCGCGCCGAGCACGAAGCCCCCCACCGGCGAGAATGGCAGGCACGTCGTTGCGGCATCCCGCACCATGCGGCCCCATACCAGCACGCCCGGCCGCAGCCCGGGCAGCACGATGGCCCAGGCCAGCCCCAGCAGCAGGAACAGCCCGGCCTGCCAGAGCGACAGCAGCGCGAAGCCCCGCCATCCCACCGAGAGGGCGACGTCCAGCACCTGACCCGCGTCGAACCACACCACCAGCAGCGCGGAGACGGCCAGGCCCGCCAGCGCCAACACTATGGTAAGGCGTTTCATGCTAAGCAGCCCGTGTATGAAATCAGGCCCACTACACCAGCCCGGCCCATCCAGCTATAGACCGCGACCCGCCTGTCCGGCCGGCTAGTCAGGAGCGTCCTTGCCATCCACCCAGCCTAAGCTCGCAAACCCTACGCTCGTCACGGGCGCCACCGGGTTCGTGGGCTCCGCTGTCGCCCGCGCCTTGCTCGGTCGCGGCCACAGCCTGCGTTTGCTGGTGCGGCCCGGCGGTGACCGGCGCAACATCGCGGAGCTGCCGGCCGAGCTGGCGGAGGGCGACCTATGCGACACGGCGTCGCTGGCGCGCGCGGTCGCTGGGTGCCGATACGTGGTGCATGTCGCCGCCGACTATCGGCTCTGGGTACCCGATCCGGCGCCGATGCTGGCCGCCAACGTGGACGGCACCCGCGCCCTGCTGCTGGCCGCGACCGCCGCAGGGGCGGAGCGCATCGTCTATTGCAGCAGCGTCGCCGCCCTTGGCCTGGTGGGCGACGGCACGCCGGGCACCGAGGACACGCCGGTCGATCCCGACCATATCGTCGGCGTTTATAAACGGTCGAAATACCTCGCAGAGCAGGCCGTGCGCGACCTGGTGCGGGACCACGCGGTTCCCGCGGTGATCGTCAATCCGTCCACCCCCGTGGGGCCGCGCGACATTAAGCCGACGCCGACCGGCAAGATGGTGCTGGACGCCGCCGCCGGACGCATGCCGGCCTATGTCGATACCGGGCTGAATATTGTCCACGTGGACGACGTTGCGGCCGGGCACGTGCTCGCGCTGGAGCGTGGCGAAATTGGACAGTCTTATATACTGGGCGGGCATGACCTCGACATGCCGGATTTGCTGGCCCTGGTGGACGACGTGATGGGCCGGCGCACGCCGCGCCGCGCCCGGCTGCCGCATGGGCTGCTGTGGCCGGTGGCGCTTGGCATGGAGGGCGCCGCCCGGCTGTTCGGCATCGAGCCGCTGGTGACGCGGGAGATGCTGGCGATGGCGAAGAAGCGCATGTATTTCAGCCCGGCCAAGGCGATCGCCGAGCTCGGCTACGCCCCGCGTCCGGCGCGGCAGGCGGTGGCGGACGTGGTCGCCTGGTTCCGCACGGCGGGATGGCTGCCGGCATGACGGCGCTCGCTGTCCTGGCGCTGTTGGCGTGGGCCTATCTCCTGGCGCTGCATGGCCCGTTCTGGCAGGCCGGCCCGGTGCTCGCGCCTGCACGCCCGGCTTCGCCGCCGGATGTGGATATCGTCATCCCCGCCCGCGACGAGGCGGAGGGCATTGGCGACGCGCTCCGCTCCCTGTTGGCGCAGGACTACGCCGGGCGGCTGCGGATTTTCCTGGTGGACGACGGCAGCACTGACAACACGGGAGCGGTGGCGCGCGGCCTGGTTGATCCGCGCCTGACGGTGCTTGAAGGCAAACCGCGTCCGCCAGGCTGGAGCGGCAAGCTTTGGGCGGTGTCGCAGGGCGTCGCCCATACTACGGCCGGGCTGGTGCTGCTGACGGACGCCGACATCGTGCATGAGCCGGCCCATGTCGCGACGCTGGTGGCGAAGGCGGAGCGGGACGGCCTCGACCTGGTGTCCGAGATGGTCGAGCTGCGCTGCGCCAGCTGGGCCGAGCGCGCGCTGGTGCCGGCATTCGTGTTCTTTTTCCAACTGCTCTATCCCTTCGCCTGGGTGAACGACCCGATGCGCGGCACGGCGGCGGCTGCCGGCGGCACCATTCTGCTGCGCCGCCGCGCGCTGGACCGCATCGGCGGGATCGCAGCGGTGCGCGGCGCGTTGATCGACGACGTGGCGCTTGCAGCGGCAGTAAAACGCGGCGGGCGCATCTGGCTCGGTCATAGCCGCCTGGCGCGCAGCGTGCGGCCGTATCCCGGCGCCGCGGACATCTGGCGCATGGTGGCGCGGACCGCCTATGTCCAACTGCGGTTCTCGCCGTTGATCCTGCTCGGCACCGTGCTGGGCCTGGCCTTGATATGGCTGGCGCCGCTGCTGTTGACGCTGTTCGGACAGGGCACGGCGCGGGTGCTGGGCGCGCTCGCCTGGGCCGGGTCGATGGCGTCGTTCGTGCCGACCTTGCGGCGGTTCCGGCAGTCGCCGCTGTGGGCCTTGGCGCTTCCGGCCATCGCCTGCTTCTATCTGGCCGCCACGATCGGCTCCGCCATCGATCATCATCGCGGCCGCGGCGTCGTGTGGAAGCGCCGCGCCTACCAAGGAGTTGGGGTATGAGCGAGGTCGTCGGATCCGTCGAGACCTGGTCCGGCAAGGACCGCGGCGACGAGAACTTCCCGGTCGGCTCCGCGCTGATCCGCGCCTCGCTGCGCCCGCACGTGCACGCCTTCTACGCCTTCGCCCGCAACGGCGACGACATCGCCGACAGCCCTGCGCTGGACCCCGCCGACAAGATCGCCCGGCTGGACCGCATGGAGGCCGTGCTGCTCGGCCAGGCGGATGGCGGCTCGCCCAGCGGCGTCGCGCTGCGCGCCAGCCTGGCGCAGACCGGCGTGACGCCGCGCCATGCCCAGGATTTGCTGGCCGCATTCCGCCAGGACGCGACCAAGCGCCGGTACGCCAGCTGGACCGAGCTGCACGATTATTGCCGCCTCTCCGCCATGCCGGTCGGTCGCCATGTGCTCGACCTGCACGGCGAGGACCCGGCGACCCACGTCCCGTCCGACCCGCTCTGCGCCGCGCTGCAGGTGCTGAACCATTTGCAGGACGGCGCCAAGGATTTGGGAGCGCTCGACCGCTGCTATTTGCCGGACGACCTGCTGGAAACGGCCGGCGCCAGCGTCGCGGACCTGGCTAGCCCCGCCGAGACGCCGGAACTGCGAAGCGTTTTCAGCCAGCTGCTCGACCATGTGGACCAATTGCACATCCAGGCCGCGGACCTGCCGCGCCGTACCCGCGACCGCCGCCTGCGGCTTGAGGTGGCCGTGATCTTGGGGCTGTCCCGCCGGCTGGCACGGCGTCTGCGCCATGGCGACCCCGTGGCAACGCGGGTCAAGCTGCGGAAAACCGACGTCGCCGGCAGCCTGCTGGTGGCGCTGCGGTGGGCCGCATGACCCCGCTCGGCGCCGCGGCCGCGGATTTGCGGGAGGTCGAGGCGCTGGTGCTGCGGGCCGGCACGTCGTTCTATCGCGGCATGAAGGTGCTGGCGGCGGACCGGCGGGCAGCGATGTACGCGATCTACGCGTTCTGCCGCATCGTGGACGACGTGGCGGACGAGCCGGGGCCGCTGGCCGAGAAGATCGCCGGCCTCGCCGCCTGGCGCACCCGGATCGCAGCGCTGTATGACGGACGCACCGACGACGCCGTGACCCGCGTGCTGTTGCCCGCGATCCAGCGCTACGACCTGCGCCAAGCCGATTTCTTGGCGGTGATCGACGGCATGCAGATGGACGCCGAGAGCGTCATCGTCGCGCCGAGCTTGGCCGAGCTGGACCTGTATTGCGACCGGGTAGCCGCGGCGGTCGGCCGCCTCTCGGTCCGTGCGTTCGGCGATGCCTCCCCGGCCGCCGACGACGTCGCTTGGCACCTGGGCCGCGCGCTGCAGCTGACCAACATCCTCCGGGACGTGGCGGAGGATGCGGGGCGCGGCCGGCTTTATCTGCCGCAGGAGTGGCTGCACGACGCCGGCGTTCCGACCGACCCGGCCAGGGCGCTGCGGCATCCGGGCCTGCCCGCCGTCTGCGCCCGCATGGCGACCGGCGCGCACCGGCATTTCACCGAGGCCCACGCCGCCATGCGACGCTGCGCGCCCCAAGCGATGCGCCCCGCCCGGCTGATGGGCGCGTCGTATAGCGCCCTGCTGCACCGGCTGGAGCGTCGCGGCTGGGACACACTCGATGAGCCGGTTCGCGTACCGAAGTGGCAGAAAGCGCTGATCGCCCTCAAATACGCCGTATGACCCCCGCTCCCGCGCACGTCCATGTCATCGGCGCCGGCCTGGCCGGCTTGTCCGCTGCCATGCAGCTGCTGGATCGCGGGGTGCGCGTCACGGTGCACGAGGCCGGGCCTGCCGCCGGCGGCCGCTGCCGTTCGTACTTCGACCGCGAACTTGGCTGCCGGCTCGACAACGGCAACCATCTGCTGCTGTCCGGCAACCGCGACGCCTACGCCTTCCTCGACCGCATCGGCACCCGCGACACCATGGCCGGTCCCGGCGCCCCGGTGTTCCCCTTCATGGACCTCGCGACCGGGGAGCGCTGGACCGTCCGCCCCAGCCAGGGCCGCCTGCCCTGGTGGCTATTCAGCCGCAGCCGCCGGGTGCCGGGTGCCCGGCTTCGGGAATTCCTGCCGGTATTGCTGCTTCGCCGCCGTGGCGCAGATGCCACAGTCGCCGGGATTCTGCGGCCTGGTGAGCTCTATCGCCGCCTGCTCGAGCCGCTCGCCATCGCAGCGCTCAACACGCCGCCCGACACCGCGAGCGCCACGCTGCTGGGCGCCGTGATGGATGAAAGCCTGGCGCTCGGCGGCGCTGCCTGCGTCCCGGCCTACCCGCGCGACGGCCTGTCCGAGAGCTTCATCGACCCGGCCGTGGCCTGGCTGATCTCCCGCGGCGCCGACGTGCTGCTGGGCCATCGCATCGGCAATCTCGGGTTCGCCGCCGGCCGGGTGACCGCGATCGGTGATCGCCCGGTGGCCAGCGACGAGGCCGTGATCATCGCCGCCCCCGCCTCGGTCGCCGCTGCGCTGGTGCCGGATTTGCTGGTTCCCGACCGGTTCGAGGCCATTCTAAATGTGCATTTCCGCTGCGACGCCGATCCGGGCGAGGCCGGGTTCACCGGGCTGATCGGCGGCACCGCCGAGTGGGTGTTCGTCAAGCCGGGCGTCGTCAGCGTCACCATCAGCGCCGGCAACCGCCGGGTGGACGCGCCCGCCGCCGAGCTTGCCGCCGAGGTGTGGCATGACGTTCGTGCCGTGCTGCGCCTGCCCGATGCGATGCCGGCGTGGCGCGTGGTGAAGGAAAAGCGCGCGACATTTGCTGCCACGCCCGACCAGGACCGCCGCCGCCCGGCGGCCCGGACGCGCTGGCCGAACCTGGCGCTGGCCGGCGACTGGACCGCCACCGGGTTGCCCGCGACGATTGAAGGTGCCATCAGATCAGGTTGCAATGCAGCATCCGCCCTCCTGGCCGCGTGAGACGAGCAGACCAAAACCCATGCCAAGCGATATCTTAACCCGCCCCTCCGCCTATCAGCTTGAGGGCGACGCCCTTGAATACGCTATCGGCCGCGCCGCCACAGCCCTCGCCGGCCGGCAAAATGCCGATGGCCATTGGGTGTTCGAGCTGGAGGCCGACGCGACGATACCCGCCGAGTATGTGCTGCTTGAACACTACATGGACCGCATCGACTTGGCCCTGCAGCAGAAGATCGGCGTCTATCTCCGGCGCATCCAGGGCGCGCATGGCGGCTGGCCGCTGTTCCACGACGGCCCGTTCGACCTGTCCGCCAGCGTGAAGGCCTATTATGCGCTGAAGGCGATTGGCGACCTGCCCAGTGCGCCGCACATGGCGCGCGCCCGAGTCGCCATCCTGGCCGCTGGCGGGGCGGAGCGCACCAACGTCTTCACCCGCATCCAACTCGCCCTGTTCGGCCAGGTGCCCTGGCGCGCCGTGCCGGTCATGCCGGTCGAGATCATGCACCTGCCGCAGTGGTTCTTTTTCCACCTGTCGAAAGTGTCGTATTGGTCACGCACCGTCCTGGTGCCGCTGCTTGTGCTGATGGCGCTGCATCCGCGCGCGCGCAATCCGCGTAACGTGGCGATCCCCGAGCTGTTCTGCACGCCGGCAGACCAGGTGCGCGACTGGGTGCGCGGCCCTTACCGTTCCGCCTGGGGCCCGGTGTTCAAGGTGGTGGATAGCGTCGTCCGCGCGGTCGAGCCCGTCTTCCCCACCTTCGTGCGGACCCGCGCCATCGAGGACGCCGTCGCGTTCGTCACCGAGCGGCTGAATGGCGAGGATGGCCTGGGCGCCATCTATCCCGCGATGGCCAATACGGTGATGATGTTCGACGCGCTGGGCCACGACCCGGACCATCCGGACGCCGCGATGGCCTGGCGGGCGGTGCAGAAGCTGCTGATCGTCACGGACACCGAGGCGTATTGCCAGCCCTGCTTGTCGCCGATCTGGGACACGAGCCTCGCCGGCCATGCAGTCGCCGAGGCCGAGGGCGCCGCCACGCCGGGCATCGACGCCGCCTGCGCCTGGCTGGTTGAGCGCCAGGTGACGGAGCTGCGCGGCGACTGGGCGCTGTCCCGGCCGGATGCACCGCCGGGCGGCTGGGCGTTCCAGTATGAGAATGCGCACTATCCGGACGTGGACGACACCGCCGTCGTCGGCATGCTGCTGCACCGCAACGGCGACCCGGCCCACGCCGAGAGCGTGACCCGCGCCCGCGACTGGATCTTGGGCATGCAGAGCCGGAATGGCGGCTGGGGCGCTTTCGACGCCGATAATAACCACGATTTCCTGAACAACATTCCATTTGCCGACCATGGCGCCCTGCTGGACCCGCCGACCGCCGACGTGACGGCGCGCTGCGTGTCGTTCTTGGCGCAGCTTGGCCATGCGGCTGACGACCCCGTCATGGCCCGCGCCATCGCTTACCTCCGCGCTGACCAGGAACCAGACGGCAGCTGGTTCGGCCGTTGGGGCACCAACTACATCTACGGCACGTGGTCCGTGCTGTGTGCGCTGAACGCCGCTGGGCTGCCGCATGACGACCCCGCCATACAGCGCGCCCGCGACTGGCTGCTGACCCGGCAGCGCGACGACGGCGGCTGGGGCGAGGACGAGGAGAGCTATGCGGCCAGCGCGCCCGGCGTGTACCGCGCCAGCACGCCGTCGCAGACCGCATGGGCCATGCTGGGCCTGATGGCCGCTGGCGACGTCGGCCCCGCCGTGGACCGTGCCGCCGAGTATTTGGCGCGCACGCAGCGGGACGACGGCGAGTGGGACGAGCTGCCGTACACCGCGGTTGGCTTTCCGCGGGTGTTTTATTTGCGTTATCACGGCTACCGGCTGTTCTTCCCGCTTTTGGCGCTGGCCCGCTTCCGCAATCTGCGGCACGGCAACAGCCGCCGGGTCACTTTTGGTTTCTGAATATCCGGTCGGCGTCGTCGTCGGCCTGGAGGCGGAAGCGCGGATCGCCCGGAATTTTGGCGTCCCGATTGAAGTGGGCGGCGGTCGAGCGGAGGGCGCGGCGGCGGCCTCCAGCCGTTTAGTCGCACGCGGCGTCTCGGGCCTTATCAGTTTCGGCCTCGCGGGCGGCCTTGATCCCGCGCTGATCCCTGGCGCGATGCTGGTTCCGGCCACCGTGCTGTTCGAGGCCGACCGGTGGGACGCCGACGCCGCGATGCTGCAGCGACTCGGCGGCCCGACCCCGGGCACGCTGTATGGCGGCGGCGAGGTCGTCGCGTCCGCGCAGGCAAAAGCTGCGCTGCACGCGCGCACCGGCGCCGTCGCGGTCGATCTGGAGAGCGCCGCGGTCGCGCGCACGGCCCGACAGCACGGCCTGCCGTTCGCGGTGCTGCGCGCGGTATGCGACGGCGCCGCGCGTGACCTGCCGCGGGCGGCGCTGGTGGCGCTCGACGGCGCCGGGCGGATTGGCATGTGGCGTGTGATCCTGGCGGCGCTATCGCGGCCTGGGCAGCTCCCGGACCTCATCCGGCTCGGCGGCGACGCGGCCCGTGCGCGCCATGCACTCGTCACTCGCGCGCGGGCGATCGGTCGGCTATAGCGACGACCCATGGATGCATTGAAGCCCGCCCGCAACTATCCCGTGATGTCCAATCCGCAGGCGCAGCCGCGCTACACGGGCATCCCGACGTTCTTCCGCACCCCGCACACCCAGGACCTCACGGCGGTCGATATCGGCCTGATCGGCGTACCGTTCGACGGCGGCGTCACCAACCGCCCCGGCGCCCGGCACGGCCCGCGCGAAATCCGCAATCAATCGAGCCTACTGCGTCCCATTAACACCGCGACCGGCGCGCAGCCCTTCAGCGACCTGCGCATCCGCGACCTCGGCGACTGCTGGATCGAGGAGCCCTATACCCTGACCGGCGCCCTTGACGAGATCGAGGCGTTCTACCGTCAGGTGGTGACCGCTGGGGTGACGCCGGTCAGCGTCGGCGGCGACCACTCGATCGCCTGGCCGATCCTGCGCGCGGTCGCGGCCAGCGGTCCCATTGGAATGGTGCATATCGACGCGCACGGCGACACCGGCGACGACTACATGGGCTCGCGCTTCCACCACGGCACCCCGTTCCGCCGCGCGGTGGAGGACGGGCTGCTGGACCCGGCCCGCGTCATCCAGATCGGCCTGCGCGGCACCAGCACGGTGCCCGGCAGCTTATGGGAGTTCAGCGAAAGCAGCGGCATGCGGGTGATGCCGATGGATGAGCTGCACGACCGCGGTTGGCGCTGGGCGGTGGAGGAGGCGCGGCGCGTCGTCGGCGCCGGTCCCTGCTATCTCTCATTCGACATCGACAGCCTCGACCCGGTCTGGGCGCCCGGCACCGGCACGCCTGAGGCTGGCGGCCTGACGATGATCGAGGCGCAGCGCATCGTCCGCGGCCTGATGGGGCTCGACGTCGTGGCAGCCGACGTGGTCGAGGTCTCGCCGCCGTTCGACGTGGGCGGCCTTACTGCCTTCCACGGTGCGTCGATGCTGTTCGAGGTCCTGTGCGTAGTCGCCGCCGCGCGGGTGGCGCGCGGCGGCTAGCTGTTTCAATCAGCCGCGTCGGCGACCTGCGGCTTGCCGCGCGGCGTGTGCTTCAGCTCGGCCATCTTCTCCTGCACGTGCCGGCTGAACATGTATTCGGCCGGGCGCTGGTTCGCGAGGTCGATCTCCGGCGCCATCGGCCCCGTCAGCTTCGGGCCGCGCAGCGCCGTTACGATGGTCTTGATAGGCGACTTGACCGCGTCCATCACCGCCGTGCTCTCATATCCCGAATGCACCATGCAGTCGGCGCACTTCTCGTAATTGCCGGTGCCGTACTTGTCCCAGTCCGTGCTGTCCATCAGCTCGGCGAACGTCTTGGCGTAACCCTCGCCGAGCAAGTAGCACGGACGCTGCCAGCCGAAGACGTTGCGGGTCGGCTTGCCCCAGGGCGAACAGGTGTAGTTCTCGTTGCCCGCCAGGAAGTTCATAAACAGCGGCGACTGGGTAAACTTCCAGTTCTTGCCTTTTCCGTAGGTCAGGATGTCGCGGAACAGCTGCTTGGTCTTCTGCCGTGACAGGAAATGCGCCTGGTCCGGCGCCCGCTCATACGCATAGCCCGGCGACGTCATGATCCCGTCCACGCCCATCGCCATCACGTCGTCGAAGAAATTGCCAACACGCTCCGGCTCCGCGCCATCGAACAACGTGCAGTTGATGCTGACCCGGAAGCCGCGGCGCTTCGCCTCCCTGATGGCAGCCACTGCCCGGTCATACGTTCCGGCCTGGCTGACGGACTTGTCATGCACCTCGCGGTCGCCGTCCAGGTGCACATCCCAAGAGAAATCGGGATGCGGCTTGTACTGGTCCATCTTCTTTTCGAGCAGTAGCGCGTTGGTGCAGAGATAGATGAACTTCTTCCGCGCCAGCAGGCCCTCGACGATTTCCGGCATTTCCTTGTGCAGCAGCGGCTCACCGCCGGCGATGGATACAACGGGCGCGCCACACTCATCCGCCGCCGATAATGCGTCAGCTACAGACAGGCGCTGGTTTAGGATCGCAGCTGGATAGTCGATCTTGCCGCAGCCGGAGCATGCAAGGTTGCAGCGGAACAGCGGCTCAAGCATCAGCACGAGCGGATAGCGTTTGCGGCCCAGCACATGCTGCTTGACCACATAGGCGCCGACACGCGCTACCTGCTTTAAAGGAACAGACATCTATTGACCCCCTCGGCCTAGCTCAATTCGGCCGGAAACTTGAACTTCACATCTTCGGCGACGCCCGCCAGCGTGGAGACAACCACCTGCCGAAAGCTCCGCAGCCCGTCCAACACGCCCTGGACCAGCATTTCGGGCGCACTCGCACCCGCCGTCAGTCCCACCGTCGCTATCCCAGCAAACCAGTGACGCTCCAATGCCGATGCGTCATCAATCAGATAGCTGGGCTTGCCCAGCTCCTGGCCGATCTCACGCAGGCGATTGGAGTTCGAACTGTTTTTCGATCCCACGACCAGGATCAGGTCCACCTGCTTCGCCAAATCGTGCACGGCCTGCTGCCGATTTTGCGTGGCATAGCAGATGTCGCGCACGTCCGGACCCACGATGGACGGGAACCGGCCCTGCAATGCGGAGATGATACCCCGCGTGTCATCGACGGACAGCGTCGTCTGGGTGATGTAGGCCAGTCGCTCCGCCGAGCCGACCTCGAGCGTGGCAACGTCGGCCACCGTCTGCACCAGATGCACTTTGCCGGGGATCTGCCCGATGGTGCCTTCGACTTCAGCGTGCCCGGCGTGCCCCACCAGGACGATCTCCCGGCCCTGCGCCGCGTAGCGCCGGCCCTCTGCGTGCACCTTGGCGACCAGCGGGCAGGTTGCGTCGAACACGGGCAGGTTGCGCTCGGCCGCTAGCTCCTCGACGCGCTTGGCGACGCCGTGCGCGCTGAACACCGTCATCGAGCCCGGCGGTATCTCGTCCAGTTCGTCCACGAATATGGCACCGCGGGTGCGCAGATCCTCAACGACGTGCCGATTGTGCACGATCTCGTGTCGGACGTAGATCGGCGGCCCAAACTTGGCGAGCGCACGCTCCACGATCTCGATGGCCCGCTCCACTCCGGCGCAAAAGCCTCTGGGTTGGGCCAAAACGACACGCATCATCCAGATTTTCTCCGCTGGCCCGATATGGCCTTGCCGACCATATCGCACTCACCTGGGATAATCAGACGCTGCAAACCAGCGATGTGTCAGTTATGGCTCAGGACTGTGGCGCGTATGCAACATGCCTGCGCGATGAGCCGGGCGGTCTGGCAAGGCGAGGGCGGGTTCGGTAGTGTTGCGGGATGTTACACGGACAAGACAATGTGCGCCGTCAGATGTTGCCTCGTGGAAGGGGGCGTGGTTGGTGCCCGCCCTGACCGAAGTCTGCATCTTGCAACCGTGGCCCAACTGTCGCATCCCGTTGGCAAACCGGTTTCGCCCCATGGCATTGCTAAAACTATCTATAAATTAATTACTTTCGACCGATAGCGTACTGCCTCCATCCCAAAAACCATCGAGCCGCGTGGTGCGCCATGCGGAGGGAGCTGAGTGACCCAATGAACGCGAGCATCCCGCTCCCATCCCGCCCCGCGACCCCGACGCTTGACCGCGTTCGCGTGCCGTCCGACCTGCGCAACTTTTCGGCTGAGCAGCTGCGTCAGGTCGCCGATGAGTTGCGCGCCGAGACGGTCGATGTCGTCAGCACCACGGGCGGACATCTGGGTGCCTCGCTCGGCGTAGTCGAGCTGACGGTAGCGCTGCACGCCGTGTTCGACACGCCGCGCGACCGCCTATTATGGGATGTCGGGCACCAGGCCTATCCACATAAAATCCTGACCGGACGGCGCGACCGCATCCGCACCCTGCGGCAGCCCGGCGGCCTTTCGGGATTCACCCGACGCAGCGAGAGCGAATACGACCCGTTCGGCGCCGCGCATAGCAGCACCAGCATCTCCGCCGGTCTCGGCATGGCTGTCGCGCATGACCTGCATGGCGAGGACGACCGCCACGTCGTCGCGGTGATCGGCGACGGCGCGATGAGCGCCGGCATGGCATACGAGGCGATGAACAACGCCGGCGCCCGGCGGTCCCGCCTGCTGGTGATCCTGAACGATAACGACATGTCGATCGCGCCGCCGGTGGGCGCCATGAGCGCCTATCTGTCGCGGCTGATGAGCAGCCGCTCGTTCCTGAACCTGCGCGACCTTGCGTCCCGTATGGCGACGCGGTTTCCCCGCGGCATCCAGCGCACCGCACGGCGGGCCGAGGAGTATGCCCGCGGCATCCTGACCGGCGGCACGCTGTTCGAGGAGCTGGGCTTCTACTACGTCGGGCCGATCGACGGGCATAATTTGGACCACCTGCTGCCGGTGCTGCGCAATGTGCGGGAGGCGGAGGAGAGCGGCCCGATCCTGCTGCACGTCATCACCAAAAAGGGCCATGGCTACGCCCCCGCCGAGGCCAGCCCGGACAAGTATCACGGCGTGAGCAAGTTCAACGTGATCACCGGGGAGCAGGCCAAGGCGCCGCCGGGTCCGCCGCAGTACACCCGGGTATTCGCCGATGCGCTGATCGCCGAGGCCGCAGTCGATGACCGTATCGTCGCCGTCACCGCCGCCATGCCGACCGGCACCGGCCTCGACCGCTTTGCCAAGCGTTTTCCCGACCGCTGTTTCGACGTGGGGATCGCCGAGCAGCACGCGGTCACCTTTGCCGCCGGCATGGCGACCGAGGGACTGCGGCCGTTTTGCGCCATCTACAGCACCTTCTTGCAGCGCGCCTACGACCAGGTCGTGCACGACGTCGCCATCCAGAGCCTGCCGGTGCGCTTCGGCATCGACCGTGCCGGGCTGGTCGGCGCGGACGGCTCGACGCATGCCGGCAGCTTCGACCTCGCCTATCTTGGCTGCCTGCCCGGCATTGTGCTGATGGCGCCGTCGGACGAGCTTGAGCTGATGCACATGGTCGCGACATCGGCGGGTATTGATGATGGGCCGAGCGCCGTACGCTACCCCCGCGGCGAGGGTACCGGGCTCGAGCTGCCGGAGCGCGGCACGCCAATGCCGATCGGCCGCGGCCGTATTCTGCGCGAGGGCTCGGCCGTCGCTATTTTGAGCCTCGGCACGCGTTTGGCCGACAGCCTGCGCGCGGCGGACGAGCTGGCGGCGCGCGGCCTGTCCACCACCGTCGCCGATGCACGCTTTGCCAAGCCGTTCGACGTCGCCATGGTCGAGCAGCTCGCCCGGCACCACGAGGTGTTGATCATCATCGAGGAGGGCTCGATTGGCGGGTTCGGGGCAGTGATCCTGCAGCACCTCGCTGGCCGTGGCCTACTGGACCAGGGCGTCCGCGTTCGGTCCATGACCCTGCCGGACCGGTTCATCGACCATAATACGCCGGCCGCGCAGATGATTGAGGCCGGGCTGGGCGCCAAGGACATCGTCGCGACCGTCATGGGCGCGCTGGGCCGGGACGCCAGCAAGACGACGCTCATGGTGCCTGCTCGATGAGCCTGCCTCGACGTGCGCTGCTCGGCGGGCTGCTGCTGCCGGGCTTGGCGCGTTTGGCCATCGCGGCCGACGCGGAGGCCACGGCCCCGATCAGCGCATTGAATCGCGGCCTGATCGCCGGCATGCGCGCGGGCAAGGCCACGCCGTTTGCCAAGCGATTCGCCACCTTGGCGCCGCTGGTTGAGGGGGCGTTTGACATTCCGGGCATCCTGCAGGCCTCGGTCGGGCCGCGCTGGTCGGCGCTGCCGCCGGCGCAACAGACGCAGCTGCTCGACGTGTTCCGCCGCTTCACCATCGCGAGCTACGTCGCCAATTTCGACAGCTTCGACGGGGAAAAGCTGGAGCTGCTGCCCGACAGCCGCAACGTCGGCGCCGATCAGGTGGTCGCCAGCCAGATCGTGCCCTCCAGCGGGGCGCCGACGCGGATCGACTACGTGATGCGCCGGACGCCGGCGGGCTGGCGCGCCGTGGACGTGCTGCTTAACGGGTCCATCAGCCGGGTCGCGGTGCAGCGCTCGGACTTCCGGTCGCTGCTGGGTTCCGGCGACGCCGGGCCGTTGATCCAGAGCCTGCAACGCAAGATCGCCGATCTCTCCGGCGGCGCGCTGGTCTAATAGGACACATTGTTTGTTTGATGTTTTAACGATGGGAGCGGCCGGGCTGACGGCCGTAGGCATGCTGCAGTCCAGCGCCGGCTGGGTTGCGGTCAACCGGTTTACCCGGCGCAGCGCCATAGTTCCCGGCAAGCAGCCGCCGGTGACCATCCTGAAGCCGCTGCATGGCGACGAGCCGCTGCTGGAAGACGCGCTGGCGAGCTTTTGCGCCCAGGACTATCCCGAGTTCCAGATTGTGTTCGGCCTGCAGGACCCGGGCGACCCAGCGTTGAAGGTCCTGGACCGACTGCGGGCTCGATTTCCTAATCTCGACATGGCGGTGGTGGTCGATCCAACGCCGCATGGCCTCAATCGCAAAGTCGCCAATCTCATCAACATGGCGCCGCAGATCCGGCATGACCTGCTGGTCATCGCCGATAGCGACATCCACGCCGCACCGGACTACCTGAGCCAATTGGTCAGCAGCCTCGCGATGCCCGGCGTTGGCCTGGTCACCACGCTGTATGCCGGGCTGCCGTCCGGGACGACCCTGACCGGCCGGCTCGGCGCGGAGCAGATTAACCATGCTTTCCTGCCGGGTGCGCTGATGGCGCGTGGACTGGGACGGCAGGACTGCCTTGGTGCGACCATGGCGCTGACGCGGGCGACGCTGGACAGCGTCGGCGGCCTGCATGCGTTGGCGAACCATCTGGCGGACGACGCCGTGCTGGGCCGGCTGGTGAAGGCGCAGGGCCTGTCGATCGCGCTCGCCGCGACCGTTCCGGCAACGACTGTGGCCGAGATTTGCCTGCCCGAGCTGTTCGAGCATGAATTGCGCTGGGCGCGCACGATCCAGAGCCTTGAGGCCGTCGGCTTCGCGATGTCGTGCGTGCAATATCCGCTGTTCTGGGCTGCGCTGGCTGTTGGGCTATCGGGCGGGGCGGGCTGGGCGTGGCTTGGATTTGCGCTCGCCTGGCTGGTGCGCGGCGCCGCCGGATACGGCATCGACCGCGCCTTGGGATTGGCGCCAAGCGCCGGCCTCTGGAGTTTGCCGTTGCGCGACCTCATGTCGATCGCAGTGATGCTGGCGAGCTACCGCTCTGACCGGGTGGCCTGGCGCGGCCAGATACTCCGCGCAACACGACCGAGCCTCGCGCCGGCGAGCGATACATCCGGCGCGAGCTGGACCCGGTAAGGAACCGATTGGCATGATAAAGACCCTGTTTCTGCAGCCGCCCTCATTCGGCGGGTTCGATGGCGGCGCCGGCTCGCGCTATCAGGCGAAGCGCGAGATCAAGTCGTTCTGGTATCCGACGTGGCTGGCGCAGCCGGCGGCGCTGGTGCCGGGCAGCAAGCTGATCGACGCACCGCCCGCCAACATCGGGCTTGAGCCGGTGCTGGCCGCGGCGCGTGAGCATGAGCTGTGCGTGATCCACACCAGCACGCCGTCATTCGCGTCCGACGTGAAGGTGGCGCAGGCCATGAAGGACGCGAATCCGGCGCTGAAGATCGGCTTCGTTGGCGCCAAGGTCGCGGTGCAGCCGGCCGAGAGCCTGCAGCAGGGCGTGCCGATCGACTTCGTGGCACGCAACGAGTTCGACTTTACCTGCCTCGAGGTCGCCCAGGGGCGGGATTTTGCGGATATCGACGGCATTTCCTACCGCGACGGCAATGGCCGGCTGGTGCACAACAAGGACCGCGCCATTCTGCAGGACATGGACCAGCTGCCGTTCGTGTCGGACGTGTATAAGCGGGACCTGCGCATCGAGGACTACTTCATCGGCTACCTGATGCACCCGTACGTCTCGATCTACACGGGACGCGGCTGCAAGAGCCGCTGCACGTTCTGCCTGTGGCCGCAGACGGTCGGCGGGCATACCTACCGGGTGCGCAGCCCGGGCCATGTCGCCGAGGAGGTGCGCTCGATCCAAAAGAACTTCCCGCAGGTCCGGGAAATTTTCTTCGATGACGACACCTTCACCGATAACCTGCCACGCGCCGAGGCGATTGCGCGGGAGCTCGGTAAGCTCGGTGTCACCTGGTCCTGCAATGCCAAGGCCAACGTGCCGCGGGCGACGCTCAAGGTGCTGAAGGATAACGGGTTACGGCTGCTGCTGGTCGGCTATGAGAGCGGCAACCAGCAGATTCTGCACAACATCAAGAAGGGCATGCGGATCGAGACGGCCCGGCAGTTCACCAAGGATTGCCACGAGCTCGGCGTCAAGATCCACGGCACGTTTATTCTTGGGCTGCCGGGCGAGACGAAGGAGACCATCCAGGAGACCATTCGATTTGCAACCGAGATCAACCCGCATACCCTGCAGGTCAGCCTGGCCGCGCCGTATCCCGGCACGTTTTTGTATGACCAGGCGGTTGAGAATGGCTGGCTCGACGCCGAGCACGCCGAGCTGATTGACGAGCGTGGGGTGCAGATCGCGCCGCTGCACTACCCGCATCTGTCGCATACCGAAATTTTCGGCAGCGTCGAGGAGTTCTACAAGCGCTTCTACTTCCGCGCGCCGAAGATCGCCTCGATCGTCGGCGAGATGGTGCGCAGCCCGCAGATGATGAAGCGCCGCCTGCGCGAGGGCGTGGAGTTCTTCCAGTTCCTCAAGGAACGTAATAAGGCAGCTTAGGGCGTATGGGGCCTCGCGGGTTCGTCGGCTTGGCTATCGGAAATCGCGCGGCCGATCGCGCCTTGGGCAGCGCTCCGCAAATTTAAACAATTCATAAAATTCTATTACCGAAACTATTTACATTCACTAAGTATTTTGTCAGAGTTCCAAAAGCCCAATGGGCGTATCCCACGCTTGTTGGTTCGACTGGAGCCAATGACGTGGCAAACAACATCTTTTTTTGGCGAGGCCCCAACTATGGCCGGATGAACGATCCGGCCAATTGGGCATCGCCATTTCTTGGCCCTCGATCTGCGCCGGGTCCTGGCGACGCAGCTCGGATCTCTGGCGGGCCTGTGGTGGCCATCGGTGAAGCTGCAGGCGTTTTTGTCACTCTGAATACCGGGACCCTTAACCTAATTGGCGGCTCCGTCGGGTCCGTCGCGGTCAACGCAGCACAATATTCCGCAGAGCTCAAGGCGTCTGGCACGGTCAACATAACCGGCCAAGTAACGGTGACGGGCAACACCTACGTCGGCTCTGCCAACTCCGCGACCGATACGCTGGCGATCAACGAGGCCACGGATGCCGTGTTCATCAACCAGGGCACCATCTCGGTTCTGGGCGGCTCGTCCGTGACTGAAACCGGCGGCGCTCGTTCGACATTGCGCAATGACGGCGCAATCGTCACCAGCGGCGGCTCGCATATCACGATCGGGTCCGACCTGAACGGCGTCGGGACGATTACCGACAGTGCAGCGGTGAAAGGCGACGGCAGCCTGATCGAGGTGGGCGGCTCCGTCGGGACCGGACAGTCGATCGCGCTGAACTCCGGAACGCTGCAGATCGACAAGCCGATACAGTTTCACGGCGTCATTACGAACCTGGGCCACACGTCAACAGGGGCCAACCTGGAAGGCGGCGCGATCGTGCTAGAGCACGCGCACGCGACCATGGCCCTGCTGGTCAACAACGAGCTGGTGCTTTGGGGGCCAAGCAACTTTGTCGCTGATCTGCATATCAAAGGCGCAAGCAGCGCCAGTCCGCTGTATGCGACCCATGAGGCGGACGGCAGCCTGGCCATAACCGGATATGCCTTGCCGGGCGCGACCGAGCTGCGGCCGTCCCCTATGCCAATCCATCTGTCCTGAGCGGACGCGGCAGGTACGGACAGAGCAGGCACGACGCCCGATTTGCGAAAAGTCATTTTTTCAGCCGACGACTTCGGCCTTTCCGAAGGGGTGAACGAGGCCGTCGAGCAAGCGTGCCGCGATGGCCTGCTGAGCACCGCGAGCCTGATGGTCGCCGGTCCCGCCGCCGCCGATGCGGTTCGTCGTGCGCGGCGATTGCCAGGATTGCGCGTCGGCTTGCATCTGGTGGTGATCGAGGGTCCGGCCGTTGGGCCAGCGCCGGGTTTGACGGACGCGGATGGCCAGTTTCCCTCGGACCAGCTCCGCCTGGGGGTCAACTACTTCTTTCGGCCGGATGTTCGCCGGCGGCTGGCGGCGGAAATCCGGGCGCAGTTCGCGGCGTTCGCTGCCACCGGACTGCGCCTCGATCATGCCAACGCGCATAAGCACATGCACCTGCATCCCACGGTCGGCCGGCTGATGCTGGCGATCGGGGCGCAGTATGGCTTGCCGGCCATCCGCGTTCCCGCCGAGCCGCCCGCGACCATGCTGGCGTGCGGTGTCGTGCCGAGCCTCGGTGACCGCCTGCTCTATGCTGGAACCCGGGTGCTGCGTGCCCAGGCGCGACGCGCTGGGGTGAGGACCAATGACCACGCTTTCGGTATCGCCTGGAGCGGCCATATGACCGCGGACCGCATCATCCGTTTGGCTCAGCATTTACCGCCGGGCTTAAGCGAAATCTACACCCACCCGGCCAGCCGCCGGAACGCGTTGCTGACCCGGCTAATGCCGGACTACGAGCACGAGGCCGAGTTGGCCGCCCTGCTCGATCCCAACGTATGTGCCGCGTTCAGCGAGGCAGGCGTGGCGCAGACGAGCTATGACGCGGTGTGAGGCGCGGGGCCATTGAGCTGCACAGCGTGCGACTGGGCGGTTTGGGCCGGTATGCTGTGCGCCGTGGATTGCGACCGCACTGCGACCCAACCCAGCAGCAGCGCCACGATGATCATACCCGTCCGAATAAAAGCCATAGCCCCACTACTCCGTCTCCGATGCCGATATAACCCGGAGATTAGGGCGCCATTGAGCGCCTTGGTGACGATATTGTGGCGAGCAGCGCAGGGACAAATACCAAACTCGCGATCAGCGTACAGCATAGGCTAATCAGCAACAGCACTCCCATGCTGGCGGTGCCGGGATGACCGGACAACGCCAGCGACCCGAACGCCGTGGCCGTGGTGAGCGCCGAGAACACCACCGCGCGCGCCGTCGGCGAGGCCAGATGCGACCGCAGCCCGGCGCGCCAGTTCATCACGAAATAGATGTTGAACGACACGCCGACGCCCAGCAGCAGCGGCAGAGCGATGATGTTGGCAAAGTTGAGCGGCAGCGGCAGCCAGGCGGCGACGATGATTGTCATCAGCGAGGACAGCAGCAGCGGCGCCAGCACCAGCGCCACGTCGAGCACCCGCCGCAGCGCCACGAACAGGATCAGCGTGATCGCCAGCACGGCGCCGAGGGCCGCGCGCTCGAAGGCCGAGATGATGGTTTGCGCCGTCGCGAGGATGGTTGGCGCCGGGCCGCCGGCATCGGGCACCACGGCGCCGACCTGGTCCACGAACGCGCGCAGCCCCTCGGCGCTGGCGGCGTCCGGCTTGGCGGCGATCTGCACCCGCACCCGGCCGTCGGGCAGCAGCCAGTCGCGGGAGATCTCCGCCGGGATGCTCGCCAACGTGACCGGGCCGGCCCGCAGCGCCAGCCGCAGCCGGTCGATCTGCTGCGGCAGGAAGCGGGTCAATGCTGCGTTGGCCGCCAGCAGGGTCTCGTCGGTCGCCGCCTCCAGCGCCGCCATGTCGGCCGCGATCGCCGCCAGTGGGTGGTCGGGCGGCAGCCGCGGCAACGCGCGGGTCAGTTGCGCCAGCGCCGTACGTGTCGCCAAGCGCAGGTCCGCGACGGTGACCGGCGCCGCTGGCGACCGCGGCGCCAGGGTTGGCGCCAGCAGGCTGGCCGCGTCGGCGATCAAGGCGAGCTTCTCCGGCTGATCCTGCGGCACGAAGCTCTGCAGGCTGACGACCTGGGCCACAAGCGGCAGCGGCTGCACCTTGGCGACGATGGCTGCGGCTGCCGCCGGGTTCGCCGTCAGGACATCGACGGTGTAGGGGTTGGTGACCGGGTTGGCAGAGAGGTCCGCCAGGGTGCGCATGGCCTCGGTCGAGGCATTCTTCAGGTGCAGCGGATCGCTGTCGAACGACAGGCGCGGCGCCGACGCGACGCCGAAGCCGGCGACGGTGCCGCTGATGGCCAGGATGATCCAGCGGCGACGCGCGACCAGATGGTCCAGCGGCACGGCCCAGGCGAACCCGGTCTCCTCCGCCGCGGTGCGCGGGCGGAACAGCATCAGCAGCGCCGGCAGGAACACCAGCGTGCAGGCGAACGCGATCAGCATGCCGGCGCCGGCGATCAGGCCGAGCTCGGCCACGCCGCGGAAGTCGGTCGGCACGAAGGCGAGGAAGCCCGCTGCCGTGGCCGCGGCCGCGACCAGGATCTGCACCCCGGCCCGCCGTCCGGTCGCCGCCAGCGCGGTGCGCAGGTCATGCATCCCGAGCTGCGCCTCGCGCAGCCGCACGCTGAACTGGATCGCGAAATCGACGGCGATGCCGACGAACAGGATGGCGAAGGCGACGGAGATCAGGTTCAGCGGGTTGACGGTCAGCACGGCAAAGGCGGTGGTGAGCAGCAGGCCGAGCGCGAGGGTCAGCAGGATCGGCACCACCAGGCGCCAGCTCCGCACCGCCAATACCAGCCAGACGATCACCAGCAGCGTGCTGCCCAGCAGCCCGGCGGCGGCGCCGGTCGCGGCGGAGGCGAACTCCTCATCCGCCAGCGCCACGGCGCCGGTCACCCGGACATGCGCCTGGCCGGCGCGCACGAACTCCAGCTGTGCGGCGGCGTCGCGCAGCGCCTGGGTGGCGGCGGCGCCGGGCTGCAGGGCGCCGAAGTCGAGGCGGGGCTGCGCCAGCACGAAGCGGTAGGGGCCGCCCAGCTCCGACACCGGCCCGGACAGCAGGCGCTGCCACGACAGCGGCTCCGGCTGATTGCGCAGGACAGCGTCCAGGGTGGCGTGAAAGCCGTGCAGCGCGGTGTCGAACGGCCGCAGGTTGGCGCCCTTCTCCACGCCGACCGCGACCAGCGACAAGGCGGAGAATAGACCGCGCGCGCTGGGATCGGCGACGAGCTGGCCGAGGAAGGGCTGTGCGTCGATCGTCTGGTCCAGCAGCGTTGACAGCGCCGGCGTGCTCAAGAACAGCAGCCCGTTCTGGTCGAAGTACGGCGAGGCGTCGGGCCGGCGGGCGAAGTGGAAATGCGCCGTATCCTGCGCGAGTGCGGCGGCGAGCCCGGCGGCGGTGGCCTCCGCAGCCTCGGGCGTCGTCGCGTCGATCACGGCGACCAGCAGGTCCTCGTGCTGCGGGAACAGGCGGCGCAGCTCGGCCTCGCGCTGCTTCCAGGGCAGGCTGGCGCTGAACAGCATGCTGAGGTCGGTCGTGACGCCGAGCCGGGTTGCGAGGCCCAAGGCCAGGCCGCCCAGCACGGCGCCGACGACCAGCACGATCGTCGCCCGGCGGGCGCTCAATGAGACCAGGGATGCGAGGAATGATCGTTCAGCCATGGCGGGAGGCTAAAGCGGATGCGGGCGCGGGCCGCAAGGCCGCTGGGCGCATGGCCGCGCGGCCCGTTACTGGGAAGCCACGCGCCTTTCGGTTTATTGACACGCTCCGACCTGGACCATACCACTGGGGTATGAACGCATGCCCGTGGTGCAAGGCCCGAACGCGGGCGCGCGGGCGGTGTTGGGGGAATTCGGCCATGCGTCGTCTCGCGATCATGCTGCTGGCGGCTGGCGCGCTGTCCATCTGTGCCGGGGCGGCCTGGGCGCAGATTAAAATCGGCGTGACGATCTCCACCACGGGGCCGGCGGCGAGCCTCGGCGTGCCGCAGCGCAACTCGATCGCGCTGATGCCGAAGGAGATCGGCGGGCAGACGGTCGAGTATCTCGTGCTGGACGACGCGGGCGACAGCACCAAGGCCGTCGCCAATGCCCGCAAGCTGATTGATGAGAGCAACGTGGACGCGCTGGTCGGCTCCAGCACCACACCGGCCTCGCTGGCGATGATCGACGTCGCGGCCGAGAAGCAGGTGCCGATGATCTCGCTCGCCGCCTCCGCCCGGCTGATCGGGCCGATGGACGTGCAGCGCCGGTGGGTGTTCAAGACGCCGCAGAACGACAGCCTGATGGCCGATGCGATCGCTGTGCACATGGCGGGCGCGGGGGTGAAGACCGTGGGCTTCATCGGCTTCAACGACGCCTATGGCGACGGTTGGCTCAATGAGGCGACGCGCGCCTTTGCCGTCCACGGCATCAAGCTGGTGGCGACCGAGAGGTTTGCCCGCACCGATACCAGCGTGACCGGCCAGGTGCTGAAGCTGGTGGCTGCCAAGCCCGACGCGGTGCTGATCGCCGGGGCCGGCACCCCGGCCGCTTTGCCGCAGAAGGCGCTGCATGAGCGCGGCTACGCCGGGAAGTACTACCAGACGCACGGCATCGCCAACGCGGATTTCCTGCGCGTGGGCGGGAAGGACGTTGAGGGCACGGTCTTGCCGGTCGGACCGGTCCTGGTCGCGGCGCAGTTGCCGGACGACAACCCGATCAAGGCTGTGGCGCTCGACTATGTGCGCCGGTATGAGGCGGCGAACGGCGTCGGCAGCGTCGCGACCTTCGGCGCGCATGCAATGGACGCGGGGATCATCCTGCAGGCCGCCATCCCCATCGCGCTGAAATCCGCCAAACCCGGCACCCCAGAATTCCGTGCCGCCCTGCGCGATGCGATCGAGGGCGACAAGGAGCTGGTGCTGACCCACGGCGTCTCGACGATGACGCCGCAGGACCATAACGGCTTCGACCAGCGCGCCCGGGTGATGGTCGGGATCGAGGGCGGCGCCTGGAAGCTGCTGCCCTGATCCACGCCCCCTAGCGCGTCTGATGGACGCGGACATCGCGCTGATCCTGCTGCAGGACGGCGTTGTGAACGGCGCGATCTACGCGCTGCTTGCCTTGTCGCTGGTGCTGGTGTTCGCGGTCACCCGCGTCATCCTGATCCCGCAGGGCGAGATCGTCGCCTATGGCGCGCTGACCTACGCGGCTTTGGATGAGGGCCGGCTGCCCGGCAGCGTCTGGCTGTTGGGCGCATTAGGCGTGGGCGCGTTCCTGGCCGGGCTGTTTGCCGACCGCCGGGTGCTGGCGCGCGGCGCTGTGCTACGCCTGGCGCTGGAGACCCTCGCGGTGCCGGTCGCCGTCGCCGCGCTGGCCTGGTTCGCAGCTCCCCGCAAACTCGGCGTCGCGATCGAGGCGCTGCTGACGCTGGCCATCGTCACGCCCATGGCGCCGTATCTCTACCGCCTCGCCTTCCAGCCGCTGGCCGAGGCGTCGGTGCTCACCTTGCTGATCGCCAGCATAGGCGTCCACTTGGCGCTGCTCGGCCTGGGCCTCGTGTTCTTCGGGCCGGAGGGCTACCGCGCGCAGGGCTTCTCCGACGCGCGCTATGCCCTGGGTGGTGTCGTGATCCCTGGCCAGGCGGTGTGGATCGTCGGCACGACGCTCGCACTTATCGCGGCGCTATACCTATTTTTCGAGTACAGCCTGGCCGGCAAGGCGCTGCGGGCGACGGCGGTGAACCGGCTGGGGGCGCGGCTGGTCGGGATCGGCACTGCGCTGTCGGGCCGCATCGCCTTCCTGCTGGCGGGGCTGATCGGCACGCTGTCCGGCATCCTGATCGCGCCGCTGACCACCGTCTATTATGACAGCGGCTTCCTGATCGGGTTGAAGGGCTTCGTCGCCGCCATCATCGGCGGGCTGGTCAGCTACCCCGTCGCGGCGCTCGCGGCCATCCTGGTAGGCTGCGTCGAGAGCCTTTCGTCGTTCTACGCCAGCGCCTTCAAGGAGGTGATCGTCTTCACCATCATCATCCCCGTCCTGCTCTGGCGCAGCCTGCGCGGCGAAGCCGGGGAGGAGGAATGAACCGGCTCCTGGCGCCGCTGCTGTTCCTGGCCTGGCTCGGCGTGCCGTTCGTGCCGGGGGTGCCGAGCTTCTGGATTACGCTCGCGAACTACGCGGGCATCGCCGGCATCGTCGCCTTGGGGCTCGTGGTGCTGACCGGCTATGGCGGCATGACGTCGTTCGGCCAGGCGACGTTCATGGGCTGCGGCGCCTACATCTCGGCGCTGCTGACGGCGGGTGCCGGATGGTCGCCCTGGCTCGCGCTGCCAGCGGCGCTGCTGGGCAGCGGGATCGCGGCGCTGGGGCTCGGCGCGGTCACGCTGCGGCTGTCCGGGCACTATCTGGCGCTCGGCACCATCGCCTGGTCGGTCAGCTTGTATTACCTCGCCGGCAACCTCGACGGGCTCGGCCGCAACGATGGCCTGTCCAGCATCCCGCCGCTGCGGCTCGGCGGCCTGGCGCTGACCGGAGCGCGCGAGTATTTCGTCGTCGTGTGGATCGCCGTGGCGCTGGCCCTGGTGCTGACGCTCAACCTGCTCGACAGCCGGGTCGGCCGGGCGATCCGGGCGCTGCGCGGCGGCGCGGCGGCGGCGGCGAGCTTCGGCGTGGATTTACCGCGGACGCGCATCCTGGCGTTCACCTACGCCGCCGTGCTGGCCGGGCTGGCCGGGTGGCTGTATGCGCATATGCAGCGCAGCGTGAACCCGACGCCGTTCGGGCTTAACGCCAGCATCCAGTATCTGCTGATGGCCGTGGTGGGCGGCGTCGGCTCGGTCTGGGGCGCGCTGCTGGGCGCGGGCCTGGTCACGGTGGTCAACGACCAGCTGCAGAGCCTGCTGCCGCGCTTGCTGGGCCAGCAGGGCAACTATGAGGCGATCGTGTTCGGCGCCTTGCTGGTCCTGGTGCTGCAGACGGCGCCGGACGGGTTGTGGCCGCATCTGCGCCGGCTGTTTGGCACGACTGCCCAAAGTGCTGGTGCCCAGCGTCGCCGTGTGCTGCCGGACACCGCCGCCCTGCCCTTTCGCACGCTGCCGCCGCCTGGCGCGCCTGTGTTGTCGGCCACCAGCCTCCGCAAGGTGTTCGGCGGCGTGGTCGCGGTGAACGGCATGGGGCTGCATCTGGACGCGGCCGAGATCGTCGGTCTGATTGGACCGAACGGCGCGGGCAAGAGCACGATGTTCAATCTGCTGACCGGGGTAGCACGGCCGAGCGCCGGGCAGATGCGCTTCCTGGGGCGCGACATCGCTGGCCTGGGTCCGCCCGGCATCGCCCGGCTCGGCATCGCCCGCAGCTTTCAGCATGTAAAACTGGTGCCCGGCATGTCCGTGATCGAGAACGTGGCGCTTGGCGCCCATCTGCGCGGGACGGCCGGCGCTGTGTCCGCGCTGCTGCGTTTGGACCGGGCGGAGGAGGCGCTGCTGCTCGCCGAGGCGCAGCGGCAAATCGTCCGCGTGGGCCTCGGCGCTGACATCGACAAGCGGGCCGACAGCTTGGCGCTGGGCCAGCAGCGCGTCGTGGAGATCGCCCGCGCGCTGTGCCTCGACCCGATCCTGCTGCTGCTGGACGAGCCGGCGGCCGGCCTGCGCCATACGGAGAAGGCCGAGCTCGCTGGCCTGCTGCGCCGCCTGCGCGACGACGGCGTGACGGTGCTGCTGGTCGAGCACGACATGGACTTCGTCATGCGGCTGACCGACCGGCTTATT
>JANXVC010000464.1 GCA_025351925.1 Rhodospirillales bacterium | reverse complement strand
CTTTGCAGGACGCCATAAAGTGTAACGCGTTGAATTCACACGCTTTTCAGATCGGCACTTTTGGCACGTAGGTTACGACAAGGCCGATCTCCGCCAGGCGATGGTCCACCGCCTCCGGCAGGTCCTCGACGTCGGCGTGCTCCTCTTCCAGCCGGTCATACTCGGCCTGCAGCGCCTCCCGCGTGGCCGCCTCCTCGTCCGTCAGCGGCACCGTCTCGCCCCGGAGCTGGCGCAGCCCGAAGCTGTGGCCATACGGGAAGTCCGGCGCCACCTCGATCCAGCGCCAGCCCTCGGCCCGCACCGCCTCGGCCTCGCGCTCCAGCCGCTCGGCCACCAGCCGGCCCACCAGGGCCACGTCCTGCAGCCAGCCGCCGTCGTCGCCCTGGAACAGGTCGCGCAGCACGGCCCCGCCTGCCTGCTCGTAGGCCTCGCCGATGAACTCGGCCCGCTTGTCGGACGCGCGCACCGCCCCCTCGGTCAGCAGCCGGCGGATCATGTAAGGCTCCTTGGTGTAGGAGGCGGCCAGCCGCTCCCAGACCTGCTCCTGCCGTTCCCAATCCCCCGAGACCGTGAACGCCATGAGCTGGTCCAAGGTCATCGCGTCCTCGGCGTACACGTCCAGCAGCTTGGGCGACACCGACGCGAGCCTCAGCCGCTGCTTCACCACCGCAGCCGAGACGAAGAACGTGGCGGCGATCTCCTCCTCGCTCTGGCCCTTCTCACGCAGCGCCAGGAAAGCCCGGAACTGGTCCAGCGGATGCAGCGGGGCGCGCTGCACGTTCTCGGCCAGGCTGTCCTCCTCGGCGATGCCGTCCGTGCGGATCACGCAGGGGATCGGCGCCGTCTTCGCCAGGCGCTTCTGCTTCACCAGCAGCTCGAGCGCCCGGTAGCGGCGGCCACCGGCCGGGATCTCGTACATCCCGGTCTCGGTGCCGTCCGCGTCCAGCACGGGACGCACGGTGATGGACTGCAGCAGGGTGCGACGGGCGATGTCGTCGGCGAGCTGCTCGATGGAGACGCCCGCCTTGATCCGCCGCACGTTGCAGCCGCTCAGCAGCAGCTTGTTGAAGGGGATGTCGCGCGAGGCGCTGAGGGTGATCTTCTGGATGCCCGCCTTGGTGGAAGTGGAAGCCATGTTCGTTCTCCGCGACGGGCCGGCCGGGAGCCTCTCTCCCGACCTCCTACCCGTCACGAACTCGGCGCAGCCCTCTCACTCTCCTCCGTCGCCACACGCGGACCGGCGGACGGCGCGCTCCGCGACGCGCCACACCTCCGCATCCCAGCCCCCTCCGGTCAGTTTTCCATCGGCTTCGCCGACGGACCCTTGCTGACCTCCGCCCATCCTGGCCGCCCAGTCGAGCAGGCCCATCAGCGCGTCGCGCAGGATCTGCCTGTCCCCATGCTCGGCAAAAGCCAGCGGCACCGCGATGGGCGGTCCCGACGGCATCCAGGGATCGACGTCGTCGCCCTCGGCGATCACATCGACGCAGGTCGGGCCGCAGGCGTCGAGCGAGCGCCAGGCCGGTGATGCGTTCGCCGCCTCGATCGCGCGTTCGCAGGCCTGTCCCACCGTGCTTGCCGCGACGACGACGGTGCAGGTGTGCCAGCTCGCGTAGCCGCACTGCACCGTAAAGAAGCGCGGCTCGGTCCCAACCTCAGCCTCCTCGTGCGGGGCGCCCATCACGCGTCCGCCTCGGCCATGACAGGGGTGGGTGCCGCGACCTCGGCACCCGGCCGGAACGCAAGCAGGTAGTCGGCCGCCTTGGACGCGGCGCTCGCCGCGCGCACGATGGCGCGGTCGTCCTCGCGCAGGACGTCCAGCCACGCGCCGATGTAGTCGGCGCGGCGCACCGTGGGCACAATGCCGAGCGTCGCGCAGGTCAAGGCCGCCGTCATCTCGGCCACCAGCTCCTCCTTGGCATAGCTCTTCGTGCCGGAGCGGCCGGACAGGTCGCGGCCGAGCCGGCTGGCCGCCCCGCTGAAATGCCCAAGTTCGTGCAAGGCCGTCCGGTGCCAGTTCACCGGCTCGAAGTAGGCCTGCGGAGGCGGCACGCGGATGAAGTCGCCGGCGACATCGTAGTAGGCCCGCTCGCCGCCGATCCGCAGGTCGGCGCCGCTGGCCCGGATCAGCGCCTCCACCTCGGGCAGGATCAGGCCCGGCGGCGGGGGAGGGGCCGCGGTCGCGATCGCCTCCGGCAGGTCCTCGCATTGATCCGCGTTGAAGACGGTGAACCGCTTCAGGAACGGGATGCTGCGCGGGTCGTCGCCCTGCTCCTGCGCGCGGCTGCGCTCGGCGTCGGGCGTGAAGCGGTCGGCATAGACCACGGTCGTGCCGCGCTCGCCCTTGCGGACATGGCCGCCGAGGCTGAGCGCCTGGCGAAAGGTCAGCCAGCTCTGGCCGGAGAAGCCGTGCTGGACGATGGCGCCCCAGAGAATGAGCACGTTGACCCCGGAGTAGCGCCGGCCCGTGGTGGCGTTTTTCGGCATGGCGAGCGGGGCCTGCACGGCGGACGTGCCCCAGGGCTGGACCCAGGGCAGGCGCCCGGCCTCCAGCTCGGCGATGATCTTGGCGGTGATCTCCTGGTAGAGGCTGGTGCGGTCGGAATGGCCAGAAGCACGGCCAGAAGGGGAAGAGCGAGGCATCGCAGGTCTCCATGGCGGGCCGGCCGGGAGCCTCTCTCTCGACCTCCAAACCCGTCACGGCGACAGCCGCCGCGCTCTCGCTCTCGTCGCTCCGGGTGCGTCTCGGAGTGCAGAAACCAGCAACCACCTTGCCAACTGGGGACAAGCGGAAGCCGAATGCCCTTGCAACACATATCGCATGGCGATATATGAAAGCATGCTCGACGAGGCGATGCGCCGTCTGCTGGACTACGATCGTCGACGCTACTGGCTCGCGAACGGGTGGAGCATCCGCTTTCGGGTTGCGGAGGCGCCTGTCACCTCAGGGCGGCCGCACGGGATCAAGTACTCGTTCACGCTGCACGACGTGGATCGGACGCGGCTGCTCGGCTTCGACAACGCCCACGGTCTGCCCCGCGTGCAGGCCTACGACCACAGACACCGCTTCCGGCGCACGGCGGAGTTGGTGCCCTACGACTATCGGGGTGCGGACGAGTTGATCTGCGACTTCTTCATGGCCGTGGAGATGGCGTGCGGGCAGGAGGGCGTGCCCTTCGAGTTTGAGGCCGAGGACATCGAATTGGAACCGGAGGACGACGATGGCGCGGAAGAGCCTAGCTGAGCTTCGCGAGGAGATGCGCGCCGTCGCGCGCGGGGAGCGGCGGGCTGCCCCACTGCCAGCGGCGCCACTGCTCGCGGCGCTCTCGCGCGAGGCCCTTGACCTGCTCGGCGTCGTGCTGCGCGAGCGGCCTGCAACGATTGCCGAGCTCGTGGCGCTCACGGGCCGCGCGCAGCCGAACATCTCGCGCTCGCTTCAGCAGCTTGCCGGGCACGGCCTGATCCGGCTGGAGCGGGAGGGACGGGAGGTCCGCCCCGTGCCGGTCGTGCGCGAGGTCCGCATCGATTTGGCGACGGGAACCTGCGCAGCCATCCCGTTGCAGGAGGCGTCGGTGTAACCTCTCCGCTTCAGCGTGCTGAGGCGTTGTCGGGTCGGCTGAGCCACGGGCGCGGTTTGGCATTATACCTGAGCCGTTGCGATTCAGGCCTAAGGGGACCGGGCGCCGGAGTTTGTGGGACGGGGGGAGGGCAAGGATGGTTGCCCCGGTTATCATGGCCTAGCGAGTTGAAGACTGCCTGCGACGCCCCGAACAACTCGGCTTCCAGACACATCACGAAGGATGCGATGTTGCCATCCAAGGCCGAATAAAGCGTACGGTCGCCGGCACGCTGGCCGGGGCAATCGAGCGTGAGGTGGACCCGTCCGGTTGGACATTTTGACGGCTGAGTTAAGCTTGGTTCTGGTTGTTGTCAGGCCGCCAGTTTCTCCAACACGCGCGCGTCGTATGCCTCGTCGGGCTGGCCTACGTGAGCACGGTCGAAGACCCGGCACGCTTCGCCCGATCGCGGTCGGTGGGCGCGCACATGGGATTGGCGCCATCGCGCAGCGATCCCACGGAGTGATGTCAGCGAAGCTGACAGAGGCAGTATCAGTCGGGCGAGGTGGACTGCAGCGGCAGGATATCGAAGTGCGGCGACACGCTGGCCCGCACGCTGCTGTATGAGGCGGCCGTCGTGCTGCTGACGCGGGTCAAGCGGGCATCAAGCCTGAAGGATTGGGCGCAGGCGATCGCGAAGCGGTCTGGTGGCTTTGCTATTGAACTTTGGGTTCTCCCGCACTTCCCGTGCTGTCGTTTCATTTTCCGACATTTATATCATTGATCTTATGAGGGAATTCACCGCTGAAGATGGTTTATGCTCTAGATCGCACGCCGCAGCCTACAATTCTCGATTTTCCTGAGACA
>JANXVC010000461.1 GCA_025351925.1 Rhodospirillales bacterium | reverse complement strand
GCGGCCGATCGTGCTTACCGCAACCCCCGTCGTCGCCGACACTGCAGCGATGCCGCCGTATCCCGCGGCACGAGCCTCGGTCGCGGCAAACAGGCGGCGCTCGCGTTCGCTCAGGTGCGGGGACAGCGACGCAAAGCGCTTACGGATCGGGTGAGGGTCAATCATCCAAACGGCATAACAAACCTTTCAAGCAACGGAAATCCGCGCGAGGGACAATCGCATGCTATCCGATTCGTTTGTTTCCGGATGACCTCTAAGCCGTTCGCCGACAAGGCTCTCGCGCTCGCGGTGCGGGTGCCTGGCATTCTCCTTTTCAAGCGTCGGGATCGGCGGCCATGCTGCAGTGGTCGGGCTCCCCCCGCAGCCAGCCCAGGAAGGCGCGCTTGAGCAGCTCGGTGTCGAGCCGGTCCATGTGCCCCTCATCGGCGAGCCGCCAATAATCGTAGCAGATGCAGCGGGACGGCTGGTCCTTCGGCATGGCGTTCAACGGGCTACCATAGCGTTACACATAACAAATACCGTTTATGACCTCGCGACGCATGTGCGTGCGCGGACGCCCTTGGCCGTATGCCAACGGAAGCAGCGGCTCCAGCACCGTCCACTCCTCGCTCGTCAGGTCGCTCAGGTTTCTTTGACCACAGCGATCATATCGTGGCCTGTTCTCGTGATCCAAACCAACGCGGTCCCATTCAATAGCTCAATACGATACGACATACTTGCCCGCCAACAAACCTATGCTCAACACGGCTTTTCCATCGGGTTGTCGGCCAAAAGAGCGGCGGGCACACCTCCTCGTGAGTGAAACACAAGCCGAGTACAAGGGTTTTTGGAAGACGTTCTTAAAGCTTTACCGGCTGACGCGCGACAGAGTTCTCGAAGTAATCGTGTTGTGAACCTCGGTGCAATGGCGGACGAGATTGGGATGCGAGACAACAAACCGCTTGAGCGGCGTATCGATCGGGTAGAACAGGATGTTGGCGATAAAGCCATAGATGCAGGCGTCAATGCTGGTCGGACTTTGCCCAAACACGTAGTCGCTTGCTGGAACAAGGTTCGCCAGTATTTGCAAATCCGCGATCCCGCGCGCGTAGGCGGCAGCGGCGGCATAGCGACCAATGCCCTGGTAATAGTATCGCCGGAAATTGTAGTCTTGTGCCTTCTGTAGGCCCTCTTCAGTTAGGCTTGGATGCTCCCGGCGCAGCGCGTCGCGGAAGGACGGCCAGAACGCCTCGTCCTTCCAGCGCGAATAGGACATGACCCAATAGAGATCGTCGAGCATACGTATAACTAGATGACGGATATCGTGCTGCGCGGCGGTCAATCCATCATCTATGGCGAGCCGATACCTGCCGATGAGATGCACGATGATTGCATCGCTGTCGCCGATCAACTTGCCTTCGTCGACGATATACGGAAGCTGCTCGCGGGGAGCGGCCGAGACATCAAAGATGTGCTGATGGGTGAACGGCACACCGGTCAATCTGAGAAACGCAAACACTTTGAGGCCATAGCCGTTGTTGTCGGCCACGCCGAAAAGTTCAGGATACGAATAGAGAGTGATCACAGTGGCATCTTCCTTCGTGGTTCAGCGTAGCCAACTTCGATATTATCCTGGCCAACTCGCGTTGCAGCCGCCGCTCACTGCGCGTGTCCGTTTTAGTCGGCCCGTTCCCAACAGATCACCCGCGCGGGGCGCGCACCATCATGGAGAGGAAATGCGGTGGCTATGTTGGCCGTGGGTGAGTGGCACTCTATCTTTGTCCTTGGTGGCCGCATGGAGGTCGAACAACACTGGGAGACATGATCCCGTCCAACAGATCGGTCCGCGCCAGTCCCAGGTATCATCCTTTGTCGCCGCTCCTCGGGCGAGCATGCGTAGCAGTGTCTGATTTTGCCTGCGGCACAGCAGCCGCGACCCCTCCCTTTGTGATGACAGGTGGTGGCGATGGAAGTTCTCCTCGAACGCTGTGCCGGCCTGGACGTGCACCGGCGTGCACCAAGCTAGCATCGTGTGCTGCGTCCTGGTCGGCGCGCCCGGGCGCAAGCCGCAGAAGCTGCTTCGAACCTCGGCACGACCACGCGGCGTTACTCACGTCGGCATGGAGAGCACCGGCACCTACTGAAAGTCGGTCTGTGCCATGCTGGAGGGGCACGTCGACCTGATCGTCGGCAATATCCACCATATCAAGAACGTGCCTGGCCGCCGGACCGACGTGAAGGACGTAGAGTGGATCGCTCAGCTGGTCCGCCACGGCCTGGTCGCCGGCAGCTTCGTGCCGCCGCCCGCGGTCCGCGACTTGCGCGAGCTGCTGCGTCACCGGCACACGTTGATTGAGACACGGACGGTGGTGCGCAACCGGGTGCTGAAGCTGTTTGCATTGACTGTTGAGAGCCTGACACCCCAATCTCCGGTCGTGCGGAGATCCAAATGGAAAAACGGGGCGAGCGTCGGGCGCCGTCGCGCAAAAGACTTGGTAGTTCTTCGGTCGTTGATACAGCCGCCGCATCAACCTAACCGTACGGCGCATCCTCAGTTTCGAGCTCCCAATGGCAGACCGGGCGGCCAGCGGCGCTCAACGTCCAACATGCGACCAGATGCGGCGATAACAGTTCCTGGGCACCACGGCTAGCATCCGTTGCCAGCCCTGCACTTTCTTCAACGTGAGTCGGCCCATCAAAGCTCGAAGTGCATCGATCGAGGAACGACGGGCTGGAATGTCTCACATACATAATAACAATACTTCCATTCATGAAAGTTGATGTTTGATGGCATGGAAAGCCAAGTGATGATGCGACGGAAACCAGTATCCTTTCCCGTTACTGTCGTATTAGGCTGCCGCGTGTGCCGACATCATTTAGAGCAGCCAGTCGCTTGCGATCGACCTTCCCCAAGTCATCGCGAGGAAGCCCGGCCAAGGCCAGCAATCGTTCTGGGAGCTTGTAGGCGACCAGCCGGGCGGACGCGCAGTCTAATATCGTGACGGTGTCCTGATGGACGCCCCTACCGCGATCAGTTAGGTCGACCCTTAAAAGGTTGAGAATATTTGGTACCAGATCGGAAGGGTGATGAAGGACAGCACCGTACCAATGCCGACCATCAGCGAGATCAGCTGCGCATTGAGGCCATACTGAATGGCAACAATCGAGCCGCCGATTTGTGGCGCCATAGCGGCTTCAAACAAAGTGATCTGTGTGGTGGGCCCGCGCAGGCCGATGGCTCCAACGTAAATCAACAATATCAGGACAGGTGCCAGCACCAGCTTAAAGCCGAGCCCCAAGGCCAGAGGACCGCGGTTGCCCCGCAGAGCGCCTAGGCGCAGCTGCAGCCCGACCGACACCAGAGCGAGCGGCGCCAGGGTACTTCCCAAGTGGACCAGCACGGAAGTCGCCCACACAGGATACGTGACCGGCATGAGGGCAATGGCGATCACAAGGGCGATCAAAGGCGGAAAAGTAATGATGCGTTTTGCGACCTCGCGCGTGGTGATCACGCCCTCGGCATAGAAGCAGATGAGCAGGATGCCGAAGGTGCTGAGCACCAGATAGGTTCCGAGTTGGTCGATCATGATGCCGATCGGCATCCCACTCGGCCCATAAAATGACTCGATCATCGGCAGGCCGATGAACGAGGTGTTGCCGAGCCCGCCCACGACGGCCAGCGCTCCGGTTGTGGCTTTGGACAGCTTCAGGGCACGCCCGACCGCCCAGAACAGCAGCACGCTAGCAGCAAACAACAGCCACGGCATGAAAACGGCGTAGAGTAAAGACGGATCAAGGCTGACGGCGTGAATTTGCAACAGGGTCAGCGCAGGTAGGGATACATGGATGATAAACACGTTGATCGACGTGTGAGCATTGTCGGGCACCCGCTTAAACCGTTTCTGCTCAACCCGGGTAGGGAGTGGCCTGCCCGCGTAGGGTTTGCTGGATAGCCTGGTAGGCGCCCATGCCACGGCGTGCGGCGGTGCCGATGACGGAGCGCACGCCGGCGAACAGGTCAGCGCCCCACTTGGAG
>JANXVC010000460.1 GCA_025351925.1 Rhodospirillales bacterium | reverse complement strand
TTGTGCAGGAACAGCGCCGCCGCGCGCCGCGCCGGCCAGGGTTCCCAGGGACGTAGGCCATCGAGCAGCGGCAGCGGGTCGTCCCGCAACGGCGCGAGCCGGATGCCGAGCGTCTCGGATAGCTCGCCCGGGTGCCAGCCGGCGACGTGGACGGCCTCGGAGGCGGCGGCGAGGTGGTCGGCCCGCTTGTGCAGCACGTTGTCGTCAGGCTCCCATTCGGGCAGCCGGTAGCGCGCGGCCACCGCCGCATGCAGCCGTGCCGTGAGCGCGTGGAACTCGGCCCCGAGATGCGGTTTGATTGGCGCGATCAAATCTGCTCCGAGCCCAAACTCATCACTGTCGTGCAACAACTCTCGCAGCGCCTCGCCCGGCGTCAGCGGCTGGTGCGGCTGCATCTGCTGGCGCAGCACGAGCACCAGCAGGCTATGCTGGGCGACGGACAGCGGCAGCTCCCAGCACGAGTGCCCGCCCCAGCGGCAGGTGCGGGACAAACCCACGGCCAGGTCTTCGTCCGTCCACTGACCTTGTTGCGGGTCCAAAAGATCGAGCCGCCGGCCGGAGCCGAGCCGCACCCAGGCGCGATCGGGCTTCATGTCCCCCTCCTCTGGTTTTGTTGCAGAAGGTCGTTCCAGTCGTTCTGCCCGCCTGGCGGCACGAGGCGCTCCGACCGCACGCCTGCCGCCTCCGCCATCGCCATCAGGTGCGCGGCGTAGCGCTCCCCAGCCGCATCGGCGTCGGTCGCCGCGGCCAGCACGCCCTCGGGATGGGCAGCGACGTCCTGCAGCAGCGCATGGAGGCAGGCGAGCGTCAGCGGCCCCATGCCGCCCGTGGTCGAGACGTAGAGCGTGTCGGCCCGCAAGCCTTCCAGCGCCGCCAGGCTCAGCGCGTCGATCGGCGCCTCGCACACCGCAAGCCGGGTCAGAGCATCCGTGCCCCCTCCGCCGCCTATTCCAACGGCTTCGCCGCCGGAATCTTGAGCGGCTTCGCCCCGCAAGCGGAACAGGCTCTTGTCCGACGACTTGGAGAAGCCGCGCCAGTCCGGGCCGCGCATGTCGATCCCGGTCAGCACGCCGTCGTCACCGCGGTGTGCGAACCAGGCACTGCCGTGCGGCCCCTCCCGCACAGCATCGAACCGGTCCGCCGCCGCCAGCACGGCCGCCGGCAGCGCGCGCTCGCCGGTGAGGTAGTTCCAGGTGGCCGAGCCCCGGCGCAACCGCGAACGCCACGCCCAGAGATCGGCGACCGGGATGGCCAGCTTGTCGCGCGCCGCCTGCCGCCGCTCCTGCATGGGATACGACGGCGCCAGGCCCACCATGCCGCGCAGCAGCTTGCGCACGTGGCCGAAGTTCAGGGCGGGATCGAGATACTGCGCCAGGGTGAACACGTCGCCTTTGCCGGCACGGTCGGTGCCCGGGCGCTGCGGGTCCCACCAGCCGCGGCCGTCGTGGTTAACGATGACGATCTCGCCCGATCCGCGCCGCCACTTCTGGCACCTGGCCGTGCTCTCGCCCTTGTCGATCTGGTAGCCGCCGCGCTCCAGCAGCACCGCGCAGCTCACGCCTGCCCGCAGCTGCTCCAACTCCATGTCCTGTCCGCTCATGTCCGTGCTCCTGCCTGGGATGGCAGGGCGGAGCCGGGGCCGGACGTCGCCGCGTCCAGTCTCCCCTCAGCCTCTCGCCCTGATCCCCTCCCCGCACCCGACGGCGCGGGCCACGGGGCAAGGGCGGGCTCTGCCCGGGAGCGCCTTGGCGCGACGCACCCTTGCGGCGTGGCCTGCGGCGGCGGTAGGTCCATCTCGGTCTCCCCTCGTTCGTCCTCCCCCGTCGTCGCGCAGGCGGACGCGAGTGGAGAGCGCGATCGGCGCCGCGACCGGGGAGGAGCGAACGGGGAGGACGGCAACGCGGAAAGCCGGGTCAGGCCGGGCCGGAGCGGGCGCTGTTTCGGTTGGTCAGCGCAATATTTTGTGTCAGCCTTGGCGGCAGCAACGAGTCGCAGGGAGCCGAAGCATGAACATCACCGAGCTGGCGGACCGGATCGCCAACGAGCAGAGCCTGGACAAGAGCCAAGCCCGCAAGGTGATCGAGGCGACGCTGAAGGCGGTCGTGGACGCGGCCAAGAGTGGCGCCGAGGTGTCGTTGCCGGGTTTCGGCAAGTTCAAGGCGCAGGACCGGCCGGAGCGCGAGGGACGCAACCCGGCCACCGGGGCTGCCATGACCTTGGCCGCGAGCCGCAAGCTGGCCTTCTCACCGGCCAAGGCGGTCAAGGATGCGCTTAACAGCTGACGTGGCTGGTCCTGAGCCTCGGCGACGATCAACTCATGTTCTATGCCGTCCGAGGTGATTGAGCTGTGGGCCTGACAGCAGGCTTGCCGCCCAAGCGGCCTGCAGCGGACATCAGGTCCATCTCGGTCTCCCCTCGTTCGTCGTTCCCCCGTCGTCGCGCAGGTGTGCGCAAGCGGAGAGCGCGATCGGCACCGAGATTAGGGATGTTCGAAAGGCTTGAGAGCGGTCGGGATGGACCCGGACCAGTGCGGCCCAAAGCCTGGGCTGGGTTGGCCAGCGTCCGTTGTCGCGCCCGCCCCTTGCCGCGCCCGCTGGCGTTGCTGGCATGTCGATCGGGTCGGCGATAGGACGGCGGCGCAGTCATCGCCGGCGCTGTCGAAATCGAGGTCCACGGCAGCTAGGCGGTCTTGCGCTTGTCCGCCTGCATCACGCGATTGCCGAAGGCGAGCAAGTCCTTGCGGAACTGGGCGTCATTGCCGTCCTGGGCGCCGCCGCCGTGCGCAACGTGCTCCAGGTAGCAGCCGGGCTTGCCCGTCAGGATCTGCTTCAGGCGAACCTTTCTGGCATGGTACTCGGCCGTGTCCATCCCGATCGTCTCGACGACAAAACTTCGTAGGAACCGGCGCCCCGCGATGGCATGGACCGTGCCTTCGAAGTCGGGCTTCACCACCTGGTCCGGGTCCTTGTCCCCGAAGTAGTATTTCGCCCGGTCGTAGAGCGGCTTCGTGATCCCGACGGCGTAGCCCTGCTCCGCCATCCAACCCTGGAAGCGGACCAGGATGTTCAGGGTCTGCCGCTCCCGGCTGCTGTCGAGCGGCAGGATGTCCTCGGCCGACCAGCACGGCTGGGCGAAGGCGTTCATCGGCACCGGCGGCGCGCGTCCGTCAGGCGACGCGACCAGGACGGCCACGATGAACGGGCCGGTCCGCGTGCTGCCCCGCCCGGGGCCGAACACGGCGACCGGCCCCTCGACCGCAAGCCGCGCGCCCGAGGCGGCAACGATCACATCGCCTCCGATGCGCGTTGCGACGAATACCAGCACCCCGTGCGGGCGGCTCATCCTCGGCCAGCGCTGCCTCGACCCGATGGAGCCGAGCAGCAGGTCGAGCTGCCCGGGATCGGTGTGCAGCACCTCCGACAGCTGCAGGCCGTCGCCCAGGGGATGCCGCGGGCCGCTCTGTATACCGCCTCCCACTGTTCGCCGGCCTCACGCGGCCCGCGCCCGACCCGGTGCACCTGGGCGTCGGACAGCAACTTGAACAGCAGCTGCGACACCTTGTCCCGCTCGTAGG
>JANXVC010000435.1 GCA_025351925.1 Rhodospirillales bacterium | reverse complement strand
TCGGCACCGCCGCACGCCGTGGCATGGGCGCCTACCAGGCTATCCAGCAAACCCTACGCGGGCAGGCCACTCCCTACCCGGGTTGAGCAGAAACGGTGCATGGCCCGATGCACACTGTTGCAAAGTCAAATTCTACTGCTGAAGTTCAGGACCGAGCAACGCCCCGAGAGCAAACGATTAACCCCTACAACTGGACATGATACGTCGAAGGTCAACAATTAAAGGTATTTTCCTCGACCATAGTTGTTCCTTTGACAACCTTAGTGCCGCACTCATTTTTACACGGGACACGATAGACGAGGGAGCGACGTGGCAGCCATGATTGAACTCTTAATCCGCAAGCTGGAGCAGTTCGGCACGCTGTCCAGCGAAGAAAGGCGGGTGCTTGAGGATTTGCCGATCAATGCACGTCCGGTTGAGGCCGACCAAGATCTTGCGCGCGAAGGCCAGGCGTCGTCGCACTGTATCCTGTTGCTCAGCGGCATGGTGTGCCGCTATAGGTTGTTGCAGAACGGGCAACGGCAGATCATGAGCTTCCATTTCCCGGGTGACATCCTCGATCTCACAAGCCTGCTCCTCGGCAAGATGGACCACAATATCGGCACTCTCACCCCGGTTGAGGTCACTCCCATCGCCCACGCGACGCTGCTTGACTGGACGGAACGTCACCCGCGGCTCGGCCGGTTGCTGTGGCGGGACACCCTGGTTGATGCGGCGATGTTTCGCGAGTGGGTGGTCAATGTCGGCCGGCGCTCGGCCTTGGCGCGCACTGCCCACCTACTGTGCGAGATTATCACCCGCCTGAGTTCGGTCGGGCTAACGCATGACCACACCTGCGATTTGCCCATCACCTCGGCCGAGATTGCAGACGCGACCAGCCTCTCGATGGTGCACGTCAACCGTGTGTTGCAAGATCTTCGCACTAAAAATTTGGTTGAACTTCGCGGCAAAACTCTACTGATGCTAGATTGGGCAGGTCTGCAGCAGGCCGGAGGCTTTGATCCGGCCTACCTACAGTACGGCGGCGTCTCGGCACTCGCCTAGACGTATAGGCGAGAAGGGTTCGATGAGGACATGTCGCTAGAGTTGCTGCTGCGTCCCATGCCGATACATACCAGCAGCGGGGACGAGGATGGCCAGTTGGTGCTGGCTGATGGGCGGCTTGTCGCAGTGTTGGTACGCCTCGGGGACGCGGTGCATACCGGGCTGCTCGGGGCGTGGTTTCTGGAGGCTGGGTTCGGACCGTGCGCTCACGCGCCGGCGCCGATATTCTGCGATCTTGAGGACGCGCAGACCTGGATAAGGCGGCAGTTCGCGGCTTAGGCCGGTGGCCAGACGCCTACTCTCTATGTCGCCTGATGCTGATGCCGACTTGATATCTAGCCGCCATTGTCTTTAACGATCAAATAACGCGCCTATTTGCTATGCCGGATAACGGCAACGGTTGATCGTCCCTGCCTGAGGAGATGGTCCCCACATATTAACATATGATATGTAGCCGACCCTCAAATACAAGTTTCCATACAGTCAAAAGCTACTCTACGCTTTAATGTTGAGTATGCCAAAAACCGGATAAAGTTAGATGCAATCGTGATCCTGCACTGCACTTCTGGGATTGGGTTGCGCCAACAACTAACTTATCATCGCTGCATGGCATCGCGGGGCCGTGCCGAATAGTAAACCGCCCTACTGTTAAGTGGGGCGGCTATATTAGTGCTGTATCAAATCAGTATATGTTTCTGGAGTATGACCATGAGTGGAACAACTAACACCGATCCGAATGCGACGGGCGCGGCTCCTGGAGGCGGTGGCTCGGGTGGCACGTCCGTGGGTGGAAGCACCGTTGGCCTGACCACCCCGACCCTGCCGCCGCAGTATTCAAGCGGCAACCTCGGCTTCTTTACCCGGCAAACCGAACCTGTGACGACGGCCGCCACGGTCGGCCCGGACGGCGCGCTTTACGTCAGCGGCCTGAGCGGAATCCCCTACCCAGCCGGTTATGCAAATATCTACCGCATCGCCGATCCGAAGGTCACGACCAGCTTCGATGGTAAGACGCCCAGCGGCGTGCCGCAGGTCTATGCCAGCGGTTTCGAAGAGATCCAAAGCGTTGGCTTCAATAACGCTACGGGCGATATGTATGTGTTGGAATACATAAACTCCAACGAAATCTACGATCCGACCCTGGATCCCGCCAAGTTGCCGCCTGGCAAGCTAATCAAGGTTGCGACAGACGGCACTCGCACAACGATCTCGGGCGACGAGCTGAAGCTTCCCAACTACCTGCTCGTGAAACACCGATCGTCAGGAAATTTCCGTGATTGCTGTCGAAGATCAAGACATTTTATTGGGCTTGGCTGTCGATCGGATTGTGG
>JANXVC010000422.1 GCA_025351925.1 Rhodospirillales bacterium | reverse complement strand
CAGGTCTTAACGCAGTAGTCGATATCGGAGGCCACGAGCGGATCGAGCGACATCGTCGTATCAAAGGCAGCCTTGATTGGAATTGATATCTCGGTCAGGTAGAGCATGGCCTATCCTAATCTACGACGAAGTAACCTGTCCCCAGCCATCGGTATCCGTTCCGAGTCGCGATTTGCTGTTTTTCTAGTCATGACGTAGGTTCCAGCTGACATTGGCTCAGTTGGGAAAAGAATGAAAGGCAAAGATACTTACTGTATAGAATTTTTTTATACAAGGCTATATGACGTTGTGGAATAGTAAGTTTTTTGACGCCTACAAAGGCGGTACGGTAGCGGTGCTGACTGAGAGGCCGTTGGGAAAGTGTCATTGCATAGTCACTGAGGCAAGAAGTCGGCCTATGGATTCAAAGAGCAGGGCTGCAGCCGAGACATGGGTCAGTATCTCGTAGTCAACCTTGAGGCAGCGAGCCATCTTCAGCGCACCAATGCTCTGCTCCACTCGTCAACGCTTGGGCAGAAGCACGAAACCCTTGGCGAATTGCGGTCGCTTGACCACCTCGACCACCCGATATGCTGTCGCCTGCATCGCTTCGATGAAGCGGTGCTTATAGCCACCGTCGACTACCACGGTCTTGACCCACGGGCACAGCCGCACCAGCCGCTCTACCATCGCAATCCCGCCGTCCTGATCTTAGATATTCGCCGTAGTCACCGCCATAGCGAGCAAGCGGCCGTCAGTGTCGACAGCAAGGTGGCGCTCACGGCCCAAGACTTCTTTGCAGCATCATAGCCCCGCGCCCCTTGAGGCGCGTCACCCTTGACCGACTGGGCATCGACAATGGCCAAGGTGGGGCTGGCCTCCCGCCCTGCCTTCTCCCGATCAGCCATGACGAGACAATGGTCGATCTGCTCCATGTGCCCGCCGTCAGCCAGCAGCCGCCAGTAGTCGTAGCAGATGCTGTCCGGCGGCAGGTCCTTGGGCGTCGCGTCCCACGGAATGCATAACGCTGGACATAACGAATACCGTTCGTGACCTCGCGAAGCCCATGGATGCGCGGACGCCCGCATCCATGGGCTACCGGCAGCAAAGGCTTTAGAACCCTCCACTCCTCATTCGTGAGGTCACTCGGGCATCTTTGGCTGTGACGGTCGTATCGCGGCCTATTCTCGATGGTCCACACCAAGGCAGTCTCGCTCAACGCTTCAGAACGGAAGGTCATACTACACTACGGTCGAGCTTCTTCAACGACCGGCCGGACCGCGCGCGTCGCAGCACGGCAAGCTGCATCTTCAGCTTCTCGATATGCAGCGTCTTGGCATGGATCTCGGCCGCGTTGGCGGCAATCTCGATCTCCTTGCGCGCCAGCTCCGCCTGCAGACCCGCGGCGAACATCTGCAGCGCGTCCGGGTCGGTTGGAAGGGGAGCGCTCGCCCATGACATGACCGGATTGTACCGGGGTCAGCCAAGCAAGTACAGCGCTTCCTGATACAATCCACATAGGATCAGACCGCCACCGGCCGGCGCGGCGCCTCGGGCGCCACCGTGCGCCGCCAGTTCATCGCCTCGACCAGCAGACCGAGCTGCGCCGACGTCAGCACCATGCGCCCGTCCACGATCGCCGGCCAAACGAACTTGCTGGCCTCCGGCCGTTTAGCAAACAGGCACACGCCGGCATCCAGCACATGCGCCACCTGGGCCGCCAACCCGTCAAAGCCATAGCGCATGCTGACCGGGCGGCACGCCAGGTAAACCCGGGTCCCAGGTGCGACGGCGATCACGACACCGTCCGCAATACGGCCAGCACGCGCCGCAACGCGCGCTCGTTGACGAACGCGTCCACCCGCAGCCGCGTGCCATCCGCCAGGTCGATCTCGATCACGCCTGGGCGCTTGTCCATCGCCGGACGTGGCAGCGGCGCATGGCCCGGCGATGACAGCGCCACCCCGGCCGGCGCCGAGCTCGCCACCAGCCCAGGCCCTCCGTCATCCGAGCGTTCCAGAACACTGATCGGCACGAACGCGAGCGGAGGATCTGCCACCATCGGCTTGCCCGGCCGTGTCGGCCCGGTGGCGTTGGATTGAACCGCAGCCACAACCGGCTGCTGGGATACCGCCGACCGACGCCAGCGATAGATCAGGCTGGTGCAGAGGCCGTGCCGACGCGCCAGGTCCCGCATCCGGGCTCCGGGAACGCAACACTCCTCAACGACCCGCGCCCGAAACGCCGCGTCATGCACGCGCCGCCGCTCGCCAACAATCTCGATCCGTGCCTCTGAGGCTGCCACTGTGGCAGCCTCAGTGAACACCATACTGCTAATGCCTTCCATGCAGCCAAGCAGACCAAACCAGCCTCACCCTCGCAAGACGGCCACCAGCCCACGCTTACACTAATGCATGAACTTTTAGCCCGCAAACCTCGCTTCGTTATGGTTTGTGCTGAGGCGAACTCTTGGTTTGATTGCTACAAGAACTTTGGGTGAGAGGCTCAGCGCAGCACTACCCACACCACACCAGCAATGACGGCCCATAGGGGCGCGCTTAGCACCACGCCAAACATGATGCCTCGCATGGGCGCCAAGTCGTCGCCTAAAGGCGATATGTCCGTTTCGCCGGGGATTGGCGCGGGAATGTTCACCGTTGTCGGATTACGCAACAGTGGGATCAGATGCGGGCTTACTTGGTCGTTGCGTCCCAATCGACGACGGGCCTCGGCTCCAACGGAAGTGGAAGCCTGGTCAGGCGCGTGGAGGAGTTCCTTGAACCGCATCGAGGTTAATTCCCAAACTGCAGCTGACAGCAGCTACTTTATTTGATATTTGCACAAAACAATTCAACCTATAAGCTAAACATTGTCAGGTCTTGTTCGGACGCAATTTTGGTGAGCTTTCCCCTCAGCCCCGCCCGACGCCGCGAGACGGATCAATCTCTAAGCCAAACAGGTCGAGGCTGCACACGCCGCGCAACCTCCGCCGTGGCCTCGCACCCTCCGCCATTAGAGTGTCCGCCAGGCTCTCGGGAACGGCGTCGGACCGAGCGTCAGACGACTACGCCGAAGACAGTCGGTGGATGACACTTACTAACGCAGAGAAAAATGTTTGTGTCTGCTCATCTCCCCCGTTGATCTGGAAGGCGTGGTTCAGAATCTGGCCTTTTTGGGTTACACAAAGCGCGCGGAAACGGCCGGCCCGCAGGGGCCGAATTTCGGTGGAAAGGGTGTTCTGTGCGGGAGGCGGCGAGCCTCCCCGGGTCAAGCCCGCTGGGGCTGAAGC
>JANXVC010000324.1 GCA_025351925.1 Rhodospirillales bacterium | reverse complement strand
GAGTTCGGGATCATTCGTTCGCTGCTCTCGACGGCAAAAAAGCAGGGATGGGACATCCTGAGTGCACTCGCCGCTCAGCCCTCACAGCTGCTCGCGCAGCTGCGAACCGGCTGATCCCTCAGCGGACCTGGGCAGTTACTATGTCTCACTGTGCGTGTCGGATACCGGGATGGGCATGGCGCCGGAGGTCGTGCTGCGCGCCTTTGACCCGTTCTACACCACGAAGCCGATCGGCATGGGCACCGGCTTGGGCCTGTCGATGATCTATGGCTTCGTGCGGCAGTCCGGCGGGCAGGCGCGTATCTACTCCGAGCCCGGTCAGGGCACGGTGGTCTGCCTCTATCTGCCGCGGCACGTTGGCGAGACGGAGGCGGCCGATGCCCCGCGGGAGCTGGCCGGGGCGCCGCGCGCCGAGCAGGGCGAGACGGTGCTGGTCGTCGATGACGAGCCGACCGTCCGCATGCTGGTCGCCGAGGTGCTGGAGGACCTGGGCTATGTCGCCATCGAGGCGGCGGATGGCGCGGCTGGCCTGCAGGTGCTGCGGTCGAATGCGCGCGTTGACCTGCTGATCACCGACGTGGGGCTGCCCGGCGGCATGAACGGACGGCAGATGGCCGACGCGGCGCGAGTGTTGCGGCCGGGGCTGCGGGCGCTGTTCATCACCGGCTACGCGGAGAACGCCGTGGTCGGCAACGGCCACCTGGAGCGCGGCATGCACGTGCTGACGAAGCCGTTCGTGCTGGAGGAGCTGGCGGGGAAGATCAAGGACATCCTCGCAGGGCCATGATGCGGCCATAGATGCAGGCTAACTCCCAAGTCTAAGGCGAAGGTGTCAAAACGGTCGCGGGTCCGATAACGTCGCGTTAACGGTTGCCGCCGGGAGCGATTGGCCAGGGAATGTAAATCATTGGCCATCGACGAGATCGTTGACATCAGCGGCCGTAAGGTCAGGCGGCGCCGACAGCTCCTGCTGCGCGTCGGCGGGCCGGTACTGGGCGTCGTGCTGGTGATCCTCTCGATCCTCGGCATCTCGCTGTATAGCTACCAGGCGAACCGGACCGGCGCGCTGATCCTGTCGGAGGCGGTGCTGGACGCGCTGCAGGCGCGCATCGCCCGCGAGGTCAGCAGCTACCTTAACCCGGCGACCCAGGCTGCGCTGATCGCCCGCGACATGGTGGCGCGCAACGCCATCTCGGACGGCCAACTCGCCATTGAGGGTTTCGCCGCCAGCATGCTCAATCAGGTGCCGAACCTCGAGGGCTTCTATGTCGCCAATGGGGACGGCGACTTCACCATGGTGCGGCGCGACCCCGCCGGCGGCACCGACACCAAGCTGATCCTCAACCGCCCGGATGCGCGGCAGGTCTCGTCCGTGCATCTGGACGCCGCCGGGCAGCTGGTGGACCGCACGACCAACCCGCAGGACGACTTCGACCCGCGCGGGCGCGTCTGGTATCAGGGCGCGCTGAAGACCGCGGGGGTCTATTGGTCGGCGCCGTATATCTTCTTCACCACGCAGGCGCCGGGCATTACGGCGGCGATCCGCTTCCAGAGGTCGGGCAGCGTCGATCGCGTGTTCGGCGTCGATATCACGCTGGAGGCGCTGTCCGGCTTTCTCACGTCGTTGCAGATCGGCCGCACTGGGCGCGCCGCCATCGTCGATAGCGCCGGCAACGTGATCGCGGCGCCCGGCCTGGTGCGCCCGGTCGGCGCCGATGGCCGGCAGACGGTGCCGACCGCCACCGGTGCGCTGAATGACCCGGCGCTCATCAACGCCTATGACCGCTTCCGCGTTGAGGGCTATGGCAGCCGCCTGATCGACGTCGGCGACACGCGCTATGTGGCGCTGGCGTCGCGGCTGCCGGCGGCTGGCCAGGACTGGCTGCTGCTGATCACCGCGCCGCAGTCCGATTTCACCGGTTTCGCCGAGGACAACAGCCGCAAGAACTTCCTGCTGTCGCTGATCACCATCGGCCTCGCTGGCCTGCTGGGCCTGCTGCTGGTGCGGCAGAACCGTCGCGCCGACCGCATGGCGCGGCAGATGGCGCAGCAGCGCGAGGCGGCGGCCCGCGAGACCCGCGCGCTGTCGGCCCTAGCGGCGCAGCCCGGCCTGTTCGACCCCGTGCAGCCGGCGCCGGGCCTCACCGAGGGCCTGGCAGAGCTGAGCGCCGCCCGCCGCGCCAGCATCTGGCGCTTGGCTGGCGAGGGGCGGATTTTGCGCTGCGAGGACCAATTCGAGCCGGAGAGCGGCCATATCGAGGGGCTGGAGCTGTCGCGGTCGGAGCTGCCGCGGTTCTTCCAATCGCTGGACCAGGGCGAGGCGATCGACGGGGTCAACGCCGCCGCCGACGCGCGCACCGCCGAGCTGCACCGGCTGCTGATGCGCCCGTTCGGCAGCCGTACGCTGTCGGTGCTGCCGGTGCACGGACCCGCCGGCATTTCCGGCGCCGTACTCTTGGAGGACGCGACTGAGCCGGAGCGGGCGCGCAGCTTCGCCCAAGCCGTATCGAGCATCGCCGCGATGCGGATGGCCGGACACCAGCAGGCGGCTGAAGTTGCGGCAGCAGAACCGGCCGCGGCTGGGCCATACCCGACCCTGTCGGCCACCGAAGCGGCGCGCGGGTTCAGCACGGCGCTGGTGCCGGACACGATCGATCCGTCTGGCCTCGCCGCCACGTATTTTCCGGCCGTGGCCGCGATGAGCATCCATTTTGACGATGCGGTATCCCTGGCGCGGCCCGACCAGGCGGGCGTCACGGCGCTGGCGGACGATCTCGCCCGCGGCATGCAGGCGATCGCAGCCCGATTCGCGCTGCCCTACATGAAGCTGACCGGCCACGACCTCGCCGCCGCGGCCGGATGCACCGACCAGCCCGATCCGCTCGCAATCGTGCGCCTGGCCGACGCTGCCCTCGCCGCACGCGAAGCCTGCCTGGCGTTGCTGGCGAAGTCGGACCTGGAGCCGGTGTTTCGTATCGGCCTCGACTTCGGCCCGGCGCTCGGCTGCGCGCTGGGGGACGAGCCGCGCGTGTTCAACCTTTGGGGCGATGTGATCCGCACGGCGGCGCAGATGGCGCAGAGCGCTGCGGACACCGGATCGATTCAGGTCAGCGAGCGCGCCTATGAGCAGCTGCGCCAGCAGTTCCTGTTCCGGCCGCGCGGCGTGTTCTACGTGCCGCGCATCGGCACCGCCCGCATCTTCATCCTGGCCGGCCGCCGTTGAGCCGGCTGTCTCCCATTTTGCCCGCGCTGGCCGCCGTCGGACGGGGGACCCGTGCCCGCGTCAGTTTCCCATTGATGCTCGCTGCCAGCTCGCTGGGCGTGCTGCAAGAGGCCGTGCGGCCCATCTCCTGGCGGCGCACCGTCCGCCACGAGTTCAAGCTGACCATGCGTCAGGCCACAGGCGGCGGGCTCGCCACCATCATGGTGACCGCCTCGCTCGCCGGCGTCGGCATGGTCTATGAGGCGCTATACTGGCTCGGCGTCGCCGGGCAGGCGCAGCTCACCGGCTCCATCCTGGTGACGGTATTGGTGCGCGAGCTGACGCCGCTGCTGGTCGGGCTGATCCTGCTTGGGCGCAGCGGCATGCTGACCGTCACCGAGCTCGGCACCCTGCAATCGGGCGGGCAAATCCGCGCGATGCTGGCTCAGGGCATCGATCCGTTCCTGCTGCTGATACTGCCCCGCACCCTGGCCTTCGCGCTGAGCAGCCTTACCCTCGGCATCATCTTCGCCGCGACGGCCCTGGTGTTCGGCTTCATCGTCAGCGGCGCGATCGGCACCGTGCAGGACAGCCTGTGGACCTTCCTCGACCGGGTGCTCTCGGCGATGACCACCCGCGACTACATGGTGATCCCCGCCAAGCTGCTGGTGATCGGCTACCTCGTGGGCTTGAGCTGCTGCCTCACCGGCCTGAGCGCTGAGGAGGAGGACGACCTGTCGAGCTTAATGCCCCGCGGCTTCGTGCGCGGCATCCTTGCGGTGATGATCGCCAGCATCTTTTTCACCCTGACCGCCTAGCCGATGCCGGAAGTGAAGCCCGTCCTGCAGCTCGTGTCCGCGCTGCCGTTCTTTGAAGAGAGCGCGCTGCCGAATGCGCCGCTCGACCTGCAGCTCATGCCCGGCGAATGCGCCGTGATCGAGACGGCGGACACCGCGCGCACCACCGCGTTCGCTGAACTGTGCAGCGGCATGACGCCGCTGCGTCAGGGCGAAGCGCGCTTCATGGGATATGACTGGACCGGACTCGACCGTGAGCGGGCGGCGGCGCTGCGCGGGCGGATCGGCCGCATCCACCACAAGGGCGCCTGGATCAGCATGCTCGGCACCCACGTCAACATCATGCTGGCGCAGCTGCACCACACGCGGGAGCCGGAGACGTCCATCGCCCGGTCGGCCACTGAGCTTGCGCAGGCGCTCGGGCTGCCCGGCCTGCCGCTGGTGCGGCCCGACCGGCTTTCCGAGGGCGACCTGATGCGCGCGGCCTGCGTGCGGGCGTTCCTCGGCGCGCCGCAGCTGCTGCTGCTGGAGAGCGCGATCAACCCGGAGCGCCCCGAGCTGACTGCCCCGCTGCTCGACCTGCTGTCGCGTGCGCTCGACCGCGGCGCGGCGGCGGTCTGCTTCACCCGTGACGTGCCGTTCTGGCAGGCGCAGAGTTTTCCCGTGACCCACCGCCTGCATCTCATGGACGACGGGCTGAAACCGATGTTGAGCGTGTAATGCTGCAGAAGCGCCGCCCCGACGACCCGCCGCAGCTGCTGCGGCTGCGCCATACCGACGAGTGGGTCGGGCTGCTGGTGGTGCTGGCCTTGGCGCTGTTCTTCGGCGCGATCTTCGAGGCCGGCGTGCTGCGGCGCTGGCTGCGGCCCGATCTCGAGCTGCGTATCGTGCTGCCGCAGACCGGGTTCGGCGGCCTGGCGGTGGGAGCCGACATCGACGTGCTGGGCACCCATGGCGGCTCGGTGAAGCAGATCGTGCTGAACCCGAACGGCGAGATGTATGCGCTCGCCACCATCGAGCGGCAAACCGACGCGTTCATCCAGCGCGACAGCACGGCGACGATCCGGTTGCGATATGGCGTCGCCGGCGCCGCCTATGTCGATGTGTCCCGCGGCACCAAGGGGCCGATGGACTGGCGGTATGCCGTGCTGTCTGCCACCGTCGAGCCCAATCCCGCCGACACCATCACCGCGACGCTGAACAAGGTGACGGCGGACGTGCTGCCGACGTTGGAGCACGCGCTGCATGCCATGGCGGCGCTGGACGATCTGGTGGGCGGGATCAAGGCGGGGCAGGGCTCGGCCGGGCGGCTGCTGACCGACGACACGCTGATGCGCCAGGCGGAGGACACGGTGGCGACGCTGAAGACGGAGATCGCGCAGCTCGGCCCGATCCTGGGAATGGTGCCGGGCCTGTTGAGCCAGTCGCACGGCGTGCTGGCGAACGTGCAGTCGATCTCGCGCGATGCGGCCAAGACGACGCCGCAGCTGCCCGGACTGGTGCACAGCTTCGCCGACAGCGCGAGCGGCCTGCCGGCGCTGCTGACCCAGGCGCAATCGACGACGGCCGAGCTGGGGCGGCTGCTGACGCAGCTGCGCGGCTCATGGGTGCTGGGCGGCGACGGGGCGCCGAGATCCAGCAGCCTGCGCCTGCCGCCGCGGGAGGTGCGGCCTTGACATGGCGGCATGGGCTGGCGGCGCTGCTCCTGTTGGCGAGTTGCGGCAGCCGTCCGGCGCCGGAGGCACTGCAGGACAGCGCGTTGGCCCAGGCGGCGGATTCGGGCCGGCAGTCGCTGGAATACAGCCGGCTGAAACAGGCGGCGACGCAGTATCAGCAGGCCTACACGCTGGCCCTGGCGCGCAACGACGTGCAGGCGGTCGGCGATTCCGGGTATAATCTCGCGGTGGTGCAGCTCGCCGATGACGACGCGACTGCGGCGGTGCGCACGGCGGTGCGGACGCGCGCGGCGCTTCTCGCGCGGGGGACGCCCAGCTTCGCCGAACTTGATCTGGTGCAGTCGGCGGCGCTGCATCGGCTGGGCCGCGACGCAGAGGCGGACACGCTGGCGGCACGCGCGCAGTCCACCGCCAGCAGCCCGGTGACCCGCGCCCGGGCGAGCTACATGCGCGGCCTGGTCGCGGATGCGCGGAACGACGCGGCCGGGATTATCGCCGCGCTGACCGAATTTGGTCAGCCAAAGCCGGTTCCGCCCGACTGGGAGGCCGACCACGCCGAGCTCACCGCCCGGCTGGAGCTGCTGCGCGGGCAGTATCGGCAGGCGGCTGTGCAGGCGCAGCGCGCGGCCGACATCCACCGCGCGCAGCTGGACTACCGCGCCATGGCCGTGTCGGTGGCGCTGGCGGCGCTAGCGATGCAGCGGGCCGGCTCGCCGCAGGAGGCCGCCAATCTGTATTTGCAGGCTGGCCAAAGCGCCGCCGCGCGCGACGATACCGCCTCGGCCATGCGATGGCTCAAGCTGGCATTGCGGCCGGGGGCCGATGCGGGCACGCGGCGCACTGCACAAGACGCGCTTGACGCCTTGCGGAAGGCGCCGTCGCGTTAGGCTTGGAGGAGCTCAGGCTGCATGTCGGTTTGCGTTCTCGCCGTAGATTTGGGCAAAACGGGGTGCCGCGCCGCGCTTTGGGTCGGAAGCAGCCGCACGGACGCCGAGGGCCCGGGAGCGCCCGGCCTCGCGTCCCCGGGCGGCGCGGCGTTGGCCGAGGCGGCCATCCTCGCCGTGACGGTCCGACTGCTGCGTGCCGCCGGGCTGGAACACGTGGAGGCTGTGGGCGTCGGGGCGGCCGGGGTGCTTGCTGCATCCGGACCGGCGCGCCAGCTCGCCGCGCGCCTGCGCGTCAGCCTTCCCGCACGGATGGTTGCCGTGGCCAGCGACGCCGTGACCTCGCACGCCGGGGCGCTCGGCGGCGGGGCCGGCGTCGTGCTTGCAGCCGGTACTGGCGCGGTCGCTTTGGCGGTCGGCCCGGACGGGACGCGGCACCAAGCGGATGGCTGGGGGCCGTGGCTGGGCGATGAGGGCAGCGGCGCTTGGCTTGGGCTGCAGGGTTTGCGGGCCGCCCTTCGAGCTGCGGAGGAGCGCGGCCCGGCCACAGCGTTGCAGGCGGCAGCCGAACGCCGTTTTGGCTCGCCGTCCGCACTGGTTGCTGCGCTGGAGGGCCACGACAACCCTCCGCGCCTGGCTGCGAGCTTCGCCGCTGATGTGGCGCGGGCCGCGGAGGCGGGCGATACGGTTGCAGCCAGGTTGCTGCGGGAGGCCGCCGCGGCGTTGGCCGGCACCGTCCGGTCCGCGGCCGCCCATCTGGCTGGCGCCGGCCCGGTCCGCTTTGCAATAGTGGGCGGGTTGGCGAGCTTGGGTCCGATCCTCATCAATCCGTTGCTGGAGACGCTGCGTCGCGATGTCGCGTGGCTGCAGCCGACTGCGCCCTGCGGCACCGCGCTGGACGGTGCGCGGCTGTTGGCGCTGCACCGCGACACGCTGCACGAGGCCGGCGTCGTGCGTGAGGGGCACGCAGCCTGGATAGCAGAGGGAGCTTAACCGTGAAGCCAGTTTGGGCTGTTGGCTTAATGACCGGGACCGTGCTCGACGGCATGATCGACATCGCCGCCATCCGCACCGATGGCGAGACGGTGCAGGAGTTCGGGCCATGGACGCTCGCCCCGTATCCCGCGGAGGTCTGCAGCCTGCTTGCCCGCACCCTGGCGGCGGCGCTGGAATGGCGGTTCGATGGGTCTGACCCGGCGCTGTTCCAACAAGCGGAGGAAGCGCTGACCCGCGCGCAGTCCGCCGCCGTCACCGAATTTCTCACCCAAACCGGCGTTGCGGCGTCCGATGTAGCTGTCATCGGCTTCCACGGCCAGACCGTGCTGCACCGCGCGCCGCAGCCCGGCCGCCTCGGCGACACGCGTCAGCTTGGGGACGGGGCGCTGATGGCTCGGCTGGCGGGGATCGACGTGGTGCACGATTTTCGTAGCGCCGACGTGCGGGCTGGCGGGCAGGGCGCACCGCTCGCTGCCAGTTATCACGCTGCCTTGCTCGCCAGCCTGGGCGCGCCACCGACAACCGCAGTGCTTAACCTTGGCGGCGTTGGCAACCTGACGTGGCGGGGCAGCGCCGGGCAGCTCGTTGCCTTCGACACCGGCCCGGCCAACGCGCCGCTGAACGACTGGGTCGGACGCGCGACCGGCGAGGCCATGGACCGCGACGGCGCATTGTCGCAGAAGGGCCGGGTGGACGAAGCGCGGCTAGCGCGGCTGCTTGAGCATCCCTACTTGGCGGCGCCATATCCAAAATCCCTCGACCGCTTCAGTTTCAGCGCCGGCATGGCGGACGGCCTGAGCCTAGAGGACGGCGCCGCGACCCTGGCCGCCTTCACCGCCGGCTCCGTTAGCCGTGCCCTCGACCTTTTACCGGAGCGTCCGACCCGGTTGATTGTCTGCGGCGGCGGGCGCAAGAACCCGGCGATCATGGAGGCGATCCGCACCCGGGCCCATGTCGAGCCGGTCATGGCCGAAAGCGTCGGCTGGCGCGGCGACGCGGTCGAGGCCGAGTGCTTCGCCTTCCTCGCCGCGCGCGCCCTCCGCGGCCTGCCGATCAGCTACCCCACCACCACCGGCGTGCCGAGGCCGATGACCGGCGGCCGGCTATGTGCCCGGCCCTGAGCGCCGAACACGTGGTCCAAGACCAGGCTCTTGAACCCGGTCGCGGCAACCGGCGTGCCCTCGGACGGCATCAGCTCCGGCGTGTCGGAGATGACCAGTGGCCCGTCCAGCGGATCCTCTGTCAGCAAGCCGTGCGAACCCTTCACCAAAGTCGTGTCGCGGATCGGGATCACGTCGAGCAGCGCGCGCTGCCCGAGCTTGCGCTGCAGCAGCTTTAGGCCGAGCCGCAGCTTCGCCGCCGGCAGCTTGGGGTCGATGAACAGCTCCATCGGGTCATAGCCGGGCTTGCGATGGATATCGACGGTGCGGGCGTAGTCCGGCGCCTTCCGGTCATCCTCCCACCAGTAGTAGCTGAACCAGCGGTCCGGCTCGGAGAGGGCGATCAGCTCGCCCGATCGGGGATGGTCCAGGCCGTGCGCCGCCTTGCTGTCCGCGTCGAGGACGGTGGCGACGCCGTCTAGGTTTTCCAGCGCGCGCCGGGCCGCCGGCAGGTCGGCGGCATCCCGCACATAGACGTGCGCCATCTGGTGATCGGCCAACGCAAAGGCGCGGCTGGCGCCCGCGTCCAGCAACTCGCGCCCCATCTCGACCCGCACTTGGATCAGCCCGGCCGCCCGCAGCGCCCGGTTGACGTGCACCGCCTCACGCACCGGCACGATGCCATACTCGGAGACGACGACGACGCGGCAGCCCTCCTCGCGCGCCGCATCGATCAGTTTGCCGCACAGCGCATCGACCTCGCGCAGGTCCTTGGCGATGCGCGGGTCGGCTGGGTTCGGCCCCCATTTCTGCAGCCCGTAGTCGAGATGCGGCAGATAGCTGAGCGTGAGCGTCGGCTTTCGTGTTTTCAGCACGTGCTCGGTGGAGCGGGCGATCCACTGGCTGCTGGAGATGTCGGTCGCCGGTCCCCAAAAACGGAACAGCGGAAATTTGCCGAGCAGCCCGTCCAGCTCGTCATGCAGTTCCGGCGGCTCGGCGTAGTGGTCGGGGATCTTGCGCCCGTCGGCCGGGTACATCGGTCGCGGCGTGGCGCTGAAATCGGCGCTGGAGTACATGTTATACCACCAGAACATCTTGGCGCAGGTGAAGGCCGGATCGCGCTTACGCCCGGCATCCCAAATTTTCTCGCCCGCCACCAAATGGTTTGACTGCCGCCACAGATGCACCTCGGCCTGGTCGCGGAAGTACCAGCCATTGGCGACGATGCCATGGTCGCTCGGCGTGAGGCCGGTCACCAAGCTGGACTGCACCGAGCACGTCACCGCCGGAAGCACCGTGCGCAGCGGGCGCATCGCGCCGATTTTGACCAGCGCCGCCAGGTTTGGGGTATTTTCACCGATCAGTTTAGGCGTCAGCCCGACGACCAGCAGGACGACGGTGCGATGCATCTCCTGACCGCTCATGCGCGCCGGGCTACGGCTTCGGGTTCTTCAATGCGCGGCGTCTGGCCACCGCGCAGCACCGAGTTGCCCATATATAGCGTGCGCTGGTCGATCGGCGCCGGGTCGAGCCAGTCCGCCTCGCGCAGCTGCCCATTGCGGCCATATGCTGCGAGCGCGTTGCCATACGTCACCTGGCGGATCGCATCCTCGCCGATGCCGCCGCGGCGCAGCAGCTCAGCGGTCCGCGGCACCGCCAGCGGGTCGGACACGCCCCAGTCGCAGGCGCTGTCAATCAGGATGCGTTCCGGCCCATAGCGGCGCACGATCTCGACCATGCGCTCGCTGCCCATCTTGGTGCCGGGATAGATCGAGAACCCCGCCCAAAAGCCGCGGTCCAGCACCTCCTGCGCCGTCTCCTCGTTGTTGTGGTCGATCACCACCCAGGCGGGGTCCACGCCCTGCTCGATCACCACGTCCATCGAGCGCGTCGTGCCGCGCTTCTTGTCACGGTGCGGCGTGTGCACCATCACCGGCATCTCCAGCTCGCGCGCCAAGTCGAGCTGCTGGCGGAAATAGCGTTCCTCCAGCTCGGTCTGCTCGTCATAGCCGATCTCGCCGATCGCCACGACGCCCTCCTTCAAGGCGAAGCGCGGCAGGATCTCCATCACCGCCTCGGCCAGCTCCTCGTTGTTGGCCTCCTTGCTGTTCAGCCCAATCGTGCAGTAGTGCCGCATGCCGAACTGCCCAGCGCGAAACCGCTCCCAGCCGACGATGGTGGACAAATAGTCGATGTAGCTGCCCACGTTGGTGCGCGGCTGACCGAGCCAGAACGCCGGCTCGATGCAGGCGACGATGCCGGCCGCCGCCATCCGCTCGTAGTCGTCGGTGATGCGCGAGATCATGTGGGTATGGGTGTCGATGAACATTCTTCTATTTCCTGGCTGCGTCCAGCGCCGCGCGGGCTGCCTGTCGTTCCGCTGCGTCGCCGGTCCGCAGCACGTAAGCGAGATCCTCGCGCGCCGCCGCATCGGCCCACGGCCCCACGCAGCGCCACAATTCGGGGCTGACCGCGCGCCCGGCGGCCCAGCGCTCGTGCGCGTAGTCGCACAGCATGCGCGCGAGCGTCGGGTTGGCGCGGCGGTCAAGGCCCTGGATCGGCGCCAGCGTCGTCTCGATGAACAGCGCCTTGAGCACGAGCTGATTCCAGCCAGCCTCATCGAACACTTCTGCCGGGTAAGGGTTGGCGTGGGCGACGGCCTCAAACACCGGCCGCATGGCGGTGCGCGCGCCCTCGCGGGCCTGCGCCAGATGCAGCGCGGGATCGGGATACAGCGGCAGGCCGCGCAGCAGGGCGATGGTCTCGTTGAGGTCGGCGGTGGCGAGCAGCCCGCGCAGGCGTGCATTGAAAGCGGCGCCGTCGCCGCCCTGCGCCAGCAGCAGCACCAGGCGGGCGGCCTGATCGACGCTCCAGCCGCGCGGGTCCCAGCCGGGCCGCGCACGGTCGGCGGCGGCGAGGTCCTCTGGCCCGAGTTCCAGGTCAGCCTTGCCAAGCCGACGCGGCGCCAGGCTGATCGCTAGATTGAAGTCGCGCTCGGAGGCGCCGGCCCGCAGGCGATCGCGTTGCGTGAGCAGCCAAGTGGAATGGTCCGCCGGAAGCTGCCGCTGAAGCCAGCGGGTCATCAGTTCTTCTGGGTTCATGTCCCGCTGATCCAGCGTTGCAGTACGAGCGTCGTGGCAAAACAGGCGAGAGCGAGCACAGCGGCGCTGGGCCATCCCGCGACCGCAAGGAATAAGGCATCAACCAGCGAGATGCCGGCGATCAGCGACACTACGGCGCGGGGAATGTCGCCGGACTGGCGACGCTGCAGCAGCCAGAGCGCCACGCCGATCAACCCAGCAAGCGCTGCCAGCACGAGCAGCCCCGCCGCCCCGCCGGCCATCAGGGCGCCATAGATTAGCGGCACCGCCAGAAACAGCAGCGGCCACAGGCTGCCGAGGCTTCCCAGGGTTTCCCGCTTGGCGATGTAGGTAAGCCCAATCAGGTAGCAGAGCGAGACCGCGCCGGCGGCGAGCAGCGGCCCCGGCACCGTGGCGGTTGCCGCCAGCCCGGCGACGACATAGGCCAACAAGCGGCAAGCGGCCATCGACAGCGGGCTGAAGCGGTTGCCCTTGTGGTTCCAGTTGTAGCTGATGATCGCGCCGCCGAGTGCCAAGCCAGCGAGCACCGCGCCGTCCGGCGGCGCGTCGAAACCGCGGGCCGCCGCCGCCAGTACCGCCACCGCGGCGAGCAGCAGGCCAAAACCCAGCGCGAACACGGTGTTGGCGTCGATGGCGCCGGACGGGATCGGCCGCGACGGCCGCTCGCGCGCATCAATGCCGCGGTCGAACGCGTCATTGAGATACATGCCGCCGAGATAGGCCAGCGACAGGCCCAATGCGACCGGCACGATCGCCCATTGCCAGGGCGACGCGCCGGCCAGTGCCACGCCGGCCAGCGCGTTGGTCCACACCGTCGGCAGGTTCGACACGCGGCCGAGCTGCAAAGCAACCGATGGCGTCATGCCGCCAGCCGGTCCCGTACCCAGGTGATCTCACGGGCGATCGCCGCGTCCAGGCCGCCGACCTGTAGCTCCGGCGGCAGCACGTCCCAGGTGTAGGTCTCGATCTCGAGGTGCGGGCTGATGCCCTCGTCGCGTTGCCGGGCGAGCATGTCAAGCAGGGTGGGCTGCGTCGTGGCGAAGCAGCCGAGCGGCGCGTCGTGGAACACCGGCACGTGGCAGTGTATGCGCCATTCCTGGCCGTGCCGGGCGCCGACGTGCCAGGCGGCCAGTGCGTTGGGCAGATCGAGGAAGCGCGCCAGCCCATCCGGGCCGCGCTCGACTACCTGGTGCAGATAGACCCCGTCGTCGAAACGGCGCAGCATCGCAGCCGCGGCGGCGTCCATGCGCGGCACGACCAGGGCCGAGGAGAGCTGCAGCTTCATCACTGCCACCCCGGCGCCGCGCAGCAGGTCGAGGCTGTCCGCCGGCGTCTCAAACTCGACAGCGGCGTGGCAAACGTCGAGGCACAGCCCGAGATGTCGGCGCAGCAGCGTCTCAGCCTGTGATGCGGCGCAGCCCGACAGAGTAGCGAAGCGTGCGGCGGCCGGAGCGGTGAACAGATGGTCCTCGAAGAAGCCGACCGCCTCGGCCGTGGTCTCCATCAAGCACATCGGCTCCGGCTCGAGCGCCAGGGTGATGCGGCGGCCGGTACGGCGCTCCAGTTCCGCGAGATGGGCGACGTGCCGCAGCAGCGCATCCGCGATGGTTTCTCGCGCGCCGAGGCAAGAGGCAGCCTCCAGGAACGCGCCCGGCACGGTGCTGACGCTGCCGGTCAGTCCCGGCTGGTCACCAGGCAGCAACGACGCCAGCAGGCTGGCGAGACGATCGGTATAGGCGAGCCGCTCGGGGGCACGCCAGTCCGGAGCATACACCTGCTCCTTGACCCGCTCGCCGTGGAACGGTCCGTAGGGAAAACCGTTGATCGTGAAAACATAAAGCTGCTCGTCGGCCAGGAACCGGCGCAGAGCCTCCAGTTCGGCCGGTGCGTCCAGCGCCTCGGCGGCGATGGCCGACAGCCGCAGCCCGACGCCCATCGGGGCCTGTGGCGAGACCTGTTGCTTCACCGCTGGCAGATGGCGCCGCAGTGCAGCAAAGATGTCCGCCCAGCTCTCGCCGCGATGGACGTTGGTGCAATAGGTCAGGTGCGCTGGGCCGGATGGTAAAATGAGCCTCATGCGGACCAAGACAGTCTAGCTGCCAGGAAAGATGGCCATTCAAATATTCCTGATTGATTATATCCCGAATGCTTGGCGGAATCCGAAAACAGCATCAATCGATTTCGCACTGGGCTAATCATCGGATCAATTGTATTCAACTACAATTTCGAAAAATGGTTGGTCTTCTATACCGAGACTTTGGTCAGAAACCAACAGAGACAAGCGGGCTCAGGGATCAACTAAACCTGAGCGCGCATTATCATTTGTAGTCTGCTTGATCTATTCTGAGACCATCCGTTGGAATACAACGGCGGTTCCCGGCAGGCGACGTGGACAGCCCTGGAACCAGCATGCATTGCGTCGATTTAGCCAGCGTGCAGCACGCGAATATCCTGATTTGCGGGTGTCGGGATCGCATCCAGGCCAGCGCCCGCCGCCTCCGGCATCCAGACTGTCACCATGGTGCCGTATCCCAACCGGCTCTCGATGGCGAACCGGCCGCCGGATTGCTCGGCGAAGCCCTTCGCCATGGACAGGCCCAGCCCGGTCCCTTTGCCGGCGGACTTCGTGGTGAAGAACGGCTCGGCCACGCGTGCCAGCGTCGCCGCGCTCATGCCAGCGCCGGTGTCCACGACCGCGAGCCGCACATACCGTCCCGCGGCGAGCCCGGCCGCATGTTTCGCGCCATTCAGCACAGCCTCCCCGGCTGCAATCAGCGTTAGCGCGCCGCCGCCCGGCATGGCATCGCGCGCATTGCCCGCCAAATTGAGCAGCACCGTCTCAAGCTGCCGTTTGTCGGCCAACAAATAAGGCAGCCCGGGTTCAGCCTTGATGTGGACCACGATGATCGCGTCCAACGTGTGACCCAAGATCTCCTGCAGGCTGCTCAGCAGTGCCGTGGGGTTGATCGGCTCGGCCTGCAGCGCATCCCGGCGCGCAAAGGCGAGCAGGCGCCCGGTGATGGACGTGCCGCGAGCGGCGGCGTCAGTGATCAACTGCGCGAGACGGCGAGTCGCCGGAATGTCTCCGTCACGCTGCCCGATGAGCTCGGCATAGCCGCTCACCGCTTGCAGGACGTTGTTGAAGTCGTGCGCGACGCCCCCAGCGAGCAGGCCGAGCGCCTGCATCCGCTCGGCCTGCGTCGCCCGGGCCAATGCGGCTTCGCGCGCAGCGACTGCCGCGTCCACGCGAGCTGCCAGGTTTTCGTTAAGCTGTTTTAACGTATCCTCATTCCGCTTGCGCTCGGTCACGTCGCGCGACGTGCCGACGATCAGGCAGACCTCGCCGGCGTGGTCCAGTACCGGGACGAGCAGCGTCTCCCAATCGCGAGGTTCGTCGGTCAGCTCCAGAGTATGGCTGTAACGAACGGTCTGCCGTTCCGCGGCGCATTGCCGCCAGTGCGACTGGATGGACCGTGCAGCGTTCGGCGGCAGGCAGGCCTCCGGGGTGCGTCCGAGCATCGACCAGGCCGGCAGGCCGGTGAGCGCCTCAGCCGTCGGGTTGAGCACCTCATAGGCAAAGTCCCCCGCGGCCTGACGGCGGGCCACGAACAATGCATCGGCCGAGTTGGCGAACAGGACGTCGAGCTGCTTCGCAGCCTCCGCAAGCCGCCGCACGGCCTGGTTTGCCTGCTCTGCCGCCCCGATGGCCGCCTGTTCGGATTGCCGTGCGGTCGCCTCGGCGATCAGGCGCCGTTGCAGCTCGCGGCGCAATCCAATGGCGAGCAACGCCGCCAGGGCGATCAGCACGGCCATGATGGCGATAACCTTCGCCGCCTTGCGCCATGGGGCGAACACCTCGCCTTGGCTGAGCCCAACATCGATCACCAGCGGGTAGTCGGCAATCCGCCGGTATCCGTAGATGCGCCCTACCCCATCAATCTTTCCGTGATTGGTAAAAACCCCGGCTGGAGCATCGCCCAGATGCTGAAACACCGCCGCGTCATGCATGTCTCGGCCGGTCTGCTCGCCGTCAGCGGGCCAGCGCGCCAGCAGGATTCCGTCATCGCGGAACAGCCCGACCGTGCCTTGGCGACCGACGTCGAGGGTGTCGAATAGGTTCTGAAAATAGTCGAGGTGGATTCCGGTCGCCACAATCCCGGCAAAGCTGCCATCGGCGTGCGACAGGCGGCGGCTGATGGCGATATTCGGCAGGCCATCGAACTTGCTGAGCAGCGGACGGCTGAAGTAAAGGCCGGCATCGTCATGGCTTTGATGTATCTTAAAAAAATCACGGTCGGCGAAGTTGGAGTGCCGAGGTTTGATGCTTTTCGACTCGGCAACAAGGTCGCCATGCTCGTCGAGCACAAAAAGCGACGACATGTAGCGCGCCTGGCTAATGCGGCTGAACAGTGCAGCGTGGCGCAGTTCTGGGTCCGCTGCAAGCAGCCCTGGTATCTGCAACGCTGCGATCACGTCCTGAAACGCGAGGTTGTAAAGCTCAATGTTGCGAGCAATGCTTTGTTCCAAAACCTGCGCGAGGTTCTGCACCGTGCGATGGGCTTGCTCCTCCGCCTCGTAGTATGCGTTCCATGCAACTGATGTTGCCAGGCTCAATGTGCCGACTAGCAATACGGCGCCTAAAACGAACGCACGACGCTCACCGCCGAACCAGAAGCCAGCCCGCTGGAAACGGCCGTCCTGATGCACAATCCTGCGCCATAAAGTCGTTCTCAGAAATCGGCAGGCATTCAGGACCGTTACGTTCATATAAGGTCCCTCCCGGGAATATTTCGGCCCTGTCAATGCCTGACATTGCAATAGTTGTAAACACAGCGTGAGGTATGGCTGACTCTTTATGACGGAGCCGCAACACAGCGCGCATGCGGTTAAAGCTTTGCCAGCGTAGTGGCCGGCGGGCTCACCCATCATGCGGCGTCTCCCACATCAGGACCCGCCAGCCGCGCCGGTCCACCGGGGAGCCGACGCGGACGATGGCGCGGCGCCGGGCATGGGCGCCGTCGGCACGCTGCGCCTGGGCGGTGATGGCGGCGACGCCGGTCGCGCTTGCCTGGCCGGGACGCGCAACGATGCCCAGGTCGCGCAGGGCGGCCCGCACCACTGGGTCGGCAAGCGCCGGGTCTGGATCGCTGTCCGAGTACAGCGTCAGGTGCGGCGCAAGCGCTGCCAACAGCGCCGGCGTCATGCCGAGCACGTCGCCGAGTTCGCCCACGCTCTCGAACGGGGCGCCGGGCGGACCGTAGCCGAGGCCGGCCGCTCGGTACTGCGCGGCCTTGGCGCCGCTCCGTCCCGCCTTCCGCCCCGGGGTCCGCCAGTCGGCGATGGCGCCGGCGGTTCGAAACGCTTGGCCGGGCTCGCCGCCGAGCCGGACCAGCAGCGCTGCGAGCAGGTCCGGCGAGGCGATGTTGGGGTTTACCAATCCAGACTGATTGGTGACCTTCACGGCGACCTCCGCGCCGGACAGCCGTGCTAAGACGGGCGGGCTGTCTCGGCTTGCCTCACCACGCTGGAACAGATCGAACAGCACCGTATAGATTGCGCCGTCCGCTACGGCCTCCAATTCGGCGGCACTGCGCAAGTTAGCCGTCAGTTGGGCGTCCGAGCGTGCGGCGGCGGCGAGCATCGCGAACAGCAGCGCCATCGGCACCAGCGTCCACAGCACGACGAGCAGCGCGAAGCCGCGATCGCCCCCAGCTCGCCTCATTCCTCCAGCGCCTCCCGCACCGGTGCTACCAGCAGCGGCGGCCAGCGGCGTCCGCTCGCGTCGGGAAACACGATGCTGATGCGAATGAGCGCGGGCAGCTTGTCGGCGGACCACGCGCCGGACCACGCGCTGTTCCGGTCCGACGCGCGGTAGGCGAGCTCGATCCGTTCGACGCCGTCGAGCATCACCGTCTCCTGCCACGCCGGCGTCGCGCCGAACAGCTCGACATGTCGGTGCGGCGTCCAGCGTAGCAGCAGGCGCCCGGCATTGACCGAAAGCGTCACGTCGGCGCGCTGCGTCGGCCCGTCGCCATAGATTGGCAGCTCGGTGGTGAACGACACGGTCTGTGCCGTGCCGCGCAGGGTCGCCGGCTCGGGGAAAAACCCGGGGTCGGCCAGCGCCACCATGCGGCGCAGCGCGTGATCGACGACCTCGATGTCGCCGTGCCGGTCGCGGACCGCGGCCTGCAGCTGCGCGGCCTGCAGGCCGAACCGCACCCCCTGGGTCAGTAGCACGAGCACCACGCCCAGCACGAACACCGCGACCAAGACCTCCAATAGAGTAAACCCGGCCTCGACCGAGGTTCGGCGCTGCATTGCCCTCAAGGACGGGATACTCTCAGGGGAGGGCCGCGGCCGTGCCGAGGCGCCGTGTGTCGAGCATGAGCGTCCGCATTCCAAACGGACCCGGCCACGCGATCTCGACTGCCACTCCAAACAGTGTCGTGCCGCCAGCGCCGGGCGCGGCACGGGCCGAGGGACGCGGCAACGCGGCGGAGGCGATCGGCACGACCCGGGTGCGCCATCGGTAGCCGCCGCCGTCATCGCCGTTCCGCTCGCCGGCGACCAGGCCGCCATCGGTAAGCGCGTCGAGACGCGACTGCGCACGCGAGATCGCCTCCTGATAGGACGCCGCCGACTGCGTAACGCCGATCGACGCGACACCCTGGCGATACAGCAGCACCAGCGCCGGCACGGCGATGGCGAGGGCGACGAGCACTTCAAGCAGGGTGAACCCATTCGCACGCACGACGGCCGCATGATCCCGCTGACTGGACAGGCCCTGTCTCCCATGGCGGCAAAGCATCGCACGCAGAGTGCCAGACCGGGCGGCTGAAAGCCCTAGCGTCAGCACGCCGCACGGCAGATTTGGCAAAATTGTCATAAAAATGCGGTCACGCCCCGCCGCGGCATTGGGCAGAACCTTGTTCCTGGCGCGATGCAGCCGCGGGTTTGATAGATGAAGGCCAAAGACTGGATGACGAGACCGAGCCGGAAGCGACGCCGTCCTGCCCTATGTCTCCGCATTACCCTCGCCGCAGCGCTCGCCGGCGGCGCGGTACGCGGCGTCGCGGCCCAGGCACTGAATCCCGACACTTCGGCGCCGCGGGACATCGGCACAGTCAGCGCTGCGGGCAATGGGGACGCGCTCAGCGCACCGCCCGCACCCGGCACGGCCGCCGCCGCCGCGCCAAGCCGTGCACCGCTTGACGCGACCCAGCCGACGTCGCTCGTGGGCCCGCGCTTCATCGACCGCGCGGTGATCCCGACGCAGAACTACGACAGCATCATTAAATTCACCCCGAGCGTGCAGAACGTCGAGCCGGTCGGGCCGGGGCTGCAGCAGAATTTCTACCAGACCATCCGCGGCTTCAGCTACAAGCAGTTCAACTCGACCTTCGACGGCATCGTCATCCCCGGCACCATCAGCAGCTTTGCCCCGCAGAGCGGCGCGTATTTTATGGCGCACGACATCGGCTCGGTGGAGGTGGACCGCGGCCCCGGCACGGCGTCAACCACCGGCTATGCGACGTTCGGCGGCACCGTATCGATCCGCTCGAAGCCGCCGCTCGACACCTTCACGGTCAACCCGTACGGGACCATCGGCAGCTTCAACACCAAGCTGCGCGGCATCGAGGTCGACTCGGGCGTGATCCCAAGACTCGGCGGCGCGCGCGGCTATCTCGACCTTGAGCAGGTGGACAGCGACGGCTACCTCACCAACACCACCACGCGGCGTATTAACGTGTTCGGCAAGTTCGAGGCGCCGATCGGCGAGAGCACGCTGCTGACCTTCGGCGGGATGTACAACCGGTCGTTTACCCACACCCCGATCGGCGCCACGCTCGATCAGATCCGTCGGCTCGGCGCCAATTACGGGCTGAACAACGATCCCCGGTCGCAGGCCTACCGCGGCTACAACTACGACGCATACTCGACGGATTTCGAGTACCTGCGGGTGAAGTCGGACCTCGGCGACGGCTGGGTGATCGAGGAGACGCCCTATACGGCGTCGTACTATCATAACGGCATCGTCGGCCTCGACCCGAACGGCACGACGCCGAACCTCACCGGCCGCTTCTTCATCAACGGCCGGGCGACGGCGCTGTCGAACGCGGTGCCGGGCCGCGCGGTGCACAGCGACTTCCGCGACTACGGCAACCTGCTGCGGGTGACGAAGGACACGTCGTATGGCCAGGCGCGCGCCGGGCTGTGGTTCGACCGCAACGCGGCTAACGTGTACCGGACCAACATCGTGCTGTCGCGGTCCAACGTCTCCTACGCGCGGACCGTGGCCGGATCGCCGTACGACTATCTGTATCACGCCAATCTGACGACCTATCAGCCGTATTTTGAGTTCGCCGCGACGCCGCTGCCCGGCCTCGTGATTACGCCCGGCCTGAAATACACCTCGATCACCCGCGGGCTCGATGCGCCGATCAATCAAGGTACCCGGGTACGGGCGAAGTATGACCGCACCTACGACGCGCTGCAGCCCTCCATCGACGCGCGCTACACCTTCGCCAAGGGCCTGGTCGGCTATGTGCAGGCGGCGAGGGGTTTCCTGGCGCCGCCGCTCGGCGTGCTGCAGACTCTGGCGCCGCAGAGCCTGAGCCCGCAGGACACCTGGAACTACCAGGTCGGCGCGACGTGGCAGACCGACCGCTTCACCGTCTCGGGCGACCTGTATTACATCGACTTCGGCAACCGCATTGCCAGCCGGAACGTCGGCGGCACGACCATCTACTTCAACGGCGGCGGCGCGGTCTATCAGGGCGTCGAGCTGGAGGGCACCGCGAGGGTGACCGAGGGGCTGCTGATCTATGCCAACGCGACGGTGAACGACACGCACTACAAGTTCTCGCACACCCGGCTCGCCGCGTCGCCGGACCGCACCGCGGCCATCGGGCCATTGATCGATCGCGACGGCTTCTCTGCCTCGCTGCTGGCGAAATACATCGGGCCGCAGTACGGGCAGGACACTCCGGTCAATGCCTTCAAGCTGAAGTCATATGTGACGGCGGACTTCGCGATGGGCTACACGCTGCCGATCCTGAACAACCGCAAGCTCGATTTCCGGCTCAACGCCAACAATATCGCCGACGACCACAGCCCGATCTTCCTGAACGGGACCGCGGGTGATGGCAAGACCGGCCTGTTCTTTACCAATGCGGGCCGCAGCGTGTTCTTCTCGCTGGCGGCGTCGCTCTGACGCGGGTTGCGCGGTCAGCCGGGCCGGAACTCGACCCAAACCAGCAGGCGCAGCAGGCGTCCCTCGATCGGCGCCGGCGCCGGCGGGTAGTGCGCGGCCCGGGCGGCGGCGAGCGCCGCATTGTCCAGCATCGGCGTGCCGGATGATTGGGCCAGCGTCGGGTCCGCGACGGCGCCGCTGCGATAGTCGAACTGCACTCGCGCCCGCCCGGTGACGCCCATCATGCGCGCGGCCGGAGGGTAGTGCACCGCGGCCTGCACGGCGTCGCGGATTCGCGCCTCGAGCGCGGCTTCTTGGTTCGCGGACGCGGACGCGGGCGTGGCGGCGCCGTTGAGCGTCGATGTCGGCAGCGCTGCGGTCGCGGCGCTGTCCTGCTGCACGGTGACGCTTCGCGGCGCTGCCGACGCGGCACGCGGCGCATGTTGCATCGGCGGGCGCGTGGGCAGCCGCACGGATCGCGGTAACGGCACTGGCGCCGGTGTTTGCGGCATCGACGGAGCGGGATCGGGTGGCATTGCCGCGTCCACCGGCGGCGGAAGCAGTGCGGCGGAGTTTGATGCGACTTCGGGAATAAGCGGCGCGACGTCCTTAATAGCGTCGGGCGGTTGGGTCGCAATGAGGGTCGTCGCCGGCTCGGCAACTGGAGGGTCCGGTACCGTGTCGGCCGCAACCGGGGTTGGCTCCGCGGGTGACAGTCCGGGTGGAGCAGGCTCCAGCACCATGGCAACCTCGATAACTGCCTCCGGCGCGGGCAGCGCCGGCATGCCGTATCCGAAGGCGATCAGCGTCCCGAGGCCAGCGGCGTGCACCACGACCGCCGAGGCGATCGCCGCCATCGGCAGGGGCCGCCGGTCCGCCGGTCGGCGTAGAAGGTCAGGCACCGCCGGCGAGCAGCTTGGCCGCGTGGCTGAGCGCCTCGATGCACTCGTTGCCGTCGCCCTCCGCCTGCTCCTTCATGGCACGCTTGAGGTCAGCGTCGATCAGCCGCTTGATCCGGGCGTCGCCGTTGAAGCCGGCCGCCTGCTTGGTCAATTCGGCGTGGCGGGCCGTGCAGGTTGCCGCGTCTTCGGACGCCGTGGCGGCAACGGCGGGCAAGGCGAGAAAGCTCAGGCTCAGGACGAGAAAGCGCATGGTGTGGGTTCCTGATGCTGGGTCCGCGGTAACTGGCTCCGATGTGCAATTGGCCCAGGGCTGCCAGTATCCTGCCAACAAACGTGCCAAAAACCAGGGCAGACCGCGGGCGATTTGATGAAGGTTTTATGTTGTCTCAAACAAGATCCAACGAAACAGATACCGAAATCAATTGAGGGGCTGCGATGGCAACGAGAGCGCGGCTTATGACAGGCCGATGATACTATGCGGGCGTCCGCGTAGTTTAACATTTGTATAGTTCCATCCGGTGTACCCCCCACCGTGCCACCACGGCGCGTCACTCCAATATGGGAAGAACACCAATGGCAACCGTCCAGAGCACAAGCATCTTTGCAACGGCGCCCGATGGCGCGAAGTCGCCCGACTCCATTACCGCAGGCAACGGCTCGATCTGGGTCGAGTATGGCAACGGCGCCAAGAGCGATGGCTCGGGCGGTGGCAGCACCCTCGTGCAGTACGACACGCTCGGCACCGTGCAGCATAGCTATACGGTGGCCGGCTCGGACGATGGCCTGAAGGTTGATCCCGCTACCGGCGATGTCTGGGTGCTGCAAAATCAGGACGGTAACTCCACCCTGACCCTGATCGATCCCGTGACCAATCAGGTCAGCGCGCCGCTGAGCTACGCTGCGCCCTATGTCTATGGAGCCGACTCCACCCGCGGCTACGACGACGCCGCCTTCGTCGGCCAGAAGGTGTTCCTGGCCTACACCAACCCCGTCAACCCCGGCGACGCGGTGATCCAACGGCTGACCAACGGCACCGCGCCGTTCGGCTCGCTGCAGACCACCGATATCCTGCGCCTCGGTGACACCGGCACCAACCTGGTGACGGGCGCGCTCAACCAGCCGCTGCCGGCCACCGACCCAGACTCGCTGAAGTCGCTGCCCGACGGCTCGCTGATTTTAACGGGCGGGTCCGACCTGTCATTCACCATCGTCGCCGATCCCGGCACGACGCAGCAGAGCGTGAGCTTCGTCACGCTGCCCGCCGGTTCCGGCTCGCTTGACGACGTCATCAAGCCGACAACGACCTCCGGCACGCTTTATGTGGCGAATCAAAACAGCAACGACGTGCTGGCGGTCAAGCTCACGGACCTGAACACCGCAGACTATTACGCCTCGCTCGGCAGCGCCGTGGACCAGTTTGACCCAGCGACCGGCACGGTGACGCCGATCATCACCGGGCTGACCGGCTCGCACGGGCTGCTGTTCGTGCCGGATGCGTCAGGCGCCCCCGACCTGACCGCCGTGCTGCAGGGCATTTCAAAGGAGTTGTATCAAACGTTCGCCAACCTCGGCGCGTCCGGCTTCTCCGGCACCATGCCCGACGGGTCCGCTCCGTCGGCGGCGTCCATCCTCAGCCTGTTGGGCGGCGACGCGTCGAAGGCGCTGGCCATGCTGCTGCCCACGGCGGATGGCTAAGTCTTCCGTGCATTGAGCGGACAACACTTGCGGGCACGGTGTGTCCGCAAGTTGGCGCTGCTCGCCGCAGGTTAGCTAGGTCCTATGAACATAGAGGTAGTCACTCCCGCTCGCCAGGTCGGCCTTGCTGAATCCAACAAGCGTCAGCGATGCGGTTGGTCCGCCCGCAGAAACCGCATGGAGCGTGAGGCCGGTCGCTCCGGCGACGCCCTGACCGTGAACCCAACCGAGCGTCGAGTTTGCCACGTGTCGCCTTGGGGAGACTCTGAACACGTACGGAGGTGAGAAATGGCTATCCAGAAGCGTCTATGCAATAACTACAAATATTGACGGCCGCATCGATTTTGGCAGTCCTCCATTTTTGCTTGGGAGGCGAAGCAGATTGGGCATCTATGACCGGCTCATTCTCCCGCGCCTGCTCGCCTGCGCCATGCGGAACCAGGCGCTCGTGCCGCTGCGCCAGCGGCTCGGCGCGGCGGCGTCGGGCCGCGTGCTGGAGATCGGCATCGGCAGCGCGCTGAACCTGCCGTTCTATGGACCCGGCGTCAGCGAGGTCGTCGGCATCGACCCGTCGCCCGCCCTGGTCGCGATGGCGCGCGACCGCCAGCCCGGCCTGGCCTTCGCGTTCCAGGTCGTCGAAGGCGCTGGCGAGAGCCTGCCGCTTGACGACAACAGCTTCGACACCGTGCTGACTACCTGGAGCCTATGCAGCGTCGGCGACCCGATACAGGTCTTGCGGGAGGCGCGCCGCGTGCTCCGCCCCAATGGCCAATTGCTGTTCGCCGAGCACGGCCAGGCGCCCGACGCCGGCGTCCGTTGGTGGCAGGACCGGCTCACCCCGACCTGGAAACGCATCGCCGGCGGTTGCCACCTGAACCGCTGCATCGACGGCCTGATCGCCGCCGCTGGTTTCCGGCTGGACGGCCTGCAGACCGGCTACCTGCCCGGCCCTAAGCCAATGACCTTCATGTACGAGGGCCGCGGCCGCCCGGAATAGGCGCGGCACTCCATCGCGCCTGCAACGCAACCGGCCGGTCGAGCGTTCTGCCGCCTGACTGTGAGGGCTTATGCGGCATATCCATCTCCACCCGCTCGGCGGTGCGTCCGGCGACATGTTCGTCGGCTGCCTGCTCGACGCCTTTCCGGAGCACCGCGCGGCGGCCATCGAGGCGGCGGCGATGCTGGCGCAGGTTGATTGCCGATGGGTTCCGCACAACGACGGCACGCTGACCGGCAGCTGGTTTGTGGTGGACGACGCTGAGCACGGCCATGGCCATGGCCATGGACACCACCACCATAGCCACACCGGCTGGCGCGACATCCGGGCCCGGCTGGAGGCGTCCGAACTCGCGCCGGCGGTCCGCGCCCATGCCATCGGCATCTTCGCCGTGCTGGCCGAAGTGGAGGGCAGGGTGCACGGGGTGCCGGCCGACGCCGTGACGTTCCACGAGGTGGGCGCTGCCGACTCCATCGCCGACATCGTGGCAGCGGCCGTGATGATCGAGGCGGTGGGGCCGGCGCGCTGGAGTGTCGCATCGTTGCCGCTCGGCGGCGGGACCGTCCGCACCGCGCACGGGCCGATGCCGGTTCCCGCCCCGGCCACCGCACTATTGCTTGAAGGTTTTCCGATGCATGATGATGGGATCACGGGCGAGCGCGTCACGCCGACGGGCGCTGCGATCCTGCGCTATTTAGACTGTGGAACAGCCGCTCCGATACGCGGCACTCTGCGCCGCTCCGGCTACGGTTTCGGCACGCGGCGGCTGCCGGGCATCAGCAACTGCCTGCGCGCCCTGGTGTTCGAGGCCGCGAGCGTTGCGCCGACGCCGGGGCATCGGGAACTCGCGGTGATCAGCTTCGAGGTGGACGACCAGTCGGGCGAGGATTTGGCGACCGGGCTGGAACGGTTGCGCGCGATGCCAGGGGTGCACGACGTGCTGCAGATGACGGCGTTTGGCAAGAAGTCCCGCCTGGCGGTGCACGTCCAGGTGCTGGCCGCGCCGGACGCGCTCGACGACGCCGTCGAGGCCTGCTTCCGCGAGACGACCACGATCGGCCTGCGCACCCATTTGGTCGAGGGCCGCGCCTTAGCCCGGCGGTTCGCCACGGTCGAGGTCGAGGGCCACCCCCTGACGGTGAAATTGGTGGAACGCCCCGGTGAAGACGGCGCGACGTCACTGACCGGCAAGGCGGAGGCCGACCATCTGCGCTCGATCGCCTCGCACGCCGCCAGGTCCCGCCTGCGCCAGCAGGCCGAGCGGCTGGCCACGGACGAGAACCCGGCATGACGCCGCTTGACCGCCTGCACGCGGCACTCGGCAGCATGGACGGCATCGCCGTAGCGGTCAGCGGCGGCATCGACAGCCTGACGCTCGCCACCGCCGCGCATCGCGCCTGGCCGGGCCGGGCGACGATGCATCACGCGACCTCCCCCGCCGTGCCGCCCGAGGCCACGAAACGCACGCGCGCCTTGGCGGCAATCGAGGGCTGGCGTCTGGACGTGTTCGACGCTGGCGAGTTCGCCGACCCGGCCTATCGCGCCAATCCGGTCAACCGATGTTTTTTCTGCAAGACCAGCCTGTATGGCGCGGTGGCGCGGCGCACCACGCAGCAGATCGTCTCCGGCACCAACCTCGACGACCTCGGCGAGTATCGCCCGGGTCTCGATGCGGCGCGGGCCCACGCGGTGCGTCACCCCTTCGTGGAGGCGGCGATCGACAAGTCTGCGGTGCGGGCGCTCGCCGCCGAACTTGGGCTGGGCGCGCTCGCGGAACTGCCGTCCGCGCCCTGCTTGTCGAGCCGGATCGAGACCGGCATCCGCATCGAGGCGCCGGTACTCGCCATGGTGCATGACGCGGAGCGGCTCGTGACGGCCCGGCTATCGCCACGCACGGTGCGCTGCCGGGTGCGCGCGGCGGGCGTGGTGATCGAGCTGGATGCGGTAACGCTCGCCTCGCTGGACCGGGCGCAGACCGACCATCTGCGGACGGAGCTGCAGCTTCTGGCCGATGCCGCCGGGCTGCGCGCCCCGGTGCAGTTCGCCGCCTACCGCAACGGCAGCGCCTTCCTGGTGTCGGCATGACCCCTGCAGAGCCCGAGTTCGTGCTCGACGAGGTGCGGGCGCAGCGGCTGGGCTTCGGCGAGGCGGTGTTCTGCGCCGGCAAGTCGCCCGAGCAGATCGCCGGCATCCTCGATCACACTCAGGTCCCCATGCTGCTCACCCGGCTCGATCCCGAGCGGTTTGCGGCGCTGCCGCGCTCGCAGCGCGACAGCCTCGACTACGACCCGGTATCCCGCACCGCCTATTGCGGCGCTCCACTGCCCAGCGCCGGCCCGGCCCAGGTCGCGGTGCTGACCGCCGGCACCTCCGACGTGCCGGTGGCGCGCGAGGCGGCGCGGACACTGCGGTTCCAGGGGCACGAAACGCGGCTGATCGCCGACGTGGGGGTCGCCGGATTGTGGCGGCTGCTGCGCCGCGTCGAGGAACTGCGCGAGATGCGGGTCGTGATCGTCGCCGCCGGCATGGATGCGGCGCTGCCCAGCGTGGTCGGCGGCCTGGTTGCCGGCGTCGTCATCGCGGTGCCGACCTCCGTCGGCTACGGCGTCGCGGCGGGCGGGCACGCGGCGTTGAACGCCATTTTGGCGAGCTGCGCGCCGGGCATCGTCTGCGTCAACATCGACAACGGCTACGGCGCGGCCTGTGCCGCGTTGCGGGTACTCGGCAAGTAATAGGAGAGCTCCATGGAACGACGCGATCTGATGAAGGCGACCGTGGCAGGCGTGGCTGCGGCGGCGATGAATGTCCCGGCGGACGTCGTCGGGCAGACCAGCCAGGGCGGCCAGGTCAAGCCGACCGGCCCGGTGACGTCCAAGATCGCCGAGCACTCCGACATGAAATACCGCGCACTCGGCCGCACCGGGGAGCGCGTCTCGCTGGTCGGAATGGGCGGCTTCCACCTCGCCAAGCCCGGCGGACCCAGCGCCGAGGAGGCGGTGCGCATCGTGCACGCAGGCATCGATGCCGGCATCAACTTCTGCGACAATTGCTGGGACTACAACGGCGGCGAGAGCGAAATCCGGCTCGGCCGCGCGCTGTCCGGCGGCTGGCGCAATCGCACGCTGCTGATGACCAAGATCGACGGCCGCACCGCCGCGGCGGCCACCAGCCAGATCGACGAATCGCTGAAGCGTCTGCAGACCGACCATATCGACCTGCTGCAATTCCATGAGATCATCCGCATGGACGACCCGGAGCGCGTCTTTGCGCAGGGCGGCGCGCTGGAGGCGGTGCTGCGCGCCCGTGAGCAGGGCAAGGTCCGCTACATCGGCTTCACCGGCCATAAGAGCCCGGCGATCCACCGGCACATGTTCGAGGTGGCCGACCAGCACGGCTTCCACTTCGACACCGTGCAGATGCCGCTCAACGTCATGGACGCGCATTTCGATAGTTTCGAGCAGGGCGTGCTGCCGGTGGCGACGGCGCACGGCACCGGAGTGATCGGCATGAAGGCGTTCGGCGACCCGTTTATCCTGGATACGAAGGTCGCGACGCCGCTGGAGATGCTGCACTACCCGATGAGCCTGCCGATTAGCCTGCAGGTGACGGGCATCGACAGCCTGCCGATCCTGCAGCAGGCTCTCATTGCGGTGCGCAGCTTCGCGCTGTTCACGATGGAGCAGCGGACGGAGCTGCTGGCCCGCACCGAGGCAGTCGCGCGGGATGGTAAGACGGAGCGCTACAAGGTGACGACCCACTTCGACGGCACGACGCAGAACCCGCACTGGCTGGGGTGAGGCTCGCCGACCTGCTCGTAGGCCGCAGCGGCGATGCCGTCAGGAGATCAGGGGCGGGGTGTTGCCGGGTCTTGGTTCATTTGGCTCGCCGCGGCACGGAACCGGGCGTACTCGCGCACGCGCCTGCGGTCCTTCCGCCAAGCCGAGGTGCCCTTGTATCGCGCGAATGGAGGGACTTTCTGGCGGGAAGCTCCGCGGCGGCTTACGGCTTTGGGAAGGCTGGGGTCGGAGGTGTCATTCATGGCAGGTGATCCAGGTTGGTGTAGCGCTCTCTGACCACCGCACGCGTTTGGGCGCAAGGGGTTGCCGGCGTGCTCGATCGTCCCCGGCGTAGCTACTCCGCCGGACGCTCGCTGATCTTTGCCTTGCCACGCCCGGCCCGCCGCAGCGACGGCCACTTGAACTCCGTCACCACCGGATACAGCGACGGCAGCACCACGAGGGTCAGCAGCGTCGCGGTGATCAGCCCGCCTATCACGACGGTCGCCAAGGGCCGCTGCACCTCGGCGCCGGCGCTGGTGGAGATCGCCATTGGGATGAAGCCCAGCGACGCGACCAGCGCCGTGGTCAGCACTGGACGCAATCGGCTCTCGGCGGCGCTGGCGGCGGCATCGGCGGCGCTTTTACCTTCCGCACGCTCCGCCTCGATGGTAGTCGTCAGCACCAGGCCGTTCAGGATGGCGATGCCGAAGGTCGCGATGAAGCCGATCGCCGCCGAGATGCTGAACGGCAGCCCGCGCAGCATCAGCGCTGCGATGCCGCCCGTCGCCGCCATCGGCACATTGAGAAAAATCAGCAGAGCCAGCCTGACGCTGCTGAATTGCAAGTAGAGCAACAAGAAGATGACCGCCAGCGCGATCGGCACCACGATGATCAGCCGCGCCGTCGCGTCCTGCAGATTCTGAAACTGCCCGGACCAGTCGATCGAGTATTTCGGCGGCAGGTGGACCTTGTCGCCGACCGCCTTCTGCGCATCGGTGACGAAGCTCTGCGCGTCGCGGCCGCGCACGTTGGCCTGCACGGCGATGCGGCGCTGCAGGCGCTCGCGGCTGATCTGCGCCGGGCCGGTGGCAACGGTGATGTCGGCGACCTCGGACAGCGGCACCGTGCGGCCCTGCGCGTTGCCGACCGGCAGCTCGCGCAGCCGCGACACGTCGGTGCGGTCGGCGGCCGGCAGACGCACGACGATCTGGGTCTGGCTGTCGTCGTCGCCGTACACCGTGCCGACGGTGCGTCCGCCGACCGTCTCCACCACCGCCAGCACGTCGGCGGCGTTCAGGCCGTAGCGGGCCACCTTGGCGCGGTCCACCTGCACCGTCAGCGCCGGCAGCCCGCCCTGCTGCTCCGCCTTCACGTCCGCCGCGCCCTGCACGCCATCGACCGCCTGCACCACCTGGTCGGCCAGCCCGCGCAAGGTCGTCAAATCATCGCCGTAGATCGTGATCGCCACGTCGCCGCGCACGCCCTGCAGCAGATCGTCCATCCGCATCTGGATCGGCTGCGAGAAGGTGAAGGCGACGCCGGGCACCTGCTCCTTCAGCTTCGCCTCGTATGCGGCAACCAGTCCGTCCTGGCTGCTGGCCGTCTTCCACTCCGCCTGGGGTTTCAGCGACACAAAGCTGTCCGTGCTCTCGACGCCCATCGGGTCCGTCGGGATCTCGGCGCTGCCGGTCAGCGACACCACCCGCGTCACCTCGGGGAAGCCGCGGAGCACCGCCTCGATCCGCCCGGCAATGCGCAGGCTAGCGTCGAGGCTGATGCCCGGCAGCTTCTCCGACGTGATGACGATCGAGCCCTCGGAAAGCTGCGGCAGGAACTCGCCGCCGAGCCGGGTCGCCATGAACACCGATCCGCCAAACAGCCCCGCCGCGACCAGCAGGATCAGCAGCGGATGCCGCTCGGCCTGGCGCAGCACCGGCGTGTAGCCCGCTCGCGCCTTGCGCACGAGCCAGGTCTCCTTCGGCGTCTTGTCGCCCAGGAACGCCGCCGCCAGCGCCGGCATCACCAGGATCGTCACCAGCAGCGAGCTCAGCAGCGCCAGCATGACGGCGATCGCCATCGGGCGGAACATCTTGCCCTCGACGCCCTGCAGCGCCAGCACGGGCAAATAGACCATGCTGATGATCAGCACGCCGAACGCGACTGGCCGGGCGACCTCGGCGGCGGCGACCCAGATCACCTTGCCAGGATCGTCCTCTTTACCGGCAGCAGCGCGGCGCCGAAGCACGTTCTCGATCATCACCACGGCGCCGTCCACCACCAGGCCGAAATCGATGGCGCCCAGGCTCATTAGATTGCCCGAGATGCCGAGCGCCCGCATGCCGGCGAACGCCATCAGCATCGAGATTGGGATGGCGCAGGCGACGATCAGCCCGGCGCGCAGATTGCCCAGCATCAGCAGCAGCACCGCCACGACCAGCACGGCGCCCTCGCCTAAATTGTGCTCGACTGTGGAGATGGTGCGGGCCACGAGGTCGGACCGGTCGTAGTACGGCCGCAGCTCGATGCCGGGCGGCAGCTGTTTGCCGATCTCCTCGACCGCCGTCTTCACCCCGGCGATCACCTGGCTGGCGTTGTCGCCGTATTGCATCAGCGCCACGCCCACAACGGTCTCGCCGCGGTCGTCATGCGTCACCGCACCCAGCCGCACCTTGGGCGCCTCCACGACCTCGCCCAGGCCGCCGATGGTGAGCGGCACGCCGTCAGGTGCTGTCTGCAGCACGATGCCGGCGATGTCGGCGGCGGTCTTGGCCAGCGCCATGCCGCGCACCACCACCTGCTCGTCGCCGCGCGTGAGGTAGGCACCGCCACGGGTGGCGTTGTTGTCGGACAGCGCCTGGAACACCTGCGGCATCGTCAGGTTGTGCGCACGCAGCGCCTCGGCGCCGATGCGCACCTCGAACGTCCGCATCTGGCCGCCATAGATGTTCACGTCGGTGATGCCCGGCACCAGGCGCAGCTTCGGCGCGATCGTCCATTGCAGGATTTGCCGCAGCTCCATCGGCGTGTGGCCGGGTCCGCGCACCTCGAACTGATAGACCTCGCCCAATCCGGTGGCGATCGGGCCCATTTGCGGCGAGCCGACGCCGGGCGGCATGGTCTCGCGCGCCTGGCCGAGCCGCTCCATCACCATGGAGCGCGCGGCGGGCAGGTCCGTCGCGTCCTCGAACGTCACATACACCGCCGACAGGCCGAACCGCGAGGTGGAGCGCACCGACTTCAGCCCGGGCAGCCCGGCCATCGAGTACTCGACCGGCACCGTCACCAGCCGCTCGACCTCGAGCGGCCCCAGCCCCGTTGCTTGCGTCAGCACCATCACCTGCTTCGGCGAGATGTCGGGCACCGCATCGACCGCGAAGCCGCGCAGGTTCAGCACGCCGCCGGCGACGACGCCGAGCGCCAAAACCAGCACCAGCCAGCGCCGGGCCACCAGGCCAGCGAAGAATGCCTGCATCATGCGTCCTTAATCCGTGGAGCCCAGGAGATCCTTCTGCAGGATCGACTTCAGGGCAAAGGCGCCGTCGGTCACCACCTCGTCCCCGGCATTCAGCCCGCCGCGCACCTCCACCCAGTCCGGACGCTGCACGCCGAGCTGCAGGTCGTGCCGCTCGAACCGGTCGGGCCCCGCGCGCACGAAGGCGATGGGCTTGTCGTCGATCGTCTGCACCGCCGCCGCCGGAATCTCGGTGCCGCTGCGCCCCTGGTCGCTGGTGACCTGCACCTGCGCGAATAATCCGGCCCGCAGCGCGCCGTCCGCGTTGGCGAGCTCCACCCGCGCCGGCAGCGTGCGGGTGCGCGGGTCCAGCTCCGCGCCGACCGCGGCGACCCGGCCCGGCCAGGCGCGGTCGGGTCCAGTCGTCAGCCGCACCTGCGCCGCATCGCCCACCCGGACCTGCGGCACGTCCTTCTCCGCCACCTGCATCAACGCCAGCATCACCGACAAGTCGGCGACGGTGGCCGCGTCCGTCGTGGGATCGACGACCTCGCCCGGGGTCAGATTGAGGCTCACCACCACGCCGGCGAGCGGGCTGGTCAGCATGCCGGTCCCGGGCGCGCTACCGGCAGCCGGCGACAGGCGGGCCACCCGGGCGTCGTTTGCGGAGACCTGGGCGCGTGCGGTATCGACGGCGGCGCGGGCGCGGGCGGTCTCGGCGCCGCGGCGCTCCGCCTCCGCCCGAGCGACCGAGCCGTCGCGGGCCAGCATCTCGCCGCGCCGCTGCGACGCGCTCGCCACCTGCACCTCGGCCTGCGCCTGGCGCAATGCCGCCTGCGAGGCGGCCAGGCTATCGCGCGCGTCGGTCAGGCCGGGGAGGTCCAGCTCCGCCAACGGCTGCCCGGCCGTCACCATATCGCCCGGCCGCACCAGCAGCCGCAGCACCCGGCCCTGGGCGAACGGACGGAGGCGGGCAACGTGGCGCTCGTCGAACATGATGGTCCCGGGCGCCTGCACCGGCTCCGTGACCCGGCGGCGTTCGGCGTGCGCGGTCTTGAGGCCAGCGCCCTTCTGCGCGTCGGCGCTCATGCGCACGACCCCGGGCGGATCCTTCGGCGCGTCCTTGTTCGCTGGCTTGTCCGCCGCCCAGGCCGGCGCGGCCAGCAAGAGCAGCGCGACGCAGCGCCAGCCCCTCATGGCACCACCCCCTCGGCGATGCGCACGCGCTGCTGGGCAGCGAGCAATTGGCTGCGTGCCTTGTCGCGCGCGAGTTCCGCGTCGAACGCGAGCGCGTTGGCGCGAACCACTTCGATGAGCGGCATCTCGCCGGCCCGCCAGGCGCGCTCGATCTGGCCGCGCCGGGTCACGAGGCTGCTGGCGGCGCGGGTGGCGGCGGCGCTGCCCTGCCGCGCGCCCGCCAGCGTCGCCACCGACTGCTGCAGCTCGGCCGTGACCTGGCGCTCGGCCTGCACGAGCTGCACCTGGGCGGTGGTGACCTGGGACTGCGCGGCTGCCAAACGCGGCAGGTTGCGCGCCTCGGTGGCGAACGGAAAGCGTACGACCAGGCCGAACCGCGTGTTCCACGGCGAGGTGCCGCCCTGCTTCTCGTTCGTGCCCTGGATGCCGACCTCCGGGCTGTCGCGGCTCTCGATCCGGGTCAGCCGCATTGCAGATTGCGCCGCCTCCGCCACGCGCCGGGCAGCGATCAGGCGCGGATGGCTGTCGCGCACTGCGTCCATCTTCGGCGGCGCCGGCTCTGGCCCTATCAGGCTGGGCACCGCCAGCTGCCCGGTCAGCGACGCCAATAGCGCCTGCGCGCCGGCGAACTGCGCCTGCGCGTCGGACAGCGTCACCATGGCGGAGGCGGCGTCGGCGTCGGCGGCCAGCGCATCCGACTGCGCGGCCTCGCCGATGCGGAAACGGCGGGTCAGGTCGGCGGCCAGCGCCTGGGACGACTGCAGGCGGCGCCGGGCCGAGTCCCGCGTGTTGGCGCTGATTGCAGCCTGGGTGGCGGCGTCGAGCACTTGGAGCGCCACGGCGAGGTGCGCAGCATCGGCCTCGGCGCCCAGACTGGTGATCTCCGCCCGCGCGGCGTCCTGCGTCGCCCGGCCCTGGCCCGGCAGCCAGACGGGAGTGCCGATTTCGGCCTGGTGGGTGACGTAATATTGGTTGCTGCCGGCCTTGTCGTTGACGTAGGTGCCGACCGCGTAGGGCGCGTTCGGCAGCAACGCGCCGGCGGCGTTGACCCGGGCGGTAGCGGCCTGACGACGCGCCTCCACCCCGGCGCGGTCCGGCAACCGGTCCCATGCCGCCTGGACGGCGTCATGCAGGGTTGTGGTCTGCGCCGATGCGGGAGACTGCGCAAATAGGAGAATGAGCGTGCTCTGGAGCGCCCGCCGGGTTAGAACCCGCATTGTTCCGATCTCTTTTCTGCCAAGGGATGCGGCCAAACGGGGATGAAATGCCGAAGTTTCCAGCGATCGCCTCCGCCGCCCTGTTGCTCGCCGGATGTATGTCGGGACCGATACCGGTGTCGTCCAGCAATAATAGCGTGAAAAGTACTACCATGGACGGCCCGAGCGAGGAGAAACTCCCCGGCGCTCCTGCTGTCCGGGCCGCTACGCCTTGAGGGGCCGCGATGCCGCTCAGTCGTCAACAGCGCTGCGGTGCGGGTCGTCGGCTGGCAGCTCGTCGCGGATGTAGTCGCGGGCCTTCCAGGCTGGCGCCGGCGGTGTGATGCCCGGCGCCGGGGGATGCGGGCTGGCGGCGACCATCTGCAGCTCCGGGATGTAGCGGGGACAGTTCGGATAGACGTAGTCGGCCTCGAACCGCACGACCGCCTTGGCGCCGTGATGGCGGGCCAGCGTCGCGGCGTCGCGCAGCAGCGTGGCGTCGCCGGTCATGCGCAGCAGGGTGGACGCGCCGTCGAAGCGGATGAACAGCAGTCCGACTCGCGGGCTGCGGACGATGTTGCCCAGCGTGCGGTACATCGAGTTCCCGTCATAGTCCGGCCACTCCAGCGCGGCCGGCCCGACCACCTGGACGAAGCCCGGCACGCCGCCCTTGAAGCTGCAATCGACCGCGTCGCCGCAATGCGAGGCGACGAAGAAGAACGGCACGGAGGTGATGAGGGCGATGTCGTCGGGCAGGAACTCGCGGTGCTTGCGGTGGCGTTCGAGGGCGTCGGCTACGCGGCGTCCGTCGAACTCGTCCTGCAAGGCGCGCATGCCATCGTGAAACATCGAGGAGTCTTCCATGCCGCCATGCTAACCCGGCCCGGCCCGGGCAAGCTATCCGCCAAGCCGGGCCTATGCCGGAAGGGGTCGCTATGGCTATTGCAAGCATTGCCGCGAGCACGGCGCCAGCGGCGGAGGTGTGCCATTATGCCGGCCTGACCAGCTATTCCGGCCACGTCGCGGTACGGACCGAGGTGTCTGAGGCGCGCGGCCTCACCACCGTGGCCGTCACCGCGCGGCTCGACGCCGAGCCCTCATGGTTGTGGTCGATCCAATACCTCGCGGAGGAGATCAGCACCTGGCGGGCCGGCGAGCTGCAGTCGGTCGCGGTAAACAACCGCTACAGCGCCAACGGCCAGGTGAGGCGCCAGCAATGGGACGTGTTTGTGCGCGGGCCGGATGGGCTGCTGGCGAGCCGGGTGCAGTCGAAGTCGCTGTCCGAGTTCCGCCGCCGGCACCCCGCATTCGCCGGTCACTGGGAACCCGGCCGTTTCGGCGAGCCCTGGCTGCCGGACTATCCCGCCGCCCAGCCGGAGCGCCGGCCCGACCTCGACCTCGCCCGCCCCGCCATGCCGCCGCAGACCCGCACGCCCTACGCGCTGGCGTTCTACTGGTCCCGCTGGCTTCCGGCGGCTGCCGCCACGGTGCCGGTGTTCATGCCGGGCTGGAAACGCGACGCGCGCTTCGATGCCCAGGTCGCGTTAGCAGCCCCAAGGCGTTGGCGCCTGGTGCTGCAGTCTCCGGCGCTGGGGGCCGCCCCGTCGTCGGCCGAGGCAACAGTGTCCGCCGACCACCATCTGCTGCGGCTGTCGTTCGACGTCCATGCGGCGGCGGGAGCCGGGCAGGGCTGGCTGGACCAGACGGACTGCCGAACCCAGTGATCAATCTCCTGCGGTTCGCCATTTTCTGAAGCCGGTCGGTGCATTGCAGGCCTAGCCATGACGCGCCGGCATCCCTCATGGTACTCGAATGCGCTCAAACGGCGTGGGAGGATGGGAATGCCGGCCGAAGCTCGATTAACGCGAGGGACCCACCGCTGGTGGCAACTGGTGTTCGGCGTCGTATGCATGATGCTGATCGCCAATCTGCAGTATGGCTGGACGCTGTTCGTGCAGCCGATCCGGCAGGCGCACGGCTGGTCGGTCGCCGAGATCCAATTGGCGTTCAGCATCTTCATCGCGCTGGAGACCTGGCTGACCCCGGCGGGCGGCGCGCTGGTGGACGCATTGGGGCCGCGCCGCGGACCAAAGCTGACTGTCGCGCTCGGCGGCCTGCTGGTCGGCATTGCCTGGGTGATCAACGCCTATGCCGATTCGTTGGCCATGCTGTATTTGGGCGCCGTGGTCTCCGGCGTCGGCGCGGGGTTCATCTACGCGACCTGCGTCGGCAACGCGGTCAAATGGTTCCCCGACCGTCGCGGCCTGGCGGTTGGGCTGACGGCTGCCGGGTTCGGCGCCGGTGCGGCGGTGACGGTCATCCCGATCAAGGCCATGATCGCCGCCAGTGGCTATCAGCATACATTCCTGGTGTTCGGCATCGCCCAGGGCGCCATCCTGGTCGCGGTCGCCTGGCTGCTGCGCACCCCCGACCCCGGCGAGGCGCTGCCGCCGTCGCCATCCCGGAAGCTGCCGCAGTCGCTGTACAGCTTCACCCCGCGCCAGATGCTGCGCAGCCCGGTGTTCTGGCTGTTGTACGTGATGTTCGTCATGGTGTCCTCGAGCGGTTTGATGGCAACGGCGCAGCTCGCGCTGATCGCGTCCGACTTCGGTATTTCGGACACGGCGCTGTTCCTCGGGGCGTCCACCCTGGCGGTGGCGCTGGTGGTAGATAACGTGATGAACGGCGCGGCGCGGCCATTCTTCGGCTGGGTGTCCGATCAGATCGGCCGCGAGCCGACGATGGTGATCGCCTTCACCATCGGCGGCGCGTCCTATTTGCTGCTGGGATCGCTCGGGGCGAACCCGTGGCTGTTCGTGCTGTTCGCCGGCCTGATCTTCTTCACGTGGGGTGAGATCTTCAGCCTGTTTCCGTCCACCTGCACGGATGCATTCGGACCGAAATACGCGACGGTGAACACCAGTCTGCTTTATACCGCCAAGGGCGCCTCCGCCCTGTTGGTGCCGTTTGCCAACATTATCAAGACGGCGACCGGCAGTTGGTACGCGGTGTTCGCAGTGGCGGCGGCGATGAACTTCATCGTGGTGATCCTGGCGCTCGTCGTGCTGCGGCCGCTGCGCTTCCGGCAGGCTCGGGCGGCCAGCGAGGCCATGGTTGAGCCTGGCCTCAACGGGCAGTCCGAGGCAATTCCGGGAGTCCGGTAGCAGACGATTGCGGGTAGGCACCCTTTCAACTAATTGCGCGACAGCTTTCCAGCGGACGCACGCGCCAAGGCTGTCGCTCTTACGGACGTGATGGAGCGGGACCTGCCTTTGGCGGAGCTGCGGCGTGCGCGGCTGATGACGCAGGAGCAGCTTGCCGCGGATTTGCACGTCAATCAGGCCTCGGTTGCCAAGCTGGAGCGGCGGACGGACATGTATTTGTCCACCTTACGCCGCTTCGTGGAGGCGATGTGTGGGGAGCTGGAGATCGTGGCCGGCTTCCCCGACCAGCCGCAGGTGCGATTGCGCGGCATTGGCGAGCTGACTGAGGACGAGCGGGTGCCAGACGCACCTTGATGCCTGGCGTTGCACTTCGTGTGTTGGTTGTTTGACGGAATGATACAGCCTGGCTAGGTGCCTGGCCCGCTCATTCCAACCACATCGGTATGATGGATGCGGCGAGCAGGAAACCCAGCACGGCGTTGAGCACTCGCCATTGCCGCTCGGTCCGCAGCAGCCGGGCAAGCAGCAGCCCGGCCATGCACCAGAGCGACAGCGACACGGTTGCCGCAAGCCCAAAAGCCGAACCAAGCAGAAGTGCAAGCTGCAACGGCCCGCTGGCAAGGGCGGCAAACGATGCCGCGGCGCCAAGCGCCATGGCCCAGCCTTTCGGGTTCAGCCAAAGCAGGCCGGCACCCCCCAGAAAGCTCGTAGGCACCCCCATGTTGGCGTTCATATTCGGTGGCCCGCTCCTGGCGATCTTCCAAGCGAGCCAGAGCAGGTAAGCCGACCCGGCCACCCTCATGGCAGTTTGCAGCGACGGCGCCGCCTGCAGCAGGCCAGCCAACCCAGCCGCCGATGCGGCAGCGAGCGAGGCCAGGCCGGCAGCGATGCCCGCCATCAACGGCACGGAGCGCCGGAAGCCGAATTGCACGCCCGAGGCTGTCGCCAGTGTGGTGGCGCCGCCTGGCGTAATGGTTGAAACAACCACGAACAGGACAAGCGGCAGGATCGCGTCAAACTCCATGTTGCCGTTCTCCCCGGCCTGAACGGGACAAGTTAGGCCCGCCACCATGCTGCGGTAAGCTAATGTTCGTCATGCTGGACATTAGGCGTCATAATGGGTCTATGACCCGCAACCTCGATACCGGCCTCGTCCGCACCTTTGTTACCGTCGCGAACAAAGCCAGCATGACGGCCGCCGCGAACGTGCTTCACCTCACGCAAGGCGCCGTCAGCCAGCAGGTCAAGCGGCTGGAGGAGACGCTAGGGTGCAGCTTGTTCGAGCGTGACCGGCGCGGTCTGCGGTTGACCCGGCCCGGCGAGCGCCTGTTCAGCCAAGCCCGGAAGCTGCTCGCCCTGCACGACGAGATATGGGCCGAGATGACCACGGTGGCCGTTGAAGGACAGGTTCGCCTTGGCGTGCCTCCTGACTTGATCGGTAGTCATCTGACGCCCGTGTTGAAGGCGTACGCGGACGCCTTCCCGCGGGTGGAACTCTCCCTGGTGTGCGCGCCGTCCCCGGAACTGGTAAAGGCGCTGGCGATGGGGCGGGTTGACCTTGCCGTGATCGAGGAGCCAACCGGGCCTTCCTCGGGCGAGTGCCTCAGCATCGAGCGGCTCGTCTGGGTCGGAGCCAAGGCCGGCACCGCGCACCTGAAGCGTCCCTTGTCGGTTTCGCTGGTGGCTGACACCTGCGCGTTCCGTCCCGCGGTCCTTGCAGCTTTGACCGGGCACGGCGCGGGATGGAAAACTGTTTTTGAAAGCGGCAGCATGGAGGCGGCGTTGGCGACCGTGCGGGCGGACCTTGCCGTGTCCGCCTGGCTGGCATCCACCCTCCCGCCTGACCTGGATATCCTGACATCCAGCTCCGGCCTGCCAGAGCTGCCGGCCTTCGCAATCAACCTTCACCTGGCCCGTCACCATGCCGGCGCAGCAATAACGGAGCTGGCCCAGCACGTTCGCAACGGGCTGGTGCGGCATCGCCATGCGGCCTGAATGGCTATGCCCATGCTGCTTGGCGCAGTGAACACAAAGGCGGGGTGGTTCCTGGGTGTCCGTCAGACGAACCCTAACCAGCCACGCTTGCTCCGTCCGTCAACTCTGAAGCCGCTGACGGCAAGGCGGATACATTGATTGCCGGACGGAAAGACGGGCGCATGTCCTTGGCAAAATCAGCCAAGTATGCCTGTACCGTCAAGTGACGGCTTATGACGGAGGCGTTGGATTAAGGCCCGCTAAACCGTAAAATCTGGAGAACGTGAAAGTTGATCGAACATCCTAAGCCAACAATGCCCATAAGACAATGAATGCCGAGGCGTCCGCACGGCGACCGCTTGAGCGGTTAGGGGATTCCGTCGCCGTCTGACGTCTGCTTCATGGGAGACCTCTCGTTGAGGAGGTTACCCGATACCCAGCCCATCACTGACTGAGCATTCGCCGCCCTTGAGGACCCGCGCCAGTCCTGGAAGGTGCTGTTTCCGTTGCCGGAGGTCTTGCTTTTGGTGTTGTGCGGCACCTTGGCTGGAGCGGAGGACTTCGTGGAGATCAGGCGCTGGGGGCAGATGCACCAGGAGTTCCTGCGCCGCTTGCTGCCGTGTGCGGCGGGCGTCCCGAGCTCGGACTGACGCTCCACGTCTGGCCACGACACCCTCAACGACGTGATCAACGCCCGCGATGGCGCGCTGTTCGCCCAATGCTTCACCGCCTGGGTCGAGGGCCTGCGCGAGC
>JANXVC010000330.1 GCA_025351925.1 Rhodospirillales bacterium | reverse complement strand
GCAGGCCGGGCGATCCCCTGGGTGGAGCGCAAGACAGGGCTGGCGCTGGCGCCGAGCCAAGTGGAAGCGCTGCGGCTGGCGGTGACGGCCAAGGTGCTGGTGATCACCGGCGGCCCTGGCGTGGGTAAGACCACGCTGGTGAACTCGATCCTGAAGGTGCTCAGCGCGAAAGGCGTCGATGTAGCCCTGTGTGCGCCCACAGGCCGCGCCGCCAAGCGCCTGACGGAGAGCACCGGCCTCGAGGCCCGCACGATCCACCGCCTGCTCGAGGCCGATCCGAAGATCGGCGGGTTCAAGCGCGGCGAGACGCACCCGCTCGACTGCGGGCTGCTGGTGGTGGACGAGTGCAGCATGGTGGACGTGCCGCTGATGCGATCCTTGCTGCAGGCGCTGCCGGACCACGCGGCGCTGCTGCTAGTGGGCGACGTGGACCAGCTGCCGAGCGTGGGCCCGGGCCAGGTGCTGGCCGACGTGATTGCTTCGGGCGCGGTCCCGGTTATCCGGCTGACCGAGGTGTTCCGCCAGGCGGCTGCGAGCCGGATCATCACCAACGCGCACCGCATCAACCAAGGACAGCTGCCCGAGCTCGCGGCACCGGCGGGCTCGGACTTCTTTTTTGTGCAAGCGGACGAGCCGGAGGACGCCGCGCGCAAGCTGCTGGCCGTGGTGCGCGACCGCGTCCCCGCACGCTTCGGGCTCGACCCGGTGCGCGACGTCCAGGTGCTGTGTCCGATGAACCGGGGCAGCCTCGGCGCCCGCACGCTCAATATTGAATTGCAGCGCGCGCTGAACCCGCCCGGGGCCGAGCGGGTGGAGCGGTTCGGCTGGACGTTCTGCCCCGGCGACAAGGTGATGCAGGTCGCCAATGACTACGACCGCGATGTGTTCAACGGCGACCTCGGCATCATCACGGGCATCGACATGGAGGAGGGCGCGCTGACGGTCAGCTTCGAGGGGCGCGCGGTCGAGTATGGCTTCGGCGAGCTGGACGAGCTGGTGCTGGCCTATGCGACGACGATCCACAAAGCGCAGGGGTCTGAGTATCCCGTGGTGGTGATCCCGCTCGTGACCCAGCACTACGCCATGCTGGCGCGCAACCTGCTCTATACCGGGGTCACCCGCGGCAAGCGGCTGGTCGTCATCGTCGGGCAGTGCAAGGCGCTGGCCATGGCGGTCAGGAACGGCGGGGCACGCCGTCGCTGGTCCAAGCTGCGCGAGTGGCTGCTGCCCGCCACCTCGAAAAGCTCGGCCAAATGCCGGGCGATGCTGGCACAAGCGGTGCAGAACGTGTAGAGAACGAACTCCGACCCCTGTGGACGCTGCCGCGATCGATGTCCATCGCCGACCAATTCGTCATCACGGAGAAGACCAGCCAGGCGCGGGATGTGCGGGCTGCGGTGGGCGGCCGCTACGGTCCGGTGCTGCCGGCCGAGGGCCACCTCATCGACCTGCTCGAGCCCGAGGACGTCGTGCCGGCCTGGAAGCGCTGGACCGCGACCCTGCTGCGGCCGGACGGGCTGTATGGCACCCGACCCGCGACAGGCGGCAACAAGGCGTCCAAGCTGCAGGCCATCCGCGACGTGTTGCGCACGGCACAGCGGGTGTGGCTCGCGACCGACTGCGACCGCGAGGGCCAGCTGATCGGCCAGGAGATCCTGGAGCACTTCGGCTTCAAGGGCGAGGTGCAGCGGGTCATGTTCACCGCCCAGGACCCGCAAACCATCCGCGACGCGTTCACGCAGGCGAGGCCGAACGGGGAGTATGCCCGCCTGTATGCCGCCGCGGTCGCCCGGCGTCAGGCCGACCAGATCTACAACCTGTCGCTCACCCGCACCGCGACCGTCACCTTGTCCGGCGGGGCACGCACGGTGATCGGGGTGGGGCGGGTGAAGACGCCGACGCTCGCCATCGTCTGTCGGCGCGAGCTGGAGATCAGGCATTTCGTCCCACGGGCCTACTTCGAGGTGGTCGCGACGGCGGCGGTCGAGGCGGGCCAGCTGCGGCTGCGGCATGCGCCGGAGCCGCGCCTGCTCAAGCGCCCGGACGCCGAGGCGGTCGCCGGCCTGGCACAGGGCTTCGCTGGCCCGCTTGCGGTCAAGGTGGAGGACAAGCGCCAGGGGCCGCCGCGGCTGCACGACCTGCCCGGCCTGCAGCGGCTCTGCGGCTCGCGCTTCGGCTGGTCGGCCGCCAAGACGCTGGAGGTGGCGCAAGAGCTGTATGACGGCCAGGGCAAGAAGGTGATCACCTACCCCCGCGCCGAAACGCGCTATTTGCCCGAGAGCCTGATCCCGGACGCGCCGGGGATCGTCGCCGCTTTGCGGGCCGGCCAGACCTTCGGCCAGATCCCAATGCCCGAGCCGCTGGTCATCCGCCGGGGCGCGGGCGGCACGTTCCATGACAAGGGCCTCGTCGGCGTGAGCCACCATGCCGTCATTCCGAACGCCAACACGGTGGGCGACCTCAAGACGATCTGGCCGCGGCTGTTGGGCGACGAGCGGCGCCTGTTTGACGTGGTGGCCCGGTCCTATTTGGCGGCACTCATGCCCGACCATCGCTACCGGCAAACGACGGTGACGCTGGACGTGCACGGCCGCGCGTTCCTGGCCTCGGGACGCCAGCCCATTGAGGCCGGCTGGCGGGCCGCCTTCCCGGACTGGCGCTCGGCCGAAGAGCGGGGCGAGGACGCGCAGCCCTTGCCGGTCCTGCGCCACGGCGAGACGGCGCGTGTGACGGAGGCGGCGGTCGAGCACAAGGAGACCCGCCCGCCGCCCCGCTACAACGAGGGCACCCTGGTCGAGGCGATGCAGAATGCGTGGCGGTTCGTCGCGGACGGGCCGTTGCGGGATCGCCTGCGTGAGGCGAAGGGCATCGGCACGCCGGCTACCCGGGCCGAGGTGATCCGCGGCCTGAAGGCGCAAGAGTTCCTCGCCCTGGACGGCAAGCACATCGTGCCGACCGAGCGCGGGCTGGCCTTGTTCGGCGTGCTCGAACGAGCCGATCCGGCGCTGGTGGACCCCGGCGTCACTGCCCAGCTCGAGCTGCTGCTGGACGACGTGCTGGTCGGCACCCAGGAGATGACCGGTGCGGTCGATGCGGTCTGCGCGCAGGCGCTGCGTATTATCGGCCGGCTGACGAACGGGGGAGGGGCAGGGGCACTGCCGCCCATG
>JANXVC010000306.1 GCA_025351925.1 Rhodospirillales bacterium | reverse complement strand
TCCATCTGCTGGACAACGACCGCTATTCCGACCTGCACTGGACCTCTATCCGCGAGCAACTCGCCGCAGGACCGGCGTCCGTCTCGCGACAAAAGACGGAGTGACGGCCCAACCGGCTAGGTCTTGATCCGTAAACGAGCGAATATGGATCAGTGCGAACGTAACGAAAAGCTGATTATTCAGCATTGTCAATACTTTGCAGGACGCCATAAAGTGTAACGCGTTGAATTCACACGCTTTTCAGATCGGCACTTTTGGCATGTAGGTTACGACAAGGCCACGCTGGGCCTCAAGGAAATGACGCAGGGCACCCTGATCAGGAAGCTGTGCACCTACACCCAGCCGAACCCGACGCGGCGGGCAATCTTCGAGTTCGATAAGCTGGTCCGCAGCATCTACACCCTGCGCTACCTGCGCCATCCACAGTTGCAGCGCGACATCCAGCGCTCGCAGAACCGGATCGAGTCCTACCACCAACTGCGCTCGGCCATCGCCCAGGTCGGCGGCAAGAAGGAACTCATCGGCAAAACCGACATCGCAATCGAGACGAGCAACCAATGCGGGAAGCTGATTGCGAACGCAATCATCTACTACAACTCTGCCATCTTATCGCGGCTGCTCGCCAAGTATGAGGCGATCCAGGATGCAAGAGCCCTGGCCTTGATCAAGAAGGTCTCGCCGGCAGCGTGGCGCCATGTCCATCTGAACGGCCACTACACCTTTCGTGGGAATGCCCAAATCATCGACCTGGATGCAATCGTAGCGGGCCTGAATTTGGCTTGACGGAATTTTCGGCGGTTTGGGCTTACAACCCCATCGTGCCGCCTTTACCGGAGGCTACCGTCAGCACACTACCTCTTGCCATGATTGCCTCGCAGTTGCGCCAAGAAGCATAGTCATCTTTTCGTAAAGCCGTAAAGCCGTAAAGCCGTAAAGACGTATTGCGCAAAATCCTTGATGCGGCCATGCGTTTACGTCTTCCGTAAATGCGCCAGACCGTGCGAGAACTCCGCGCCGCAGCAGCAGCAATGTTGTTGTTCGAATCCAGCCCTGGCCTGCTGCGACATGTCGTTTTCGTCACAAGGCCCATACGCGATTGGCCTGACCAGAGCCGCTTGTGCATGGCACCGGGCCGTGCAGGCGTCCAGGGGCAACCTGTCACTGGTCGCCTATGGTCGGACTGGGCTGAACCGGAACGCGCCCTACAGCGGCCAACGCGAGTTGGCGCCTTCTGCACGGGCGGCGATCAGCAGCTTGGCCATACCCTGGTGTGCGCCCTCGTGCGAGGCGACCTGCTCAATGGCCGGCCAGTCGAACTGAACTGCGCCCGTCGTTCGGTCCCAGTATGCCGCGGGTGTCACCGGGGCCGGCGCATCCTCACTCGGCAGGTCTGGCGCCGCAGCCAGCGGGGCAACGTCGTCGCTTGCAGCATCATCGGCCTGGGGCAGCGCCTCAGAACCCGGCACGTCGTCGTCAACTGGAGTGGGGGTCGCCTCGGCTTTCGCCTTGCGCGGCTCCGGTCGCCGTCGTCCTCCAGCATTGTCCTGGGGCGCGGCGGCAACCGCGGCAGTTGCTGACGGCTTCGGCTTGCGGCCAACAGCCTTGCGGCCCGGCGCTTTGATCGGATCGGCGCTGCCAGTATCCGCCGCGACACTGTTCGCAGCCACGTCGCCGCTCTCCGCCGCCGACGGTAACTCGGGCACCGACGCGGCGGCGGTGGCGGTGGCGGTTGCCTTGCGGCCCCGGCGCGCCGGAGCAAGCGTCTCGATCATGGCGGCAACCTTCTCCGCGGGCAGGGCTGGAGCGGCTGCGGGGCTGGGCTGGTTCTTCGGCTTGCGCGCCATGGCTGACCTTTCTGGTTCAGGAACGGCCTGGTATGTCATTCATACTGGCGTGAAAACAAGCGCCGCAGCAGCACGACCCCGCTACCCGAGCCCAAGTGCCAGTTGGGCTGGGCCGGTGCATTTCTGGGCATCAAGGCTCGACAGCGTGACCCCGAGCAGGCGCACCCCGAGCGGCGGCGGGAACAACGGCCGCAAAAGGTCGAGGCTGATCCGCTCCAGTGTCGGCTGCGTGGCGATCGGCCCGGCGTACGACCAGCTGCGGGTGATCTGCTGGAAGTCGGCATACTTCCGGTATTATGTAGCTATCGCCACCACGGCCTTGTTCCGACGGGTGGGATCACCCGGTTACCATCCTGAACCTTGATCCAGGATGGAGAGTTTTGATGGCTGAGGCCCACGTTATTGACG
>JANXVC010000296.1 GCA_025351925.1 Rhodospirillales bacterium | reverse complement strand
CTTGTTCATGACCTCCTCGTAGTCGCCGGAGCGGAAGCCGCCCCAGTTGGCGAAGAACAGCGATTTGGCCAGGATGTGACGAAACTCGCCGCGGTTGAGCTGGAGTTGGATGGCGTCACGCAGCGGCTCTTCCTGGACGTAACGCAGGATGTGCACCGTCTTCATCAGCCGCCCGAGCTGGCTCAGTGCGCCGGCGAGACGGTCCGATGCGTTGGCATTGGCCAGGCGCTGCATGACGACATGGGCCGGGGTCAGCCGGTCCTTCAGCGACGCTGCCAATTGCACCAGCTGGTCCCATTGCTCGAGGATGAGCTCGACGTTGATGCGGCCGCGCAGCAGCGGCTGCAGCGCGCCGTAGTCGGCGTTGCGGTCGATGCGGCTGAGCACCTGGTCGGGCAAGTCCTTCAGCCGCGGCATGAATGCGATGCCAAGCAGCGCGCACAGTCCGAACAGATGCTCGGTGAACCCGTGGGTATCTGAGGTATGTTCACGGATCGGCAGCGCGGTGTCGTTGTCGAGGATGCCGGCCAGCACGTAGCCGGCCTCGCGCGGGGCGCAGGAGATGGCCTGGGTGGCATAGACGCTGTGCTGGTCGGAGGTGTGGGTGTAGAGCTGGAGCGCCCGGTCGTAATAACCGAAGTAGCGCGGGTAGACGCTGCCCAGCAGGCTGTCGCGCTCGACGGCGAAGCGCTGGCCGTCCGAAGAGGACCGGCTGCCGTCGCCCCAGACGCCGCTGAGCTTCAGGCCGTGGTGGTGATCGACCAGGACGGCGTTGCCTGCCTTGAGCGTGGCGTCGCGCAGGAACCATCGGCTGGTGTCCTGCAGGGCGTCGGCGGTGAGGCTGTCGACGCTGTGGCTCATGGCGGCGAGGCCGAGGTTGGTGCCGTGCGCGATCAGGGTAGCGAGCAGCGAGCGATGCGGGTCGCCGCCGCGCGGCTGGTATCCCCCAAGCGGCTGGAAGGCGCGAGTGAAGCCGCACCACTCGTCGACGTCCTGCAGCAGGTCCTCAATCCGCACGCGCGACAGGCTGGCGCCGATGGTGGCGCGCAGCTCGCGCAGCACTGGCGGGATCAGCAGCGCATCGCGCTGTTTGAGCTTGAGCCGGCCATTGCGGACGGCGGCGAAGCGGTTGCCGGGCAGGCCGCGCTGTGCGGCACGTGTCGCGCGGTCGAGCTCTGCGCCGAGCCGGGCCAGGAAGACCTGCCCGTCGGTCGGCAGGTCGAGGCGCCCATAGGCTTGCTCGCGGGCCTGCTGCCAGCTCCGGTCATCGTAGACCAGGTTCCAGAACGAGACGTGGTCGCGGCTGTGTGCCAGAAACAGGCTGCCGGCGCGGAGCGCGTCACGGACCGCAAAGGCGAGCGAAATCTCCCAAATGGCGCGGTCGAGCTTGGCGGGGGCCTTGTCCCCGGTGACAAGATGAGAACGCCAATCGGCCTGCACGAAGCCGTAAGGGTCGTTGGTCGTGAGCGGACCCCGCGTGCCGGCATCGAGCGCACGCAGGATTTCGACAGCCTCAAGCAGGGTCTCGCTACCGGCCGCGGCCTGAAACGGCAGGGCGAGGAACGCCGGCAGGTATTGGCGCAGCGTGCCGTAGCGCGCGAGCATGGCGTCGAGATGGCCGCGCGCTTCCAGCCGCTCGTAGGCTCGGCAGGCAATGGCTGCCTCAATCAGCGCCGGCGGGTTTTGCGCATCGCGGAACACGGCGACAGTCTGCATGCCCTCGGCCGCCACCAGCGCATCGACGGCGCCGAGCACGCGGTGCAGCCCATCACGCGCTCGGCGGCGCAGGCTCTTGCGCTGCCGTTCAACCGAATTGCGCGCCCTTCGGTTCATCCCGGTCAGGAACAGGTCGTTCATCTCGACGATCTGGTCGAGCAGCGTCTTGCGCGCCTCGACCAGGTAGCAGGCGACGAGCGCGTCGCGCTTGGGCTTGGCAAAGCGCCGGAGGTCACCGGCGTCGTAGCGGCGTCCGAGCTGGCCGAGCTGACGGATGATCCGTGGGTCGAGGTCGCCGAGGTCTGCGCCGGCACCAAGCAGGTCC
>JANXVC010000281.1 GCA_025351925.1 Rhodospirillales bacterium | reverse complement strand
CGGGCACAGGCAAAAGACAGGACCGCCAGGCGCTGACCATACAACGGATGGCGCGGGTCAGTGACCGTCACCGCAGAGATCAGTCGATCTGCCGGTGTGGCAGATCGCAGTGTTCGGTAACCCGACGCTCGCCGACGCCATTCTGGACCGCATCCTGCACAACGCCCATCGCATCGAGCTCAAGGGCGAGAGCCTGCGCAAGCAGCGGGCTGCCGGATGAGAACCCCACTGCAATGCGTTACAGTAACGGAGAACAAGGCGATGCCGAGAGGCCGCAAACCGAATGGCGAGCACGCGCTGAGCAACGCCGAGCGCCAGGCTCGCCATCGCGCCCGCCGCGTGACGCCGCCCGCGGCCGTCATCGCCCGCACAAGACGCTCAGCCGAGCGCCGCAGCCGTCCCCAGCGTTGGCGCGATGCGGTCGTCGAACTGCTGGCGCTGCAGGCTGAGTACGCCGCTTGGCTCGAGGTGTTGCCCGACAGCCTGCGCGACAGCGCCACGGCCGAGGCACTCGAAGCCATCGCCGATCTCGACCTCACAGCCCTCGACGAGACCGAGCCACCGCGAGGCTACGGACGTGACTAGGACCCGCCAACCAGGAGCAGCAACGCGCTCTGCTTGACCTAAGCTCTACCATCGTGACATGACGAAACAGGCCTGCGAGACGACACCACCCTGAGCGCCATCAGATCAGAATGGTGGGCGGCATCAGATTAGAACGGTGCGCGGAATACGTTCGGAATACCCGGGCGGCATCGTCGGAATCCGCAGTGGACAAAATAATTTGACAAACGGACAGAGCGCTCCATATCGATGGCCTGCTGAGCGCGCCGATGTGGGTCTGACCGTTTTCGTGCTCAGGTTTACATAGGTTGCCAAACGCACGAGCCGAGCCGTGCTCGGCATGGCTCGGCAGCTCAGTCCGTTTTTAAAGCGAAGACTGCAAGGCGGGGATGCTGGGCAAGCTGGAGCAGTGCGGGCCGAAGCTCCGGCCGTGTGTGCGGGTGAATGAGGGAGTGGGGGCTTTCGGGGAAGGTGACCATCGAGTGTTGCTGGGGTACTAGGCCCAGTTACTTCATTAGGTCCGAAAACGGCCAACTCGCAGAACGAACGACAAACATGCCGCAAAATTCGGTTGCAATGAAGCCTGTGGGGCAACAGCATAATGCAATACGCAATCTGTTGCCTATGTTGAAGACTTTTTATATCAATCAGGCGGAGTTCAACGCAATAAAATGAGGGTGGCCGTTTATGGGCTTGTGAGGTGGGCTGGGCTGATCCGCGCACCACGCTTCTGTGAAGGGCAGCCCCCTGTGACCGAAAGTATACTTTTCCCGGGAAGGAGCAGAAAAGTCATTGAGGTTTTCAGATGCGAAAATTTAAATAGATAGTAGATGCAGTGTTATGCAGAACACATTAAGTGAATTTGACATCGTGCAACTCATATATTGCAGTCACAGAGTTCATTCCAAAAGCAACGTATCACTTGAGCGCGATACCGAAGATATTGTTGTTTTTGGACAAATCCATAACTTTCTGTATGATATTACCGGTGCCTTGATGACGGATGGAGAGATGTTTGCCCAAGTTATTGAGGGTCCGGCAATCGCAGTCGAGAATCTGTACTCAAAAATTACCAAAGATAAACGTCATAGTAGTATTGTGAGGTTACAGCACGTGCCAACGTATATCCGGCTCTTTAATCATTGGCCAATCGCGTTTATCAGAGTAGAAAGTATGCATTATGTCAGGACATTGAGCGCTCGAAGTACGTCAAATGAGCTCAGGAAAGCCTCTGCTTCCATACTGAAAGCTTTCCGGCCTGTGCTTCTTAGATAGTGTCAAGATGTCGAGCCTATTTCAAAAATGATATAAGACCTACATCCTTGGCGCGAGCAGGCTGCGGCGATGCAACGCCGCTATGTGGGACGACATCGCCAGCGGACCGTGATACTTTCCGCGGCTCAGGTCACGTGCGCTCAGCACCGCGCAGCCGTCCTGCCACTCACCTCTGTCGACCCGCTCGGGCCAGTCATCGCCGCGCCAAAGTAGAGGCCGCAAGCCGTCAGCGTCCTCAATCCAGTGCCAACCGCTTTTCTCGGGATTGTCAGGGCGGCCGTCCCAGGCTTCGAGGTCGCGCATACCGGTCCTTCGACATTGCCGAGGCAATGGGAACTGTGAGTTGAACTGCAATCCACAGCATACGTTGTTTTGCCCTTAGGTCCGAACAAGCATGTTTATGACGGAACGCTGTTAAGGCTTTTCAACGTTCATTGTGGCATTCTAATGCAAAAACCATCAGACTCAATCTCAAGATAGCGATGGCGTTTACGTTTTTCTGAGCCAAGTGGGTGGCGCAATGTTCAGTCCGATAATGCGAAATTATGGAAAGGCAGGCGCAGTCGCGGGAGAGTATCGGGGTAGTCGCCAGAGGGCGTTGGTGCACTTTGATGGTCTGAATGAGGGTAGGATGCTCTTCCATCTCTTTGGTCCTGACCGCACCGATGCCGCACAAGCACAACGCCGACCGCCGTCACCACATCCCGAAGATGCTGTTCAATGTGCAGAACTGGCCGGCCTATGAAGCAGGCCTGCGCCGGCGCGGCAGCCTCACGTTGTGGATCGAGGACGCCGCTCTGGACTGCTGGCAGACCTTTGGGCCCAGTGGTCAGGCCCGGTTCAAGGACGCAGCCATCCAGACCAGCCTGATGCTGGGCACAGCATTCAAGCTGGCGTTGCGGCAAACTGAAGGCCTGATGACATCGGTATTGACGTTGATGGGCTTGACGCTCTCGGCACCTGATCACACCACGGTCAGCCGTCGAGCGGTGACGTTGCCGGTGATCCAACCGGCTTCAGTGCCGCCCGGTCCGTTGCACGTGTTGATCGACAGCACCGGCCTGCAAGTCTACGGAGCAGGCCAGTGGCTGGAGGCGAAGCATGGCGCGAAGTCGCGCCGGACGTGGCGCAAGCTGCATCTCGCGGTCGACGCCGCCAGCGGCATGATCGTGGCGCAGACCCTGACAGATCAGGACACCGACGACCCATCCCAGGTCGGGCCGCTGCTCGATCAGATTGGTGATCCGATAGCCCGGGTGACGGCGGACGGCGCGTATGATGGCGTGCCAACCTACCAGACTATCGCGGCACATGGGGATGACATCGTCGTGGTGATCCCGCCGCGCTCGACGGCCGTGGCCAGTGGGGAACCGGGCCCGCTCTCACAGCGCGACCGCCATCTGGCGATGATCACGGAACAGGGCCGACTGGCTTGGCAGGCCGCTGCCGACTACGGCCAGCGTTCGTTAGTGGAAACGACAATGGGCCGCTACAAAGCGCTGATCGGACCCCGGCTGCGAGCCCGCGGCTTCGCTGCCCAGCAAGCCGAGGCTGCCATCGGCGTGACCGTCCTGAACCGGATGCTGCTGACAGGACGCCCGAAATCCGTCCGTTGCCAGCGCGTCGTCGCATAACGGACCGGGGCTGGGGCGATCTCGACCTCCATCCACCGAGTGCACCAACGCCGCTCCCGGGCGATCGTGCCTGCGGCCTCGGTCGGAGCAAAGCCGAACACACGCTCCATGCCCCGCGTCCACGCCTCGACCCGGCCGTCCCAATCGCAGACCAGCGTCTGCGAGTGGCCGAGCATGGCCACCATCCGCTCGCGCTCCCGCGCGGCCTCACGCAGCGCCTCGTCGGCCGCACCCGTGAGATGGCGACCTGACCTTCGGCCCCGGACTTGCCCATCCCTGTCGCCCTTGAGATGCAGGTAGGCGGGGTCGAACCCGCCCGCCGCCTGCAAGCCCCGCGGGTCGTCGATGGTCACCTGCCCATCGCCCGGCGTGACCAGCCCTTCGCGGTGGAGGTCCTGCAACGCACGGCGGACATGCACGACAGACAGCCCGAGCGCGTCGGCGATCTCCGCCGATGGTATTGGCAGCGTGCCGCCACCGTCCTCGGCCAGACCAACGGCCTGGAGGCGCCGCAGCACCTCGCACAGCATGTGCGCGATCCGCCCGCGCGCCGTGCGGCGGCCAATGTTGAGCAGCCAGGTCCGGGAAATGGCGGCGTCTACCAGCATGCCGCGCCACAGAGCATGCCCGACAATTGGCCGCTCCTCGAACCAGCCCATCAGCACGTCGTGCGGCAGCGTCGCCACCCTGCACGGGGTCAAGGTGGTGATGCCATGGTCCGCCCGGCCCATCAGGAAGCCGTGCAGGTCGCACAGGTCGCCCGGGATCTCGAAGCTCATGATCTGCCGATGCTCGTCCCCCAGCGTGCGGTGGCGATAGGCGAACCCCTGCAGGATCAGCTGGGACTCCTTCGGACGGTCGCCCTCGCGCACCAGGTCGCGGCCGGCGCCCACCCGCCGTGTGCGTTCCGCGGCTTGCTCCAGCGCCCGCTTGTCCCGGTCGGGCAGCGGGCCGAACGCCTCCAGCTTGCGGATGAACGGCGTGGGCATGGCGGGACCTCGCGGCGCCGCAGTGGATGGCCCATGGACGCAGGAGAGCTAACGCTCAAAAATGAGTCGTGTGCATCTGCCAACGCTTGGTCCGGCAGCTTATGCGCCGCGTATCACCTGCATGTGACCCAGGGCGCGGGTGGCCGGAAGTCGCGTGCGCTCTCGCCCCCTCTCCCACGGCACAACCCTCATGCCTCTTGTTGCACCCCGTCAGCAGCGTCCGTGCGGATTTCTGCGGCAATGCCCTGAGCGGCGCCGCAAGCTGCTTCCGGGTGCCAGTCCAGGGGCTATGCATGAAATCTCGTGTCGGTATTGCACCGGACTTATTAGCTGTCCAGCCAGAAGTTTGAGCATGTAGGCCTCGTTCCAAGCGGCCCTTTCCCGCCGGGCGCGCACGCTGGCCTTGGTCGTCTGGTCGCGACCGACGATGTTGAGCGCGATCTTGCGCAGGAGCGCCAAGTTGCGCGTAGCCGTGCGATCACGCACACGGCTGTCGTCCTCGCGGGTCGAACCGAGAGGTTCGCCCGAGAACGTGACACGGCGAATGGAACTACACCATGCAACCAAACACGCCATCAGTCCGAGCGTTTGTTTCCGGATGAACCCTAAGATGACCCATCTCCTAGAATCTGGTTCGCGCTTTGTCTGCTTATGCGTCTGGGGGGCCAGTTCGTTTCCTCTGGCCATTCCCCCTGACTTTTCCTAACCGACGAGAGGAGAAGCAGCTTCAAACTTCGTGTAAGCTTAACATTGCGTGATCCATCACATTGATTTGGCCTTCATAAGGAATGACCATGCTGAGCGCCGCCGCTTCGGACCTGTCGTCCCCCGAGTTGAACCTGCGCCTGCGGCAGCAGGAGCTCGTGGCTGAGTTCGGCCGCTTTGCCATGGAGGCGGACAGCTTCCAGGCCATCCTGAACCAGGCGAGCGTCGTCGCAAGCCGCGGGCTGGAAGCCGGCTTCGCAAAGGTGCTGGAGTACCTTCCCGGCGAGATGGCGTTTGTCGTACGGTCCGGGATCGGCTGGCACGACGGAGTGGTTGGCCGGGCACGAGTGGGTGCCGATTTGCAGAGTCCGGCAGGCTACGCATACCGCACGGGCAAGCCGGTCGTCTCCAACCACCTGACCAACGAACAGCGGTTCCGGACGCCGGCACTGCTTGCCAAGCACGGGATACACAGCGCGATCAACGTGCTGATCAGCGCTCGCAATGCCGAGCCGTTCGGGGTCCTGGAAGGCGACAGCACGCGCCGTGGCCTGTTCGACGCCCATGACGTGGCCTTCCTTCAAGCGTTGGCGAACACCTTGGCCACCGCGCTCGAGGCTCAGAAGCGCCAGGATGCCCGCGAGGACCTCCTGCGCGAGAAGGACGCCCTGCTCCTCGAAAACCAAGCCTTGCTCAGGGAAAAGGACCTGCTGATGGAGGAGGTCCACCATCGGGTGATGAACTCCCTCCACTTGGTCCAGAATATCATGACGATGCAGGCCCGCACCATCACGAGCGCGGAGGCACGGGAGCAGATTGAGGAGGCCGCCGGGCGCATCATGACGATCGGAGCCGTTCACCGGCGCCTCTACCAAGGCAGCTCCGTCGTTTCGGCGGATGCTGGCCATTACCTGCGTGGATTGCTGGACGACATGAGGGGGGTGCTTCCGGGCGATGCCGAGGATCGCGCGCTGGAACTGGAGGTCGGCTCGTTTTCCCTTCCGGCTGCCGACATCACCTCGCTTGGGCTGATCGCGGGTGAACTCATCACAAACGCCCTCAAGCACGGCAAAGGCAGAGTCAAAACCGAGGTGCGGCAGCAAACCTGCGGCCTGCTCATCTCCGTCTCCGATGAGGGGGGCGGCTTCCCGTCGGACTACGACCCGGCTGCAAGCCGTGGCCTCGGTATGCGGCTCGTGACGTCCCTTGCGAAGGCCGCCAAGGGCCACGCCGTCCGTGTAGACCGCTCCGTCCCATTCGGCCGCATCGTCGTTGAGACGACCTTCGGCGGGAGCAACTAAGGCGTGTCTGCAAACGCTGGCTATAGCCAGAGCAGGATCATCCCGAGCACGACCATGGCCAGGTAGTTGATGCCGCGCTTCTCGTAGCGGGTGACGATGCGGCGGAATTGCTTGAGGTGGTTGACCTGACGCTCGATAGTCTGAACGCAAATGACAAAAGTGGGCGGCTTCGCCGGCCGGGCTGGTCGGGATCACGTAGCGGATCTCGACCTCGCCGTCGGTGACGACGACACGGGCCACCAGCCATTCGATGAGTTGCCGCTTCTGCTCCCAGCTGGCCTGCTTGAGGCCCTGGCTCACCCGTTGGCAGAACTCCTTCATGCTCAGCCCAAGGCGCGCGAGCTCGACTTGGCGGTCCACCTGAGCCCCGAGTTGGCGCTCTTGCCCAGCGAGGGCGTGTTCACGCTGTTCCAAGTCGCGCCGCCGACGCTGGTATTCGTTCAAGCCCACCACGCCCGCCAGGTAAGCCTCGGTCAGCCGCTCGACCTGCCGCTGAAGGTTGGCTTGCCCGCGCCGAAGGGTCTCGCAGCGCGCTTGCAGCTCCTGTGGCAACCAGTGCCCGCCATGCGCCCGCTCCAGCGCGAGGCGGATCGTTTCCGGGTGGGTCAGCACCTGGCAGAGGTCATCCCAGACCAGCGCGTCCAGCTGTGCTGCCGGGATATGGCGCGACGGGCAGATCGTGTCCCGGTGCGAGTGCACGGCCGCAAGCTTGCCCCGGCACTGGTAATAGCGGTAGCCCGGCGACGGGCAGCGGCCGGAGCACGACAAGCCGCACACGCCGCAGCTGACCAGGGCGCGCAGCAGATAAGCTTGAGCCGTGTTGTTGCGGCGCGCGAACTGCTGGTTCTGGGCGAGCTTGTCCTGCACGCGGTCGAACTGCTCCTGCGTGACTACCGCCGGGACCGGCGCGACTGCTATCCAGTCCTCACGCGGCCGCAACCGGCGCGTTGTCGCCGTCGCTCCCGTGCCGCACGCCTCCTGAATGCGTCCGGCATAGATCTGCCCAGTGTAGACGGGATTGGTCAGGATCTGGCGCACGGCGGTCACATTCCAGCGCCGCCCGGCGCGCGGGGGCACGACCGCGTCGCGCTGCAGCTTGCGGGCGAGGCTGAACAGGCTGCATCGCTCCTCGGCATACAAGGCGAACAGGGCGGCAACGACGGCAGCCTCGGCCTCATCCTGGCGCACCCCGGCCGGATCGCGCGGCCGCTCGGGATCGAGGCGAAAGCCGTAAGGCGGCCTTGTCCAGGGCAGCAAGAGGCCGGCTTGCAGCTTGCGCAGGCGCCCCCGGCGCATGCGCTCGGCGATCAGGCTGCGCTCGTATTCCGCCACGGCACCGCGGATCTGCAGCAGGAGCTGGTCGTGGGGGTCCTGGCTCATCGGCCGGTCAAGGAACTCGACCTGGCAGCCCGTTGCCGTGATCTCCTCCAGCAGCAGCACTTGATGCACGTAGTGTCGCGCCAGCCGGTCCGGCGCCGTGATCAGCACCCGGTCGAGGACGCGCAACGCCACGCGGTCGCGCAGCTGCTCCAGGCCGGGCCGCTTCAGATTGGCGCCGCTGTAGCCGTCATCGCGGAAGACATCCTCCTTCGCCACCGTCCAGCCCTGCGCCAGGGCACGCCACTGTAGACGGTCAAGTTGCTGGGCGATGCCGTCGGCCTGCGCTTGGCGCTGCGTTGATACTCGTGCGTAGAAAGCGGTCTTCATGATCGACCTCCTGTTTGGGAGGCTCGGGGCCGGCCG
>JANXVC010000260.1 GCA_025351925.1 Rhodospirillales bacterium | reverse complement strand
GGCCAGTCACCCGATCCTTAACCGTCACGATCACACCAAGGGGCCAGCCGCCTCGCTCCGCTTAATGCCGCACAACCGACCCGACTATCCAAGCCTAAATTCCAACCCCCGGCCGTACCGAAGTCGTTGACACGTTCCGCGATCCAACGCCTGGACAGTCTGGCAAGGGACGTGCTCCGTCAAACCCACGTCCCAGGCCTCGCCATCTCAGTGGTCCGAAACGGCAAGATCGTCTATGCAAAGGGCTTTGGCGTCCGGCGCGCGGGCACAAGTGACGCGGTCGACGCCGACACCGTGTTTCAGCTCGCCTCGATCTCCAAATCCGTAGGTGCGACGGTAATCGCCCGCCAAGTCGGCCTGGGCAAAGTCGCCTGGAATACGCCGGTGGTGCAGCATCTCCCATGGTTCACGCTGGAGGATCCTTGGATCACGAGCCATGTGACGATCGGCGATATGTTCTCGCGCCGGTCCGGCTTGCCCGATCATGCCGGCGACGATCTCGAGAGCCTGGGTTACGACCGCCGGCAGATCCTGGAGCGCCTCCGTTTTGCGCCGCTGCATTCGTTTCGCGATGACTACGCCTATACCAATTTCGGCGTAACCGCGGCAGCAGAGTCGGTTGCCGCAGCCTCTGGAATGGATTGGTCAAGCCTTTCGGAGGAGGCGATCTACAAGCCGCTCGGCATGAATTCCACCAGTTCGCGGTTCTCGGATTTTGTGCATCGGCCAAACCGGGCGGTTGGTCATGTTCGAACCCAGGATGGGTCCTTTCAGCCGAAGTATCAGCGTCAGCCAGACGCGCAGTCCCCGGCCGGAGGTGTCAGCTCCTCCGTCAATGACATGGCACGATGGATGTCGATGGTGCTGCAGGGCGGTGTGTTTGAAGGCAAGCCTGTCATCGCGGCGGCAGCCCTGTTGCCGGCGGTGACGGCAGAGATCGTGTCGGTTCCCTCCAGCACTGCTGACACAAGGGCGAACTTTTACGGTTACGGCTTTGGCGTCGGTATCGCGCCGTCTGGTCGCGTGCTGTTGAGCCACTCGGGCGCCTTCGGGTTGGGGGCCGCGACCAATACCGTCATGATCCCTTCCCTGGGCGTCGGTATCACCATTCTCAGCAACGCTTTCCCAATTGGTGCTGTTGAGGCGATAGGAATGGAGTTCGCCGATCTCGTGCAGTTTGGCACGATTACGCGAGATTGGCTCGCGGCATATACCAAGAAAATGGCTCCATTGACCGCGACGTTCGGATCACTGGTAGGCAAGAAGCCACCTGTCTATCCGGTGGCAGCCTCGCCCCTCTCCGACTACACGGGCAGCTACACCAACGATTACTATGGCGATGTCAGGATCGAGCAGCGTGGCGGCACATTGGTGCTCCGGATGGGACCGGAAGGCGCAGAGTACCCGCTTAGACATTGGGACGGCCAAGTTTTTGCGTTCGATGTCGCTAGTGAGGATGCGAGTGATGGCTCGATCTCGATGGCAACCTTCACCCTGGGTTCGGCCGGACCGGCTAAATCTCTGGCCATCGAGCTCTTCGCTACGAGCGGCCACGGCACCTTCGCCCGGTCCTAAACAGGACCGTCTTGCCGCCGCCCGACCCGGTGGTCACCGACGCAGTCGTCGCCGGACAGCGCGCGCGGGCGGTGGGCATCAAGCGACTTCACGTGCACCGGGCGATACCATCCTATCCGCATGATCTGAGCCAGGACCTCGGCGTCGTTCTGGTCAGTCTTGCTCATTCATATCTTGAGCGCGGCGCTGGCGTGCCGGCGTCAAGGCAGGCGATGTTGAGCGCGCGGCTGGGCAGCTCATGCACCAGCCACGGCGTCATGGGGCCAGTCTCAACGGCCCATCCTGGCGCCCTCTCCCGCGTGCGCCCTTACCGTCTGCTCAATCTGCGCTGGGTCCGTGGCGCACTGGCTGCGCCAGAGCCGGCGCCCTGTCTCGTTCACGACACCGATCGCCGTCCGCTTCTATGACCCGTCCAAACCAATGAATTGGGTCATTGAACCGACTACCGCCGGGAAAAACGCCCGGATCACGGCATCATAGATGACCGGTGCCTACGCCGCGATTACCCAATGTCCAACCACGCGCCGACACAGTGTCGCGGCGAGCAAGCCATGCGCACACACGCTGTAAAGCAGCATCAGCCGATCCTCGCTCGTCGCGCCCGCCGGCGAGTAAGGGGGCAGCGAAACAATCAGGCCATCGATGAGGTGATCCATAGCCGAAGCGAACATATGTAGCTACCGGGTGAAAACTGGTTGGCCTGAAAATTCGACCGGGTGGGCCTGTAGCGGAGTGGTGGCCTATCATGGCGTCGCTCAGGCCGTTGCTGTGGAGCGGAGCATGAGGTCGTAGCCAAGCGCGTCGAGGTGCCGGGCCGGGCGCTTGGCTGCGCTGTGCTTGTTGATCTGGTCGAGGGTGCCGCCCCCGAGATCGGCAAAGCCGACGCCGCGCTGGAGCATGTGGAAGACGGCAATCAGGATCTTGTGGGCGACTGCCATGGCGGCCTTCTTCATGCCCATCCTAGCCTTATTTGCGGATTCCAATGCATTCCGCCCACCCATACCGATTCCAAATCGCCCACTGTTCTAATCTGAAACCGCCCACCGTTCTGACGATGCCGCTCACCCTGTTTGGGTAGAGAGCATTCGGGGAACGGATTGTCTCGCGGGTCAGCAATGACCTGGCTTCCAGTGCCGCCATCGCAATCGATGGAGGGGCGGGATGCCGAGACAGAGGCTGACCATGCGGCGGATCAAGCAGTTGCTGACGATGCGTTTTGGGGCTGGGTCGAGTGCCCGGTCCATCGCGCAGGAGCTTGGCGTCGCGCCGAGCACGGTGCGGGAGTATCTGAGTCGGGCGGCTGCGGCTGGGATTGTCTGGCCGTTGGCGGCCGACGTCACCGACGAGAGCCTGATGGCGCGGCTGTTCGTCAACGCGGGCGTGCGGGCTGGGGCGCGGCATCAAGCCGAGCCTAACTGGGCGGCGCTGGTGCGCGAGTTCAAGCGGCCCGGCGTGAACCTGCTGGTGCTGTGGGAGGAGTACCGGGCGGTTCACCCGGAGGGCTACGCCTACAGCCGGTTCTGCCAGTTGTTCCGCGAGTTCGAGCGGCGGCTGTCGCCGGTGATGCGCCAGAGCCACGCGGCCGGGCACAAGGCGTTCGTCGATTACTCCGGCAAGCTGGTGCCGATCACCGACCCGGTGACGGGCGTGGTGAGCACGGCGGAGATCTTCGTTTCCGTGCTTGGCGCGTCCAGCCTGACGTACGCCGAGGCCACCTGGACGCAGACGCTGCCGGACTGGCTTGGAGCCGGTGCCGCAGGCAGCCGACGCACTGCGTCGGCAGGCGGAAAGGGAAGGCGCTGTGCGCCGACCTCGGCGCGCACGTGCGCATGTTCCGGTTCTGGGGTGTGGCGCCGCGGCTTCTGGTGCCGGACAACCTCAAGAGCGCGATCCACAAGGCGTCGTTCTACGACCCCGAGGTGAACCGCAGCTATGGCGCCATGGCGTCACACTACGCCGTGGGCATCCTGCCAGCCCGGCCGAACCGCCCGCGGGACAAGGCGGCCGTGGAGGCGGGCGTGCGGTTCGCGCAATCCTACATCGTCGGTCGCCTGCGCAACGTGACCTTCTTTTCCTTGGCCGAGTGCAATGCCGCCATCGCGGTCGCGGTGGAGCGGATGAACAGCCGCGAGATGCGCCGCCTGGGGATGAGCCGCCGCCAGTTGTTCGAGGCGATCGAGCGGCCGGTCATGCAGGCGTTGCTCCAGGACGACTTCGAATATGCCGAGTGGAACCTGGCCCGCGTCGGCATCGACTACCACGTCGAGGTGCGGGGTTTCTTCTACTCCGTGCCCCATGCCCTGATCCGCGAACAAGTGGACACGCGCGCCACCGCCCGCACGGTCGAGGTGTTCCACCGTGGCAAGCGCGTGGCGGCGCACGCCCGACGCTACGGCGGACCGCGGCATGGCACCCAACCCGAGCACATGCCGAGCGCGCACCGGCGCTACGCCGAGTGGACGCCCGAGCGCCTGCAACGCGACGCCCGCGGCATCGGACCTGCCACGGAGGCGCTGATCATCGCCGTGATGGCCCGCAGGCCGCATCCCGAGCAGGGCTTTCGCACCTGCCTTGGGATCTTGCGGCTGTTCCGCAGCCTGGACGCCGCCCGGGTCGAGGCGGTCAGCCACCGCGCCGTCGAGATCGGCGCGCTGTCCTACGGCTCGGTCGCCTCGATCCTCAAGCATCGCCTCGACCGGACGGCCGCGTCGGCTGGGTCCGCGGAGGGTGCGCCCCTGCTGCACGACAACATCCGCGGCTCTGGCTACTACCATTAGGAGACTGGCATTGCTCACACACCCGACACTCGACCTGCTGTCCGACCTCGGCCTGCACGGCATGGCCAAAGGCTTCCGCGACCTGGCGGATAATCCGGAGGGTGCCGCCCTCGGCCATGCCGAATGGCTCGGCATCTTGCTGGAACGCGAGAGCACGCTGCGCCAGCAGAAACGCTTCGAGAGCCGGGCCAAGGCCGCCAAGCTACGCCACCTGGCCGCGGTCGAGGACGTCGACTACCGCACGCCCCGCGGCCTGGACCGGGCGATGTTCATGAAGCTGGCGAGCTGCGACTGGATCCGCGAGCGGCGGCACTGCCTGCTGACCGGGCCGTCCGGTGTCGGCAAGTCGTGGCTCGCGTGCGCGCTCGGCTACAAGGCCTGCTGGGAAAACCTGTCGGTGTTCTACCAGCGCGTGCCGCGCTTGTTTGCCGCCTTCGCTGGCCCGCGGCGACGGGCGGTATGCCCGGCTGCTCAAGCAGCTCGCCCGGGTCGATCTTTTGATCCTGGACGATTGGGGGCCGGAGCCGCTGACCGCCGAACAACAGCGCGATCTGCTGGAGATCGTCGAGGACCGCTACAATGCCGGGTCGCTGATCATCACCAGCCAGGTGCCGATCGACCGCTGGCACGACATCGTCGGCAAGCCGAGTACTTCATAATGCCTCCTTTATTGACTGGCTGGTGCGTCGCACTTGCGGTGCGAGCGGGGTAATCTGCTTGTCGGAGAGTGTGATTTGCCGGGACCCGCCTCTCTTGTGGCTGCTGGAAAAACCGCCAGGGTGTTCCGAGCATAATCCGCACGGCGTTCCAATCTGATGACGCCGACCATTCTCATCTGATGGCGCTCCGGATGGTGTCGTCTCGTAGGCCTGTTTTGTCATGTCATGACGCTGAAGCTTGGATCAAGCAATCTGGCCTGATTTGCGTCACGTAACGCATTGCAGTGGGCGTTGCGCAAGATCCGATCGAGGGTGGCGTCGGCCAGTCCTGAGTCGCCGGGTATGTCATGACGGCTCCTTTGTTGACCGGCGGGTGCGTCGCACTTGCGCTGCCAACGGGGTAATCTGCTCGTCAGGGAGCGTGATCTGCCAGGGCTGACCCTTCATGAGCTGGCGTCCGGCCAGCCACCCTTTGCGCAGCCACTTGAACACGGTTTGCGCTGTCACGCCGAGGGCCGCGGCCGTGCCCTGCACCGAGTAGCTGCCGTCCGGCCAGCGAAGTGGGTTTGTATCCACGCCGTTGATCTTGACCGTAGGGATGTTCCAGCGCTTGCGGCACACATGGACGTTCCCGCCGGCAAACGACGTGCCGTGGGCGGTGCTGATCCCATCAGCGTTCAGTCGCGCCGCGATCTCGCGATCCATCATGCCGGCGGCGTTCAGCTCCCGGATCCGCTGTTCCAGGTCCGCCGTGCTGGCGTAATGCGCATAGCCCAGCACGTTGCGCCGCAGCCGGTGCTCGCTGGTGGCGCCGGTCTGCCAGGTAATCCGCATCCAGACCAGCCCAAGCTCGCGCTTCTGGTCGAGCGTGACCTCGCGCACCACGAGCCGCAGCATGCGCTTGCGCTCCTCGGCCGTGGCGGCCTGCCATACGCGCAGCAGATCCTGGGCCAAGCCGAGCACCTCGGCGCATTCCGTGTCGGCCAGCGCGCCCGTTTGCTCGCTTTGCCAGGCCGCGTGCGCCTGCTCGACTGCCTCGGCC
>JANXVC010000256.1 GCA_025351925.1 Rhodospirillales bacterium | reverse complement strand
CGTTGCCGGTGACGTGCAGGAATGTTGCGCCGGAGCGTTCGTGCAGGCGGCGCAGCTCGACCATCATGCGCTCGCGCAGACGGGCGTCGAGCGCGCCGAGCGGTTCGTCGAGCAGCACGATGCGCGGTTCGGCAATCAGCGTGCGCGCGAAGGCCACGCGCTGTTTCTGTCCGCCGGAAATCTCTGACGGCAGCCGGGCGCCGAGATCCTCCAACCCAACCAGCGCCAGGGCGGACCCGACGCGGTGGCTGATCTCGGCTGTGTCGGTAACGGCGTCTTGCTCGCGATGGCGCAGGCCGAAGGCGACGTTGTCAGCGACATTAAGGTGCGGGAACAGCGCGAAGGACTGGAAGACGAAGCCGATTCCGCGCTGGTGCGGCGCCAGCCCCAGCACCGACGCGCCATTGGCCCGGACATCGCCGGCGTCGGGCGTCTCGAACCCGGCGATGACCCGAAGTGCCACCGACTTCCCGGAGCCGCTGGGGCCGAGCATGGTGACGTATTCGCCGGGTGCGATGGAGAGCGACAGCCGGTCGAGCACGGGCCGGCCGGCAAAGCCCTTGGTGATGTCGCGCAGCTCGAGGGCGGGCGTCATGTTGCGATGCACTCTCCTGACATAAGCGTATCGATTGTTCAAAGACCCTACCGGCGGATTAACTTTGTATGCAACATCAAATGCATACCGAGCAGTATGACGGCCCGATGCCCAGATTGCGGGCACCGATCGGTCTTTTTGGGGGCAGGTTTGGTGTGGATGCTATGGGCTTGCGGCTGACGCGTGCGGCACGCAGGATGCACCGTGCGGCGTCGGTTCACGTCAGCCAGCTTGCAGGAGACGAGAAGAAATGCCCGCGCGCCTGACCGTCGATATCAACTGCGACATGGGCGAGGGCTTTGGCCCTTGGACGATCGGCGAAGCCGGGGACGCGGCGCTGCTGCCGTTCATCAGCTCGGCCAATATCGCCACCGGATTCCACGCCGGAGACCCGAACCTGATGGACCATACGGTGCGCGAGGCCGGGGCGCTCGGCATCGGTATCGGTGCGCACCCGGGGTTCCGCGACCTGCAGGGCTTCGGCCGCCGCCACATCGCGGGCACGGCTGAGGACCTGGCGAATGACGTGCTGTATCAGGTCGGCGCGTTGGACGCCTTCGCGCGTCGGCACGGCCAGCGCCTGCAGCACGTGAAGCCGCACGGCGCATTGTATATGCACGCGGCGCGCGACGAGGCGTTCTCATTGGCACTGGTCGATTGCGTGCAGCGGTTCTCGCCGGATTTGCTGCTGTATTGCATGGACGTGTCGGTGACCTGCGCCATCGCCGCTCGCGCTGGGCTGCGCACGGTGCGCGAGTTCTATGCCGACCGCGACTATGACCGCTCCGGCTCCATCGTGTTCGCCCGCCAGGTCGCGCGGCCGGACCCGGGCCGCGTGGCCGACAAAGTGCTGCGCGCCTGCCAAGACGGTCGGGTCGATACCGTCCAGGGCGACACGATCGATGTGGCATTCGAGTCCATCTGTTTTCACTCGGACACGCCCGGTGCGTTCGAGCTGGCACGCGCCATGCGGGACGCGCTGACCGCCGAGGGCATCCGCATCGCACCGCCGACTATGGCCTGAGGAGCACGCAAGCGCATGGCGACGACCACGGTCCAGGCTCCGCTGCCGGGCACCTTCTACCACCGCAGCGCGCCCGACCAGCCGCCGTTCAAGGCGCCCGGTGACGCTGTCGCCATAGGCGACACGCTGGGCCTGATCGAGGTGATGAAGACTTTTACTCCTGTCGCCGCCGAAGCGGCCGGGCGGTTCGTGCGGTTTCTCGTGGACGACGCCGATGCGGTGATGGCGGGTCAGCCGCTGTACGAACTTGAGACCTGACCGATGGGGTTGCGGAAGATTCTGGTCGCCAACCGCGGCGAGATCGCGGTCCGCATCATCCGGGCGGCGCGCGAGCTTGGCATCCGCACCGTGCAGGCCGCGAGCGCCGCCGACGGCGACATGCTCGCGGCGCGGATGGCCGACGAGGTCGTGCAGATCGGCCCAGCGCCGGCCGCGCGGTCGTACCTGAATCGCGAGGCGCTGATCGGGGCGGCGCTCGCCTGCGGGGCCGACGCGATGCATCCCGGGTACGGCTTTCTCTCCGAGGACCCGCGTTTTGCCGAGGCCGTCGAGCAGGCGGGGCTGGTGTTCATCGGACCCGACGCCGCGACAATCCGGCGCATGGGCGATAAGGCCACTGCCCGCGCGACCGCGATGGCCGCAGGGGTTCCCACTGTGCCCGGCAGCGCCGGCCGGGTCGCGGACGTCGCCGCAGCGCTGGAGTTGGCGGACGGCATTGGCTTTCCGCTGATGATCAAGGCGTCGGCTGGCGGCGGCGGCCGGGGCATCCGGGTCTGCGCCGACGCCGACGCATTGGCGCAGCTATTTCCGGTAGCCAGCGCCGAGGCGCTCGCGGCGTTCGGCGATGGTGGATTATACTTGGAGCGGTTCGTCGCCCGCGCACGCCACATCGAGGTGCAGGTGCTGGGCGACGGCGCCGACGTGATCCACCTGTTTGAACGCGAGTGCTCGCTGCAGCGCCGCCGCCAGAAGATTTTGGAAGAAGCGCCGGCGCCGTGCCTCGACGCGGCGACCCGCGACCGGTTGTGCAGCGCTGCGGTGCGGCTGGCCCAGGGCATCGGCTATCGCGGCGCTGGCACGCTGGAGTTCCTCTATGACGAGGCTGAGGGGGCGTTTTACTTCATCGAGATGAACACCCGCATTCAGGTCGAGCACCCCGTCACCGAGATGGTCACCGGCATCGACATCGTGCGCGAGATGATCCGGATCGCCGGCGGCGAGAAGCTCCAAATCACCCAGGCCGAGGTGACGCTGCATGGTCACGCCGTCGAGTGCCGCATCAACGCTGAGGACCCTATGCAGGACTTCCGCCCGGCGCCGGGCCGGATCACGGCGCTCGCGATCCCCGGCGGCCCCGGCGTGCGCTTCGACACCATGCTGTACGAGGGCTACGACGTGCCGCCGTTCTACGATTCGCTCTTGGGCAAGTTGGTGACCTGGGACGAAACGAGGTCCGGAGCGCTGGCCCGGATGCGCGGCGCACTGCGGGAGCTGGTGGTGGCGGGCCTGCCGACGACCGTGGCGCTGCACCGGCGCCTGATCGACGCGCCGGATGTGATCGCCGGACGCTTCCACACCGGCTGGCTCGAATCCTGGCTGGCCACACGGCCGCTCGACCCTGTTGCGGAGGCCATGACATGACGGCGCGCTACTCCTTTGGCGGCGATGAGCATATCTTTGTCGAGATCGATGAGGCGATGTCGCTTACAGCGTTCTTCGGCTCAATCTCGATGGCGAAGGCAGTGCGCGAGAGCGGGATACGCGGCGTCACCGAGATCTGCCCGGCCAACGCGTCGCTGCAGGTGCGCTTCGACCCCGACGTGATCGCGCCGAACGCTTTGCTGAGCGAGCTGAAGGCGCTGGAGGCGGTGTCCGCCAGCGCCGAGAAGACGCTCGCTACCCGTATTGTCGAAATCCCCGTGTTCTACGACGACCCGTGGACGCGCGAGACGCTGATGCGCTTCCGCGAGCGGCACCAGGAGCCCGGCGCCACCGACCTGGAATACGCGGCCCGCATCAATGGCTACGCCGGGACGGACGCCTTCATCGCGGCGCACGCGGCGGCGCCTTGGTTCGTCACCATGGTCGGCTTCGTCGCCGGCCTGCCGTTCATGTATCAGATGGTCGAGCGCCCCAAGCAGATCGAGGTGCCGAAATACCTGCGGCCCCGCACCGACACGCCGCGGCTGACGGTGGGGCATGGCGGCTGTTTCGGCTGCATCTACTCGGTGCGCGGCGCCGGCGGCTACCAGATGTTCGGCATCACGCCGATGCCGATCTACGACCCGGCGCAGCGGGTGGGCTACCTGAAGGAGTTCATGATCTTCTTCCGCCCCGGTGATATCGTGAAGTTCCGCCCGGTCGGGCGCACCGAGTACGACGAGATCGTGGCCGAAATGGAGGCCGGACGCTGGGCGCCGACGATCCGCACGGCCGATTTCTCGCTCGACGCGTTCGAGGCTGATCCCGCGGGGACCAACGCCGGTTTGCTGGAGACGCTGCATGGCCATTGAGGTGATGAAGCCCGGCCTGTCCACGACGGTGCAGGACCTCGGGCGGCCCGGCTACTACCATCTCGGCATCCCGCTATCGGGCGCGATGGACCGTGCCGCTTTGCGGGCGGCGAACCTGCTGGTTGGCAACGATGAGGGCGCGGCGGCGCTGGAGGCGGTGTTCCTCGGCCCGGAATTGCGGTTTACCGCCGACGCCTTGGTCACGGTGACCGGAGCCGACCTGCCGCCAAAGCTCGACGGGCAGCCGCAGCCCGGCTGGACCGCGTTCCGGGTGCGCGCCGGACAGGTGCTGAGCTTCGGATTTTTGCGTCAGGGTGCCCGGGCCTATGTGGCTGTGGCCGGCGGCATTGACGTGCCAGCGGTGCTGGGCAGCCGGTCCACCTACGTGCTCGGCGCGCTGGGCGGGCTGGACGGACGGGCGCTGCGGGCCGGCGATATGCTGCCGCTGGGCGTCCCGCCTCGCGACGTCGCGAAGGGCCGGACCGTGCCGGAAGCGCTGCGCCGCCCGGCCGCGACGCCTGCCGAGCTGCGGGTGCTGCCGGGGCTGTATTGGCACCGGCTGACCGCATCGGCGCAGGCGAGCTTTTTTGCCGACACTTGGAAGGTGGCGCCGGAGGCAGACCGCATCGGCTACCGCTTCCGCGGCGGGCGGGCGCTTGACTTTGTGCCGCGGGAACAGCCGTTCGGCGCCGGGTCCGACCCATCCAACATCGTGGATAGCGGCTATCCCTATGGCTCCGTGCAGGTGCCGGGCGGGACCGAGCCGATCGTGCTGCACCGGGACGCGGTCTCCGGCGGCGGTTACTTCATGCTGGGAACCGTCATTTCCGCCGACATGGACCTGATCGGTCAGATGCAGCCGCATACGCCGACGCGTTTTGTCGAGGTCGATATGAGCGCGGCACTGGCGGCGCGCGATGAGCGTGCGGCCCGGCTGCAACAGGTCCGGTACGCCCTGCAGACCTGATGCCATTGGATTGTCAGATATATGCCTGCGCGTATAGGGCTAGAGGCGACCAGGACGGGTGTGACAGGGTGGCCGTCCGCATACGCCTCCGGCTCTGCTCAATTGGTCGGTTCGAAAGGTGCGGAGGCCTGTTGGCTGCCTTCACGCCGGGTCCGCCCACGGCAGTCTGTCGTCACTGACCGTCGATCCGTGTCAGGATATCGGGCTGACCCTCGTCGGAAACGAAATATTGCAGCAGGGCCGCTGTATTGGCCAGCTTTTGCGTGAGACTTTTGGTCGTCGGCGCTCCATTTGCTCATGAAGGCAGATGAGCAGGGAGTAAGGGCTGCCTGAGCAGAGTTCATAATGAAAGTTGAAGCGCAGTCTTCAGCCCTGGTGGCGCAGCGCCTTGACCAGCACGGCGAAGGCTGGCGTCGGCTGCGGCGGTTTGGGTAGCGGAGGTGGTATTCCGCGAACCCTGATGACCCGACGCCCCATCTGCGGTCGCGAGACGCTCTGGGGACGACAAGCGAAGGAGAAAAACGATGGAAATCAAGCGAGCGGGTTCCCAGCCCTCCGGCAAGGGACCGGGGGAATGGTTCACCGGTACGGTCCGCATCGATCCGCTGTTCAGCCCGCCTGACCCGGCCCGAGTTGCTGGCGCCCTGGTCACCTTCGAGCCCGGCGCGCGCACTGCATGGCACACCCATCCGCTCGGCCAGACGCTGATCGTGACCGCGGGCTGCGGCTGGGTCCAGCGCGAGGGCGGGCCGGTCAATGAGATCCGGCCGGGTGACGTGGTCTGGTTCCCGCCCGGGGAGAAGCACTGGCACGGGGCCACGGCGACCACGGCAATGAGCCACATCGCCATCCAGGAAAAGCTCAACGGCTCGCCGGTGGATTGGATGGAACAGGTGAGCGACGAGCAATACCGGGCCTGAGTTTCTACTCACGATGCCTCGAAGGAGGAGAGACAATGCAAAAGCTCAGACTTGGCAGCAGCGGCCTGGAGGTTTCGGCTGGATGGGACTGAACACCTAGAAAGCGTGCTAGGAAAAACGTGATGCTTTTTACCGAAACTGGGGACGAGCTCACCGAAGGTGGGCCAGACGCATTCAATAGTCCTTAGTTAGCGTGAGCCGGACGAAGCTTGGGAAGTCGTATGTTTGTTCGTCGCCATATTTACGGAGCCATCGTCGCACTGTGCTGCGGCACTTCGGCGCTTGGCGGCGAAGCATTGGAGGCTATTCATACGCGGGGCAGCCTCCTCGTCGGCACAACTGGAGACTACAAGCCTTTCACCTTTCGCGAGCCGGATGGCAGCTACAGCGGCGCCGACATCGTCATGGCTGAACATCTGGCGCGCCGACTTGGGGTGCGGCTGCAACTCGTGCCGACAGCCTGGCCAGTTCTGCTCGATGATTTCATCGCCGGAAAATTCGACGTTGCCATGGGCGGCGTCTCGGTGAACGCGGCCCGTGCGGCCCGCGGCACCTTTTCGACCGTGGTGTATGTGGACGGCAAGTGCCCCATTGCGCGCTGCGCCGACCAGGACCGCTTTACCAGCGTCGAGGCCATCGACCAGCCCAGCGTGCGCGTCATCGTGAACCCCGGCGGCACCAACAGCGACTTTGCCAAGGCTAACTTCAAGTACGCTACTGTAACCATTCATTCCGACAACACCACAGCGTTCGATGAGATCCTCGCCGGGCGTGCCGACGTGATGGTGACCGACGGCATCGAGGCCGAGCATCAGGCCCTTATGCATCCCAGCCTCTGCCCCACCCATGTCGCGGCGCCGTTCACCCGGCTGGAGAAGGCCTACCTGGCGCGAAACGATCCCGATCTCGTGCGTGAGATCAACGGATTGATCGCTGCAGAGATCGCGAGCGGCGAGTGGACCCGGACTTTAGCGGCAGCCCAAGCGGCGCCTTGACGAATGCGCCTAACCAGCCCCCCATCGTGCGAGGGCCGCCTGCCCCTGGGTGTTGAGGCTATAAACCCCGCGCTCCACCCGGGTGAACCAGCCATACACGTCCCGCAGCAGGATGGTGCCCGCCCGCGGCGCCACCGGCACCAGGTCACGCGGGCGGCGCGGCCCAGCCAGTAGCCCGGCGGCGCAGGCCAGCGCCTCCTGCCGGTAGGCCGTCACGATCGGCTCGCCCCGAGTCCCGCCGGGCGACGGGTCGCCGTTGCGCGCCCGATGCTCGGCGAGCAATGCCCGGCGGCGGCGCAGATTGGCACGCGGCCGGTACGGCTCCGGCTCAGCCAAGACTTCGACATCCCCGCGCGCCGAATGCACAGCCAATAGCCCGAAGCCCAGCAATCGGCACAATATCCGGGCACGGCGGTCACGGTCGCGGCCACGCCTTGTAGCCGGGACCGCGAGCCAGATCTCATCGGCCGAAGCCAGCCGGTCCACCCCTTGCAGCACGAGCTCCAGGTTGAGACCGAGCTTCAGCTCCGCAATTACCAGGATGGGCGGCTCGCCCTCTCGCACGCCGACGATGTCGCAGCCGCCGACCTCGCCCTTGGCCTCGAAGCCGCGGGCGGCAAGGAACCGCTTGATGGCTGGATAGAGCGCGACCTCCCGCATGACCGGCAGGGTAGGGGAGGCCGGCCCGGCTAGAAACCGAGAATGATGTCGGCGGCCAAGGTCACGGCGCCGCGGTCCTTCCCGTCGTTGAACACCCGGGAGTTGTTGAGCGTCTGGTCGTAACGCACCTCGGGCCGCACCAGCAGCGTGCTGAGCTGCGACGGCGTCCAGCTTGGCTTATACGTCAGCCCGGCGGTGAACTCGGTATAGGTTGTGGCCTTCGCGGCGGTGATGAAGTTGCTCGGTGTGCCGCGTTCGGCCGCCACGTAGTCGAGGTTGCCCGCCGGGTTCGAGACGAAGAAGTTGCTGTTGTCCCGGAAGATTTCAGCCCGGCCGTTCAGCGTGACGGTGTCCGAAATCGCATAGGATGCATATTGAGTGATGCCCCAGGCCTCAGCCCGGACGCCCTCGTCGCGCACGAAGTTGCCCTCGGTCGTCAGCGTCAGCTTGTCGGTCGTCTTCCAGGTGACTGCGAGGTCGTTGTAGTAGCGCATCGCGCTGTTGGCGAACGGCGTGTTCCGCTTGGAGTTCTCCGGCCCCATGTGGCTGAGCGCCAGCACCGTCAGCTTGCCGTCCAGCATGTTGAAGCCGATGCCCGCGATGCCGGCTGGCCGGTTGTTGTTGTCGCCCGATCCATAGCCGATCGCGACGTTGGTGCCGCTGTCTATGCCCAGATACAGGTCGATCAGGTCTGATACATGCGCCGTCGCCAGTGCGCCGATGTGCTTATACGGCAGGCCGTAGTTGAAGATATACGAGTGCGAATAGAACGCGTTCGTCTTGGGATCGATCAGCTCCACGCCGAGCGGCGTCGGATAGATGCCGGCCTTGATGTCGAGGCCGTTGGCGAAGATGTCCGGCAGCCGGACCGAAACGTTGGCCTCGACGATATCGAGCTGGTTGCGGTCATGGATGAGCTGATCGAAAATGCCGAGCGTGTGCACGATGCGGGCGTCCGACCCATACATCAGCTGCAGCTTGAAGCCGACATCCGGGCTCGTCGCCTTCGGGTCCACGTCGCGGCTCAGCGTCACCAGGAACTGGTTCAGCACCGGGCGGTTCGAATTGTCGTCGAACAGCCGGCCGAAGTTGCGCCGGTTGCGCGGGCTCGACGGATTGACCGTGATCCCGGCGTCGCCCTGGAAACCAAGCTTGATGCTGCTCGACCATTCCTTGAAGTCCGCTGGCGCGACGTAGGGCTTGTCGGCCGGGGCTGCGACCGATGGATTGCCGGGCGTCTCGGTTTGTTGCGACGGCGTCGCTTGGGCGAACGCCGCGCCGCAGAGGCCGGACCCCGCGAGCAACAGCGCGGCAGCGATTTGAATTTGCGGGCGTGCAGCCCAGTGGCTGCGGGACTGGTTATGTTGCATGCTAAATACCCTGCACAAACCGCGCCACTTTGGATATCTCTTCGAACGTAAAAACCGTTGCTGGCAATTAAGGCCGAATGATCGTTGCGGAAATGCCGCGCAATTGGGCAACACCGGTCGCGCTGGCGCGCAAAGGCGCACCCGGCGTGACCGGGTGCGCCTGCATTTTGGGCTAGACCGAGTAGTACATCTCGAACTCGACGGGATGCGGGGTGTGCTCGAAGCGATACACCTCCGTCCACTTCAGTTCGATATAGCTGCTGATCTGTTCGGTGCTGAACACGTCGCCAGCCAGCAGGAACTCATGGTCGGCCTCCAGCGCACCCAGCGCCTCACGCAGGCTGCCGCACACCGTTGGGATGCCCTTCAGCTCCTCTGGCGGCAGGTCATACAGGTCCTTGTCCATCGGGTCGCCCGGATGGATCTTGTTCTTGATCCCGTCCAGCCCCGCCATCAGCAGCGCCGCAAAGGCGAGGTAGGGGTTCGCCGACGCGTCCGGGAAGCGGATTTCGACCCGTTTCGCCTTCGGGTTGGTCGTGTACGGGATGCGGCACGACGCCGAGCGGTTGCGGGCCGAGTAGGCGAGCAGCACCGGTGCCTCGAACCCGGGGATCAACCGCTTATACGAGTTGGTGCTCGGGTTGGTGAAGGCGTTGCAGGCCTTGGCGTGCTTGATGATTCCACCGATGAAATACAGGCACATCTCCGACAGGTCGGCGTAGCCGTTGCCGGCGAACATCGGCTTGCCGCCTTTCCAGATGCTCTGGTGCGTGTGCATGCCCGAGCCGTTGTCGCCATAGATCGGCTTCGGCATGAACGTCGCCGTCTTGCCGTAGCTGTGCGCGACGTTGTGCACGCAATACTTATAGATCTGCATCTGGTCGGCCATCGTCACCAGCGTGCCGAACTTGGTGCCGAGCTCGTGCTGGCTCTGCGCCACTTCGTGGTGGTGCTTCTCGATCGGCAAGCCCATCTCGCCCATGCTGGACAGCATCTCGGCGCGCAGGTCGCTCTCGGTGTCCACTGGCGGCACCGGAAAATAGCCGCCCTTGACGCCGGGCCGATGGCCCATGTTGCCCTCGGGGTAGTCCTTGAGGTTGGCGCCGGGGCCCTCGACGCTATCGACCTGGAACGAGCTGAAATTGGGCCCGACGCCGAAACGCACGCTGTCGAAGATGAAGAACTCGGCCTCGGCGCCGACCATCACTGTGTCGCCGATGCCGCTGCTCTCGACGTAGGCCTGCGCCTTTTTCGCCGTGCTGCGCGGGTCGCGGGCGTAGGGCTGCCCGGTGCTGGGCTCGAAGATATCGCAGAACAGGATCAGGCTCGGCTTGGCGGCGAACGGATCCATCACCGCCGTGGACGGGTCGGGCATCAGAATCATGTCGCTCTCGTTGATCGCCTTCCAGCCCGCGATCGAGCTGCCGTCGAACATGATGCCGTCGCGGAACGCGTCCTCGTCGATCGTCGAGACGTGCTGCGCCGTGTGCTGCCACTTGCCGCGCGGGTCGGTGAACCGCAGATCCACATACTCGACGGAGTTCTCGCGCATCATCTCCATGACTTGGGCGACGCTGCCAGCCTCAGGGCCGGTCTCGGGCGAATTAGGCTCCATTGCCATCCTGGTTCTCTATTCCTCGGTTCTCAGGCCACCCGGCGCGGCCCGTTTCGTCGTCCGTTTAGTCACTTGCTAGGCCCACGGGAAGCGGAGCTTAGATCGCATCGTCGCCGCGCTCGCCGGTGCGGATGCGCACGACCTCCTCGATCGAGCTGACGAAGATCTTGCCGTCGCCGATCCGGCCGGTGCGGGCGGCGTTGACGATCGCCTCGACGGCACGCTCGACCACCGAGTCCTCACAGACGACCTCGATCTTCACCTTGGGGAGGAAGTCCACCACATACTCGGCGCCACGGTACAGCTCCGTGTGGCCTTTCTGACGGCCGAAGCCTTTCGCCTCCACCACCGTGATGCCTTGCAGTCCCACCTCGTGCAGCGCCTCTTTCACTTCGTCCAGCTTGAAGGGCTTTATCACCGCTTCGATCTTTTTCATTTGTGCCGCGCCGGGCGACTAGCCCAGCGTCCTCCCTTGATGCGTTGGCCGTCCTGCGGGGGGACGGCTCATTAGGTTTGCACGCAGCGTGCCAGCCGGCAATGCGGTGCCCGCCAGGCTGAGGTTACGCCGCATGGCGCCGTATCGAGGCATCGTGCGGCATAGCTGCCCAACCCTTGGGCAAGTTGAAGCCCCGGCTGATTGCACCCATACTGGGCAACCTTGTCCTGAGCCGGAGGCCTGACCCTTGAAGCCCGCGAACCAGCTGCTGTCCGCCATGGGAACGACGGTGTTCACCGTGATGTCCGCCCTCGCCACCCAGCATAGGGCGATCAACCTCGGCCAGGGCTTTCCGGATACCGACGGTCCGGACGATGTCATCCAGGCGGCGGCCGACGCACTGCGGGACGGGCGCAACCAGTACCCGCCGCTGACCGGCGTGCCAGAGCTGCGGGAGGCCGTCGCCCGCGCCAACCAGCGGTTCTACGGCATCGCAGCCGATCCCGCCACCGAGGTCGTCGTCACCTCCGGCGCTACCGAGGCCATTACCGCCAGCCTCATGGCGCTGCTGAACCCCGGCGACGAGGTCGTGCTGATCGAGCCGCTGTACGACACCTATCTGCCCGTAGTCCGCATGCTGGGCGCCGTCCCGCGTCTGGTGCGCCTGATGCCGCCGAAATGGGAGCTGCCGCGTGCCGAGCTCGCCGCCGCATTCGGCCCGAAGACCAAGGCGATCCTGCTCAACACGCCCATGAACCCCTGCGGCAAGGTGTTCACCTCGGCCGAGCTCGCCTTCGTCGCCGATCTGCTGGTCAAGCACGACGCCTACGCGGTGTGCGACGAGGTGTATGAGCACCTGACCTATGACGGCTGGCGGCACATTCCATTGATGACGCTGCCGGGCCTGCGCGACCGCTGTTTGCGCATCGGCAGCGCCGGCAAGACGTTCAGCCTGACGGGTTGGAAGATCGGCTACGTCACCAGCCCGGCCGCGCTCTCCGCCATTGTCGCGAAGGCGCACCAAAACCTGACCTTCACCACACCGCCCAACCTGCAACGCGCGGTGGCGGTGGGTCTGGCCAAGGACGATGCGTACTTTGCCGGGCTGGCGTCGGCCCTGGCGGCAAAGCGGGACCGGCTGTCGGCGGGCCTCGCCGGCATTGGCTTCACGGTATTGCCGGCCATGGGCAGCTACTTCGTCACCGCCGATTTCGGGCGGTTGGGCTTTGCCGGCGACGACGTGGCGTTCTGCCGGCACATCACCGAACAGGCCGGCGTCACGGCGATCCCGGTGTCGGCGTTCTACGAGGGGCGGGCGCCCGGTCACTACGCCCGGTTCGCCTTCTGCAAGCAGGACGCGCTGCTGGATGAGGCCGTGGGCCGCCTCGCACAGCATTTTCAGAGCCAGACGGGCACGGCGCGGTTGACGGCGGCGGGCTGAAGGCCGTAAACCCCGCGCCTGCTTGTGGCGGACGTAGCTCAGTTGGTAGAGCGCCAGGTTGTGGTCTTGGATGTCGCGGGTTCGAGACCCGTCGTTCGCCCCAGCAGTTTCCCTTTTCGAGGTAATAACCTCCGCGTAACCTCGATGTGTGCATAACCGGCCGTCACATGCTTCACTCCCGGTAGATCATCGGGGAGCTGTTTGCATGGGGCGTTTTGTGGTTGCGGTTTTCGTCGCCTGGGTCCTCGCTGTTTCGCCGGTCTATGCCGCCGATGATGTCGTAATTGGGGCAATCTACCCGCTGACCGGCAACGCGGCCCAGATCGGCGCCGACGCCCGCGCCGCCATCGATACGACGCTCGATATCGTGAATGGCACGCATGAACGGCTGCCGATGCTGATGGGCGGTGGCGGCGGGCTCGACCGCTTGGGCGGCGTCAAGCTGAGGGTCGTGTACGCCGATCACCAGAACGACCCGCAGAAGGCCCGCGCCGAGGCCGAGCGGCTGATTACCCAAGACCACGTCGTGGCGCTGATCGGCAGCTATACCAGCGCCACCGCGGCGACCATCAGCCAGGTGGCGGAGCGCTACGAGGTGCCCTTCCTCTCGATGGACAACTCGTCGCCGAGTTTGCACAAGCGCGGGCTGAAATGGTTCTTCCGCACCAGCCCGCACGACGAGATGTTCACCCAGGCCATGTTCGACTTCTTCGCCGAGGTCGGCCGGAAGACCGGGCATCCCGTGAGATCCGTGGCGCTGTTCTATGAGGACAGCATCTTCGGCGCCGACAGCAGCGCCGTGCAGCGCAGGCTCGCGTCCGAGGCCAAAATCACCATGGGCGCCGACATCAAGTATCGCGCGAACTCGCCGTCGCTGTCCGCCGAGGCGCAGCGGCTCAAGGCGGCGGACGCGGACGTGCTGATGCCGTCCAGCTACACGTCGGACGCCATTCTGCTGATGCGCAGCCTGTCCGAGCTTGGCTACAAGCCGCGTGCGGTGATGGCGCAGGCGGCGGGCTTTCAGGAGCAGGCGTTCCTGACCGCCGCGGGGCCGCTGGCGGAGGGCGTGTTCAGCCGGTCGAGCTTCGCCGGGGACGCGGTTGCCTCGCGCCCAGCCATCGCGCCGGTGATGGCGCTGTTCCGGACGCGGGCGAACAAGGATCTGAACGACAACACGTCGCGTCAGGTCGTTGCGGTGCAGATTCTGGCGGATGCGATCAACCGGGCGGAATCGGCGAAGCCCGACGACATCCGCCGGGCGCTGATGGCGACCAACGTGCCCGGCGACCAGACGATCATGCCATGGAAGGGCGTGCGTTTCGACGAGACCGGGCAGAACCAGGAAGCGACGCCGGTCATCCAGCAGGTCGTGGGCGGCGTCTATCGCACAGTGTATCCAGCCGCGGTCGCGGTGCAGGAGCCGACTTGGAACATTGGCAACTAGATAAATGACGCAAATCAATTTGGAGATGACAACCGAGGCGTGTGGTGCGACGGTCACGCCATGCAGCCCGATACCGTCAAGACGTCCGAGTTCTGGACCGCCTGCCTAGAGCAGCGCCAGGCGCCGGGCCGTGAGGCTTGGATGTATGCGATCGACCATCCGCGGCTGCGGGCGGGGCTGTATGACACCTACTTGGGCGGCCTCGATCCATTCTCCTGGATGCGCGCGCGCATGCCGGTTCCGGCCCAGTGTGCACTCGAGATCGGCTGCGGCGGCGGCGACCTGGCATTCGGGCTGATCGAGGCCGGCACCTGTGAGCGCATCGACGCGTTCGACATCGCCGAGGGCGCCATCGCGGCAGCGCAGGTCAAGGTGCGCGACCTCGGACTGCGCACCCTGCGGTTCCATTTGCTGAACGGCAATACCTGGCTGATGTCGCGCCATCAGTATGACTTCGTCTATGCCAGCCACGCCCTGCACCACATCGAAAATCTCGAGCACCTGTTCGGCCAGGTTGCCAACACGCTCCGGCCCGGCGGTGTCCTGTTCGCCAGCGACTATATCGGCCCCTCCCGCATGCAGTACACCGACGCGCATCTCGCGGCCATGAACGCGGCACTGGCCACGCTGCCCGAGGCCAAGCGCCTCGACCGCTTCGGCGTGCTGAAGACCGCGATCCAGCGCCGTCCGGTCGAGCTCTATCTGCAGCACGACCCAAGCGAGGCGGTCCGGTCGGCCGAGATCATCCCGGTCATGCGCCGGTTCTTCGACGTGGAGATCGTGCCGATGGGCATGAGCCTGACCTTTGAGGTGCTGCTCAACATCGCCCACAACTTTGATCCGGACGATGACGGCGACAACGCGCTTATCGACGAGCTCATGCGCCTCGAACAGCAGGCGGAGCGGACCGGCGAGGCGGAGCCGCTGTTCGCCTGCCTGGTGGCGCGCCAAAAAGCCAGTCTCCCCGCGGTGCCGCCGCCGGCGCCCGACATCGACCTCGACGCGTTCCGCAACATTGAGGGCTGGATGGCGGATGAGGCGGCCGATCTCACGGGCCGGCTGTTCCAGTGGCAACGGTCGCTGCGGGCGGTGACCGGCGTGCTGGAGCTTGGCGTGTTCAAGGGCAAGTACCTGAGCCTGCTGGCCAGCCTGGCGCAGGGCACCGGGGCGCCGGTGGTGGGGATCGACGCCTTCACCTCGCGGGTCGGCGAGCAGATTCCGCAGGCGGATCGGGACTACGCCCGCGATGCCGCCATAGCGACGGTGATGGCCCTGGCACCGGGCTCGACGCCGCCCATCCTGCTGGTGGCCTTCACCGCCGAGGTCGAGCTGGGCACGCTGCAGGGCTTCAGCCCCCAGGGCTACAGTTTTATCAGCGTGGATGCCGGGCACCTGGCCGCGGATGTGGCGTATGACCTGGCAATGATCGAGTTCCTCACCGGAGAGCGCACGATCATCGCGGCCGACGACGTGTTCAACCCTCGGACTCCAGGGGTGATGGAGGGGCTGTGCCGTCACTTCATCGCCTATCCCGACACCGTGCTGGCGCCGTTTACCTGGGCCGGCAACAAGCTGTTCCTGTGTCACCGGGCCATGCACGCGACGCTCCTGGCCTACGTGCACAGCCTGCTGCAAGACCCGGCCGCGCCGTCCTACATCGCGAAATCCCGCGCGCTGTGCGCCGAAAATCAGCGGCTGGCCTTCGCGCCCTCGCTGTTCGGGCACGAGATCCTGGCGTTCGAATGGATGTGAGTTCCGCGCCGCCCTCCCTGCGGCTGCACCGCTATACCGAGGTGCCGCACGCCGTGGAGCTGATCGTGCCGGACCGGTCCTACGCCGCCCACGGCCCGCCCCGGATGTTCAACTATCTCACCCGGGATCCAAAGGTGCTGTCCTGGCTTCCCGAGGAGCTGCTCCCCACGACCATCGCCTGTCCGGACGAGTATGTGATCCGCCTCCGCGACGTCCACGTGGTGCACGGGCACTATCTGATCCTGTTTCCGGACCAGGCCCTGGCCGACACGTTCAACTTCGAGAACAGCGCGGTGGACCGGCCGGTGATCAGTGAGATCGGCCAACAAATCCTGCGCGGCGAGGTGCATCGCAACCCAGCGAGCGAGTTGCCGGTTTTCCATATTTTTAAGGATGTCTATTGCAACTACGGCCACATGCTCGTGGAGGTGCTGCCCAAGCTGCTGCACATCCGGGCGATGGGTATCCAGCGGTTCACCCTGCTGTTCCCGTGGTCCAGCCTGATGTTCCTACCCGCCGTGCGGTTCGCCGCTGCGGCGCTCGGCCTCGCATTCGAACATGTGGTTTGTTTCAACAACCAGGTCGTGCGCGTGGACGAGG
>JANXVC010000221.1 GCA_025351925.1 Rhodospirillales bacterium | reverse complement strand
TGACCTGTTCGCCGGCGTGCGCTCCGTCATCGGCACCGCCGCACGCCGTGGCATGGGCGCCTACCAGGCTATCCAGCAAACCCTACGCGGGCAGGCCACTCCCTACCCGGGTTGAGCAGAAACAAATATTTTATTCAAAGTTCAAAGTGACACGTAATCTACTTCGGATTAAGACATCAGCCCACGTCCCACGAGGGGATTCAGCAAAGCACGGGCAAATTGGATTTATAGCCCATCCCACTTCACCTCTTAACGCTATTGGAATCGCGAGCAGGACGTGGCTAAAGTGACTGTCGCCACGCCAGCACAGTCTAGCCCACTTCCGCCCTATGCAGCACGTGCCCTCGATGCAATCATTGGCAGAGCGTAAAATTGATCTGCCAAACCATCGGCAGCGATCACCGCGTGGGGGGAAACGCCATGTCCATCAGAACCTGGGACGGCTCGACCAACCGCTTCGACAGCGCAGCCGATTGGTCCCCAGCCGGCGTGCCGCAGCCCGGCGACATCGCTCTCATCAACTCGGGCACGGTGACCGCATCGGGCGGAACGCTGCAGGGCCTCGCCATCGTCAGCGCGGGCGGGTTCAACCTTGGGGACGGCACGACGCTCGCGCCCGACACGCGGCTCACCGTCTCGGGCACAGGCGGGCTGAACACGTTGAACACCGTCGGGCAGGTCGGCAACCAGGGCATCGTCACCGTCCGAGGCTCGATCAACGTCTTCTCCGCGACTGGGCCGACCGGGATCGCCGGGGTGCTGCGCAACACCGGCACGATCAATGTCGTGGACGGGCCGGCGCTGCTCGTCGGCCTCGGCCGGCCGCCGTTCGGATCGATCGAGAACGACGGCGTCATCTCGGTCTGGAACCCATCGGCTGGTGCTGCGGTCGCCAACCTGGCCTCGCTGCGCAGCGGCACCGGCACGGTCCAGCTTTTCGAGCAGGCGCACGTCGTCGCGGCCCCGCCCGGCCCCGGCCAGACCTACCGCTTCATCGCCGGCGCCGGCCGCGCGACCTCCCTGACGGTCAACGAGCTTGTCGTGTTCCAGGGCCGCATCGCCGGTTTTGCAGCACCTGACACCATCACCCTGTTTGGCCGGGCCGTCACCAGCGCCGCCTACGCCAGTACCGGGGCAGCGAGCGGCGTATTGACGTTGTCGGACAACGGGACCTTGGTCGCCAGCATCGCCTTCGACGGCGCCTACCAGCAGTCCGACTTCACCGTGACCACGACAACGCCCAACGGGAGCAGCATCCCCTCGACGGACATCACCACCAAGGTCGCCCCGCCAACACAGGACATCGAGCTCAAAGACGTCACCCTGGGCCTGGCCTCCTTCGACGCCGCCGGCGCCTATGCCGGCCCGGTCGGCGGCCTGCAGCGCCAGTATATCTGGGCGGGCAACGACCAGGCAGGCATCGCGGCGCTTTCGCCGAACGCCTTCCTGAAGGGCGGCCCCGGCGACGACGCGCTGCTGGTCACGGGCGGCAGCAACGTGCTGGACGGCGGCGGCGGATCGAACTTCATGGCGGGCGGCACCGGTGCGGATGGCGGCACGGACACCTTCTTCGTGGATGGCCGCAACGGCCCGGGCTGGAGCAGCATCCTCAACTTCCACCCCGGCGACGCGATGACGCTGTTCGGCTTCCAGGCCGGGCGGAGCACCTTCTCGTGGACCGCCGCGGACGGCGCCGGGGGCTTCCAGGGCGCCACGATCCACGCGGACCTTGGCGACGGCGCGAATGTCTCGGTGACGTTCGCCCGCGTGGATTTCGCCGAGGCGCAGAACCGGTTCACCCTCTCGACCGGCAGCACCGGCGGGGTCGGCTACCTTAATGTCGCCTACACCGCCTGATTACCGGTATATCGCCGCGATCCACGCCGGCGGCACCCCCGCGTGCCACAGCGCCAGGCATGCCAGGTTGCGGGCCGACCGCCGCCGCCAGCCGTCGCGCTCCCACCGTACGGCCGAGGTCACGGCATCGACTGGCAGCGGCGCCAGGCGGCCACGGCCCAGGCGGCGGACCAGATCCACGTCCTCCATCAGCGGCAGCGGACGCACGCCGCCCGCCGCCTCAAGCACGTCGCGCGCGATCAGCAGCCCCTGGTCGCCATACGGCAGTGCCAGCGCCCGGCAGCGCCAAGCCACCGCGCGCTCCAGCCTGCGCGCCCTTGGATCAGCGCTGTCGAGCGCAAATCGAAAATACCCCGCCCGGTCCGGCGCCATCCGCATATGCGCCGCCGCCGCCGCAGCCCAGCCCGCCGCAAGCCGCGTGTCGGCGTGCAGCAGCAGCAGCCACGGCGACCGCGCCGCGGCAATCCCCGCCGCGATCTGCACACCCCGGCCGCGCGGCCCCGCGACGACCACGGCCCCCGCGGCCCGCGCGATATCCGCCGTCCCATCCGCGCTGCCGCCGTCCGACACCATGATGTCAGCCAATCCGCCCAGCGCCGCGAGTGCCCCCGGCAACACGGACGCGGCATTCAGCGTCGGCATCACCGCCGTCAAGGTTCCCGCCGGCCAAGTTTGCACCTAGATACCAACCATGCTGCAGCACACCCCCACGCTCGACCCCGCCAAGTTCCGTGATCCCGGCATCACCGCCAAGGGCGAGCGCCGCGCCCATGTGGCGCTGCATGCGCTGGAGACGCTGTGGTTCAACACCGGCACGCTGTGCAACCTTACCTGCCGCAACTGCTACATCGAAAGCTCGCCGCGCAACGACCGCCTCGTTTACCTCAACCAAGCCGAGGTCCGCGCCTACCTGGATGAGATCGCCCGCGACGCGCTGCCGGTCCGCACTGTGGGCTTCACCGGCGGCGAGCCGTTCATGTGCCCGGACCTGCTGCCCATGCTGGACGACACGCTGTCCCGCGGCATGGAGGCGCTGGTGCTGACCAACGCGATGCGGCCGATGATGAAGGTCGCCGACGGCCTAGACGCGTTGCGCGCCCGGCATGGCGACCGCCTGCGGCTGCGCGTTTCCGTCGATCACTACGACCCCATCCAGCACGAGGCCGAGCGCGGGCCGCGCAGTTGGGAGCCGACACTCGAAGGCCTGCGCTGGCTCGCCACGCGCGGTTTCGCGCTGGACGTCGCCGGCCGGCTGTTCTCCGGCGAGCCTGAACCCACCGTCCGCGCCGGCTTCGCCCGCCTGTTCGCCGCAAACGCCATCCCGATTGACGCCAGCGACCCGGTGCGCCTGATGCTGTTCCCCGAGATGGACGCCGCGGTCGATGTGCCGGAGATCACCGAGGCCTGCTGGGGCATCCTCGGCAAATCGCCGGCCTCAGTCATGTGCGCCTCCTCCCGCATGGTCGTGAAACGCCGTAACGCCCTGCGCCCAGCCGTGATCGCCTGCACCCTGCTGCCATACGAGGCCGAGTTCGAGCTCGGCGCCACCCTCGCCGAAGCCTCCCGCCCGGTGCCGCTGAACCACCCGCACTGCGCCCGATTCTGCGTGCTGGGCGGAGCGGCCTGCAGCCGTTGAGCCGGCGTTGAGGCGCTGGGCCCTCCTCATGCTGTCGCTCGCGGCCATGTTCGCCGCCTGGTGGCTGCTGCCGGTGCAGGCCTGGATGCAGGGCTTCACCGGGTGGATTGAGGGCATGGGCGTCTGGGGCGTGCTGATCTATGGCGCGGCGTATGCGGGCGCGCTGGTGGTGCTGTTCCCGGCGGCGCCGTTCACCATCGGCGCCGGGCTGATCTATGGGTTCTGGGGTTTCCCCCTCGCATTGCTGTCCGCAACCCTCGGCGCATCGCTCGCCTTCCTCGTATCGCGCTATCTGGTGCGCGACCGGGTCGCCCGCATCATCGCCAACCGTCCCGGACTGCGCGCCGTGGACCGCGCCGTCGCCGACGAGGGCTGGCGCGTCATCGCCCTGCTGCGATTGAGCCCGCTCGTGCCGTTCAACCTGCAGAACTACGCGTGCGGCGCCAGCAGCGTCGCCTTCTGGCCCTATGTGGCCGCCACCGGTTTCGGCATCGCGCCGGGCTGCGCGCTGTATGTCTATCTCGGCGTGGTCGGCCGGGCGTCCTCGGGCGGCGGCGCGCTGAGATGGGCGTTCGTCGCACTGGGCCTGGTCGCCACCATCGCCGTCACCGTGCTGGTTGGACGCCGGGCGAGGACCGTGCTGGCGCGGAAGGGCGTGGACGCCGCCGGTTGACCCGGCTACAGCCAAACAGGTGCGACGCCCCACCGCCCTGGAGTCTGACCGGCTATGATCGCTCTCCTTGAAGCGTCGCGGGCCGGATTATTTCAACGCCGGCAATGGCTGCCCAACATCATCGCCGGTGTCATCGTCGGCGTCGTGGCCCTGCCTTTGGCGCTGGCCTTCGCCATCGCGTCGGGCGTGCGGCCCGAGCAGGGCATCTACACCTCCATCATCGCCGGCCTGATTGTCTCGGCGTTCGGCGGCTGCCGGATGCAGATCGCCGGGCCGACCGGCGCGTTCATCGTAATCCTGGCCGGCGTCGTCGCGTCGTTCGGCGTGGACGGGCTGCTGCTCGCGACCATTATGGCGGGCGTGATGCTGACCGCGCTCGGCCTTGCCCGGTTCGGCGGCGTGATCCGCTTCATCCCCGCCCCGGTCATCGTCGGCTTCACCGCGGGCATCGGCGTGATCATCTGGGTCGGCGAGTGGCATGATTTCTTTGGGTTGCCCAAAACCGGCGGCCTGCACTTCCATAACAAGCTCTGGAATCTGATCCATGTCCTGCCGCAATTCGACCCAATCACAACCGGCCTCGCGCTGCTCAGCCTGCTGCTCGTCGTCTATGGCCCGCGCGTGCCGGGGATGCGCCGGGTGCCGGGCCCGGTCGTCGCGCTGCTGGCCGCGACCGCGATCCAGGCCGCGTTCGGCTTCCCGAGCGTCGCCACCATCGGCAGCACCTTCGGCGCAATCCCGGTCGGCCTACCGCGCTTCGCCTTGCCCGATGTCAGCCTCGACCGGCTGATCGCGCTGCTGCCGTCCGCCTTCACCATCGCCATGCTGGGCGCCATCGAATCGCTGCTGTCCGCCGTGGTTGCCGACGGCATGGCGGGCACACGGCACAATTCGAACCAGGAGCTGATCGGCCAGGGCCTCGCCAACATCGCCGCACCGTTCTTTGGCGGCATCGCGGCGACCGGCGCCATCGCCCGCACTGCGACCAACGTGCGCAACGGCGCGACGGGCCCGCTGGCCGGCATCGTGCACTCGCTGACCCTCGTGCTGGTCCTGCTGGTGCTGGCGCCGCTTGCCGGGCGCATCCCGCTGGCGGCGCTGGCGGCGATCTTGTTCGTCGTGGCGTGGAACATGAGCGACGCCCCGCAGTTCGTCCGCATGGCGCGCACGGCGCCGACCGCCGATTCCGTTATCCTGCTCATCACCTTCGCGCTGACCGTGCTGACCGACCTGGTGATCGCGGTGAACATCGGCGTCATCCTGGCGATGCTGCAGTTCCTCCGACGCATGGCGAGTTCGGTCGAGGTACGCGCCGTCGCCGCCGAGGGCATCCCTGCCGGCGTGCTGGTGTTCAGCATCGACGGCCCGTTCTTCTTCGGAGCGGTCGATAGTCTGGAGCGTGCCCTGGCCGACACCCCGGCCCGCGCCCGCGCCGTCGTGCTCCGCCTGGGCAACGTGCCGTTCATCGACGTGACGGGGCTGCAATCACTGGGTCAGGCGATGCGCGGCCTGGAACGCCACGGCGTGCCGGTGCTGATGTGCGAGGCGAACGGGCGGGTGCTGCGAAAACTGCTGCGCGCCGGGCTGGTTCGGCTGGGGCCAAAACGGCGATATTACAGCACCTTGGCGCTTGCGGTGGCCCAGTGTCCCGACGCGTGAGGGATCTTGACCTCGCCGTAATCGGCGCCGGCGCGGCCGGGCTATCTACCGCGTATGTCGCGGCCCAGCTCGGCCTGCGCGTTGCCCTGATCGAGCGCGGGCGCATGGGCGGCGAGTGCCTGAATGTCGGCTGCGTGCCCAGCAAGGCGCTGCTGGCGGCGGCGCACGCGGCCCACGCCGTCCGCCGCGCCAGGCGTTACGGCGTCCATGCGCCCTCCCCCGATATCGACTGGCCCAGCGTGCAGGCGCACGTGCACGGCGCCATCGCCGCCCTGGCCCCGGCCGATTCTGTCGAACGCTACGAAGGTCTGGGCGCCACAGTCCTGCAGGGCACCGCACGCTTCGTGGCGCGCGACGCGCTGGCAGTCACCATCGGCACGGAGACACGGCGCATAACCGCCCGCCGCATCGTCATCGCCACCGGCAGCCGCCCCGTCGTGCCCGACCTGCCCGGCCTCGACCACGTGCCATTCCTCACCAACGACACCCTGTTCGACTTGAAGGACGCGCCGGAGCACCTGCTGATCCTGGGCGGCGGCCCGATCGGCCTGGAGATGGCGCAGGCGCACGCTAGGCTCGGCTGCCGCGTCACCCTCGTACAGTCGGGCACGATCGGCGCGAAGGACGACCCGGAGCTGATTGCCGGCCTGCGCAGCGCGTTGCAGGCCGACGGCGTCACCATTATCGAGCATGCGCAGGCCACCGCCGTCCGCCCCGGCCCGGTCTTGGAGCTGGCGGACGGCCGCAGCATCGCCGGCAGCCACTTGCTGGTTGCCGTCGGCCGGCGGCCGACATTGGAGCGATTGGACCTCGCGGCCGGCCGTGTGGCCGCCACCGCCCGCGGCATCGACACCGACGCGGGACTGCGCAGCCGGACCAACCGTTTCGTCTATGCGGCCGGCGACGTCGCCGATCCGCACGGCATTGGGCCTCGCTACTTCACCCACGTCGGCAGCTACCACGCCGGCATTATCGTGCGCCGCGCGCTGTTCCGCCTGCCGGCCCGGCTCGACTACGCGGCCCTGCCCCGCGTCACCTACACCGACCCCGAGCTGGCCCAGACCGGCCTGACCGAAGCGGAGGCTCGCGCCGCCGGCCACCCGGTCGAGACGCTGCGCTGGCCGCTCGCGGATAATGACCGCGCCGTGGCCGAGGGCGACACCGCCGGCATGGTCAAGCTGGTGGTGGCTGGCAACCGGGTGCTGGGCGCCGGCATCCTGGCGCCGCATGCCGGCGAAATGATCGGAATGTGGACGCTGGCGATCACACAGCGAATGAAACTCTCGGCGCTGGCCGGCATGATCGTGCCGTACCCCACGCGCTCCGAGGCCGGCAAGCGCGCCGCCGGCACCCGCTTTACTCCACGGCTATTCGCGCCAAAGCCACGGCTGGCCGCCCGGCTGCTGGCGCGGCTGCCCTGAAACCGACCCCGGTGTTGATGGAGCAGTTGACAACATCCATAATGTTGGTTCAAACTCCAACATGAAGGCTCGGCTGCTGCTCAATGAACGCCAACAGCTACGCACCGATGCCTTCGTCGAGTTGCGGGTGTGGCAGGTGCCGCAGCCGGTGCTTGGATCGGCCCATGGCTACAAGTATGCCCTGGCCTATGTCGTCCTAGAGGTCTGCGTGCTGCGCTACGACAACGAGGCTGGGAAAGGCGACCACAAGCACATTGGCAGCATCGAAACGCCCTACCGCTTTACGACACCCGGCCAGCTTTTGACGGATTTCTGGCACGACGTGGATCAATGGAGGCCTGCATGAACACAGTAACCCTTTCGGTAGCGTCGCGTGAGGACGTGAACCGCCGCTTCCAGGCCGCCTTTGAAGGCAAGGCGCAGGGCGCGCGCATCTCGTTCGCCTCGGTCGAGCTGCTCTGGCGAACGCTGACGACCAAACGCTGGGCCATCCTGCATGCCATGACGGGACAGGGCGAGATGGCGATACGCGAGGTGGCGCGCCGGGTCGGACGTGACGTCAAGGCCGTGCATGGCGACGTGACCGCGCTGATCCATGCCGGCGTGATCGAGCGCGCTGGGCGAGGCGTGGTGTTCGCCTATGACGCGGTGCACGTCGATTTTAAGCTGACCAAGGCGGCCTGAACCCCGCCGACTTAAGATCCACTCCAGGACCTTCGACCCGTAGCAGCCACAGCTGCGGCACGTAGCAGCTGCTAGCGTTAACGAGCTACGTCACGCGCGTGATCCGCCGCCTTGCCAATCGGGCCAGCGGGGTTGCCCCTCGCGGGCGATACCTCCCTGCTAGACCTGCGCTAACCCTTGAACAGGCTGAGCAGGCTCTGCGGTGCCTGGTTGGCGAGCGATAGCGCCTGAGTGCCCAACTGCTGCTTGATCTGCAGCGCCTGCAGCCGGGCCGACTCCTTCGAAAGATCGGTGTCGATCAGGGCGCCCAGACCGGCGTTCAGGCTGTCGATCTTCGCGCTGTTGAACGTGATCGTCGCGTCCAGCAGGTTCGAATCAGCGCCGGTCTGGTTCACTTGGTTGGCGATACCTTTCAGCGCCGTAGTGAACGCCGTTGCACCGGTGGTCGCAGTCAGCGCCGTCGAGGCCGATGTCTGGTCAGCGCCCACCGCGATGGTCCCGAACGAGTCCACCCCGCCTGCCGACCGGCTGAACGTCGAGCCGATCAGCGTCGCCAGCGTGTTCGCCAGCCCGCTGTTGTCGGCCGCCGAAATCGTCGCCGTGCTGCCAAGCTCGCTGTTGATGACCGACTTGCTGGTGCCTGCTGTGACAGCAGCACCCGCGACCTTGCCCAGCAGGCTCTGGCCGTTATAGGTCGAGTTATCGACGTAGTTCGCGACCTGGGTCAGCAAGGTTTTATACGACGCGACATACTGGTCGCGCTGATCCTGCGCGATGCTGTTGTCGGCGATCTTCACCAGCAGCCCCTTCGCAGTGTTCACACTGTCGGAAATCTTACCCAATGCGCTGAGCGATGTGCCCACCAGGCCCTTGGCGTTGCCAAGCTGCTCGTTCACGCTGGTCAACGCGCCGACATCCGACCGCACCCGCTGCGCCACGGCATAGGCGCCGCCGTCATCCGTCGCATCCGCTACGCGGTAGCCGGTGGAAATACGCTTCTGCGCGGCCTGAAGCGCCGTATTGGTGGAGTTCAGCGACGCCAGCGCAACCTGTGCGCCGATGTTCGTATTGACCGAGTTGAGCGACATGACGTCTTACCTTTCACTGCCGCTGACCCAACCCGGGCAGCCGCACCTGCTTTTTGCACAGCCACGTCTTGTGGCCCGACGGCACTCTGGCCCATAAACATTGCTATAAAGTTAAGATCGTGCGGATGGAGCACTCATGCCAAAAGCAGTCATCCGCGCTGTCCTGCTGCTGGTCGTCGCCAGCCCGGCGCTTGCCGCCGAACCCGTCCTCGCCGAGCCTGTCCTGGATCGTGTCACGCTGTCATCCGGCGGCGTCGGCCAGTTCGAATTCACCGCGGACGTGGAAGGTGCAGCGACGCTGCCGCTCGCCGTGCCGCTCGACCAGGTCGATGACCTGCTGAAAAGCCTGCGCGTGGACGACCCCGCCGGCGGCCTGCCCAGCCTGCGCCTGCCAGGCCGCGAGCCGCTGACCGAAAGCTTCCGGCCCCTGCCGTTCGGCCCCGCCGCGTTCAACAGTCCCGAAGCGCTGCTGGGCGCCCTGATCGGCGAGGCGGTGCGCGTACCCGCGACGGGGATCGCCGGGCATATTCTCGCCGTGACGCCGTTCGACACCGCGCTGCCTGACAATGGCGGCACGCTGACCCGGCATCGACTGACCATCGCGACCGACACGGGGATCGCCACCGCGGTGCTGCAGGACATGCCCGGCGTCGAGTTCGAATCGGAGCCGCTGCGGCGGCAGATCGCGTCCGCCCTGACCGCGATCGCGGCGCAGCGCGTGCAGGACCGCCGAACCGTGCAGTTAAGCCTAAGCGACGGCGGCCGGCGTTCAGTGCGCTTCGGCTACGTCGTGCCGGCGCCGGTCTGGAAGGCCTCCTACCGCCTGACCATTCCGGACGGGGACGCGCCTGGCCCGGCCGCGCTGCAGGGCTTCGCGGTCGTCGAGAACCTGAGCGGTCAGGACTGGCGCAACGTCGAGGTGCTGCTGACCTCGGGCCAGCCCGTGCTGTATCATCAGCCGCTCTACGAAGCCGTGTTCACCACCCGGCCCGAGGCGCCAGTCGAGGTGCCGAACCGCACCACCCCACCGCTCGACGCCGGCGCCGTGCCGCTCCAGGCGGCACAGCAATTGGCATCGCCGCCGTCGCCACCGATGGCGCCGGCGCCGTTTGTCAGGCGGCTGCAGGAGACAGATGCCGCGTCAGCGCCGCCACCGCCGTCGGAGACCCGTCAATCCATGGCGCAGGTCGAGTTCCGGCTGGCCGGCCGGGTCACCGCCGCGTCGGGCGAGACCATGCTGCTGCCCATCGTGAGCCGTACGATTCCCGCCCGCCGCGTGTCGCTGTTCCAGCCAGACGCCGACCCGCATCACCCGCTCGTCGCGCTGCTGCTGACCAATGACGGCGCCGGCGCGCTGCCGCCAGGACTGGTTACCCTGTTCGAGCGGCGAGCGGACGGGAGCGCGAGATTCATCGGCGACGCCCGCCTGCCCGTCGTGCAGCCCGGCGCCGAACGTCTGCTGAGCTTCGCCGCCGACCTCGCCATCAGCATCGACACATCGCAGGGCGCCGACAGCCACGTCACCTCCGGCCGTGCCGCGAGCGGCGTGCTGGAGCTGCTGCGGCGGGAGCGCGCGACGACGACCTACCGCATCACCACCCAAGCCGGCCCCGGCCGGACCGTGCTGATCGAGCAGCCGCGGCGCGACGGATGGAGCCTCGTCGAGCCCAGCGGACCTATCGGCCTCACGCCCACGCAGTACCGCATCACCCGCGCCATCCCGCCCGGCGTGACCGAGACGGTCGAGGTGGTGCTGGAGCGTCCGCGAAGCGAGCGCATCGTGCTGGCCGACGCCGGCACGCCGCGGCTGCTGGCGATGGCGGAGGAAGGCCGGCTAGCCCCGGAGCTGCGCGCCGCCATGACGCGGGCGGCCGGGCTGCGGACCGAGCTCGACCGGCGCAGTGCCGCCGCCCGTGGCCTGACCGACCGCCGCGCCGCGCTCGTGGCGGATCAGGACCGCGTGCGGAAGAACCTTGCGGCGGTGCCGGCGAACAGCGAGCTCCAGCGCCGCTTCCTGGGCCAGCTGCAGCAGCAGGAGACCCAGCTCGCGACCCTGCAGGCCCAGTCCGACGCGGCGCAGCGCGCGGCTGACGACGCAGATGCCGCGCTGAAAGACTACCTGGCGACTCTCACGCTATAGGCTCTGGGAGCCTGTGTGACCTCGGGCATTGCGACGGCCCCGATCCTGGGCCATGCAGGCGGTTCGTGCCAGGAAAGATACGTCGAATGGATCCCGCGCCCACCCACCCCGACCCGCGGTCGCCGGCCCAGCCGCGCCTGTCCGTGGTCATCGCGGTGTTCAACGAGGCGGAGAACGTCACGTCCGTCCTCGATGAGCTGACCACGGCGCTGGCCGGCCTGCAGCCGTTCGAGGTGCTGTTCATCGACGACGGCAGCACCGACGCCACCGCCGACACCATCCTGCCGCTGGCCGCCACCCACCCCGGACTGCGCTTGCTGCGGCACGACCGGCGCTGCGGTAAGACGGCCGCCCTGCGTACTGGCGTCGCCGCCGCCCGCTCCGAGTGGGTCGCCACCATGGACGGCGACGGCCAGAACGACCCGGCCGACATTCCGGGGATGCTGGCGCTCGGCCTCGCCGCCCCGGGCGCGCCGCCCTTGGTGGCCGGCATCCGGCTCCGCCGCCATGACACGCTGTCCCGGCGCCTGGCGACCCGTTTCGCCAACGGCCTCCGCCAGGCCGTGCTGGCCGACCAGTGCCCGGACACTGGCTGCGGCCTCAAAGCATTCCGCCGCGACGATTTCCTGCGGCTGCCGGCGTTCGAGGGCATGCACCGTTTCCTGCCGGCGTTGTTCCAGGCCTATGGCCATCCGCTGCTCTGCAAGGTGGTATCGCACCGCGCGCGCCTGGGCGGCCAATCGAAGTACACAAACTTCGGCCGCGCTTTGGTCGGCATCGGCGATATGCTCGGCGTGATCTGGCTGCGCAGCCGCACTACCCTCCCGCACAAGGTCATCGAGTCCTGACACAAGGCAAACCGCTCCGGCTGCGGCACTACGCGGCACTAGCCCTGGTCGCGCTGATCCTGTTCCTGCCGGGCCGCTCCCGCCTGCCGGCGATCGACCGCGACGAGTCCCGCTACATGCAGGCTACCTCGCAGATGCTGGAGACCCACGACTTCATCGACGTGCGTTTCCAGGACCGCCCGCGCTACCTGCAGCCCGCCGGCATATACTGGCTCGAGGCCCTGTCCGTCGCCGCATTCAGCGACCCGGCCGCGCGCGAGCCCTGGGCCTACCGCATCCCATCCCTGCTCGGCGCCATCGCCGCGGTCCTGCTGACGGGGTGGATCGGCAGCACGCTGTTCGGCGCGTCCGCCGGCATGGTGGCGGCGGCGCTGCTGGCGACGTCGCTGCTGATGGGGGCGGAGGCTCGCATGGCCAAGATCGACGCCACCCTGCTCGCCACCATCCTGGTCGCGCAGGCCAGCCTGCTGCGCATCTATCTCGACGCGAGCGCAGGCGTCGTGACCCGGCGGCGCTGGGCGGCGTTGCACTGGATCGCGCTTGGCGCCGGGCTGATGCTGAAAGGGCCGCTGATCCTGCTGGTCAGTTGGGGCACGATCTTGGGTCTGGTCATATCAGAACGCCGGACCGCATGGCTGCGCGGCCTGCACGCGAAATGGGGCATCCCGCTGATGCTCGCGATCGTGCTGCCGTGGTGCGTGGCGATCGGCGTCGCCAGCGGCGGCGACTTCTTCGCCAAGTCGGTCGGCGACAACTTCCTCGGCAAGGTTGCGCAAGGCCAGCAGGCGCATGGTTTCCCGCCAGGCTACTACCTCGGCGTATTCGCAGCGAGCTTCTGGCCGGGCTCGCTGTTTGCCGTGCTGGCGCTCCCCTTCGTCTGGGCGCGGCGGCGCCGGCCGGAAGTGCGCTTCCTGCTGGTCTGGATTATCCCGACCTGGCTTCTGTTCGAGTCGGTGGCGACCAAGCTGCCGCACTACGTGTTGCCGACCTATCCGGCGATCGCCTGCCTGACCGCCGCCGCCGTTCTGGCGCCGGGCGCCTGGCGGTTTGGCCGGACCTGGCGCTGGATCGGGCGGATCTACGGCGTGGCATGGCTGCTGATCGGCGTGGCGCTGGGGGTGGCAGGGCCGGTGCTGCTGTGGGTGCTGCAGGGCGAGATCGACGCGCTGCCGATCCTGGCGGGCCTGGCCGGCATCGCGCTCATCGTCCTGTCGGCTTGGGCGGCATGGAGCCTTCGGCCGCGCCCGGCGCTCGCCCTCGCCGGCGGGTCGGCGCTGGTCCTGTTCGCCAGCGCCTACGCGCTCGTGCTGCCCGAGCTCACCACCATCTGGCTCAGCCCGCGCATCGCCGCTGCGGTCGCCGCCGTGCGGCCCTGTCCAAACAGCGTGCTCGCTTCGGCCTCCTACAGCGAGCCCAGCCTGGTGTTCACGGTCGGCAGGGAGACCAGGCTGGTCAACGCAGCTGCTGCCGCCGACCACCTCGCCGCCCATCAATCCTGCGGCCTAGCCCTCATTGGAACGCGGGAGGCCGCCGCGTTCCAGGCCCGGCTGGAGATTTTGGGGATTGCGCCGCGTGCCCTCGCCGAGATCAAAGGGCTGGACTACTCGACCGGCCGCCGGCTCGACCTGACAATCTACGGCGCGGAGGCGCCATAGACGGGGCTCGGAGCCACACGCATCAAAGCGTCGCGAGGCTGCTGCGGGCCGTCTCGATCAGCTTCTCCATTTCTACCAGCGCGCCGCCGTCCAGGTCCGCTCGCGCCGCCTCCAAATTGCCCTGCACGGTCCCAATCGCCTGCTCCGCATCGGCGCTGAGGCCCGCAGACCGAGCCCCACGCAGCGCTGTGATCGCCAAATCGAGACCACGCCGAATCTCCCCAGCATTGGCCGCGAGCGCCGCCCGATGCACGCGGTCGAGCGCAAGCTGCGCCTCTTCCAGCAAAGCCCGGCCATGATGCGCCTCCACCGACACGGCGGCTACTTCTTGGCGCCGAGTGGATACAGGTAGTCCAGCAGGAAATCCTTGATGGACCCTGGCGGCGAGGGAGCCTGGTGCGGCTCGCGCTCGACATTGTCGTTGTGCGCGGCGTCGCTGGGTGGCGGGACGCTCGCCTCGATCTCGGGTTCCGCGTCTGCCGCCTCTATCTGCGGCGGCTCCTTGGCGGGTGGCTCGCTATGGCTCAGCAGCGCCACCGTCTTTGACCCGAGGTCGTCCGCCTGAACGATCTCCATAACCCGCCGCAGCGCGTCACTGCGCCCCAGCGCATAGGCGCGGTGGAGCGCGTCCTGTATGGAGGCTGCAATCGTTTCTAATTCGTTGCTTTGCATTGGAATATCTCCCAGGAACGCCAAGGCTAGTGCCAGGCTCTATCTGGTGCAACGCCGCCGGACGGGCTTCGGGTTGCGGCACGGTCCGGCCACAATCCGCGATCAATGCGCGGCATGCCGCAAAATTGACCAAAGCCATCCGCCCGCATTGCGCCGCGTCTAGCGTCGGCTCCGATCAAGGAAACAAAACTGGTTTCCTACTACAAGTAGATTATTCTGCCTCACACCCACAGCTAAGGTTATATGTTAACGTGTGACCCACGCAACACAATAAGGCAACGAGGCGATCGTCAACCCTGATCAGGCATCCTATATGCCTTCTGTATGTGTGCCGGTTGGCGGCGGGATCAGCCTGCGAGGCGGATGATGGCCTGCATAGACTGCGGTTCTTTCAATGGCATTTAAGGGCAAGGCGCCGGGCAGCGGGTCGGGGGAGATGTCCCGCCGAACGCAGCAGCTGCGACCTACGATTGCGCTTTCGGCCAAGCAGGTCAGCCAGGCGCGTCGCATGCGCCGGGCTGGCGCCGAGCCGGACGCCATCGCGGCAGTGATGGCGCTGCCGCAGGATGAGGTCGAGAAGGCGCTGGTTCAGATGCGCTCCGCCCGGCCTGAGACGACTCGCGGCACGCTGAATGTGACGCTCGCCGCACACCGGTTAATCATGAAGGAGAGAATTGGAGAGGAACCAATCTGGCAGACGATGGACCGGATGCTGGATGAACTCCTCCGTCTCCGCGCCGTTGCTGTTCCACGTAAAAAAACACCTTTGGCTTCACAAGACGACCTGCTTTTTTCATTACCGGTGATCGGACGACGAGACGACTAGTCTCTTCGCCTTAAATGTGAGACATCCACTGAATGATTTACGCTTTGCACGATGCTGCAGCCGCGTCTCTTTTGCCGGCTCGCGCCTGGGCCCGCGCGGCGAGCACCATACTGCGGTCGGCGCCGGGGCCGGACTTGCTGACCTGGGGCAGCCGCGCCGCCGTCGCCTGGGCCGATGTGGCGAATGATGTGTTGCGCCCGCGCGGCAAGCCGGACTGGAACATCAAGCTCAGCCGCGGAGCCGAGGAGCCGCTGCATGAGACGATCGAGCTGGATCAGCCCTTCGTCCGGCTGTTGCGCTTCCAGGCTCCTGGCGCGATCGGTCGGCGCATCCTCCTGGTCGCGCCCATGAGCGGCCACCACGCGACCCTGCTGCGCGGTACGGTGCAGGACATGGTTGACGCCGGATTCGAGGTGTTCGTAACCGACTGGCGGGATGCTAAGATCGTCCCGTTGCTGCACGGCGACTTCGATCTCAGCAGCTATGTCGAGACCGTGATCGGCTTCCTGCAGCACCTCGGCCCCAACACGCATGTCGTCGCCGTCTGCCAGCCGGCACCTGCGGTGATCGCGGCCGTGTCGCTCATGGCCGCACGCAACGACCCGGCGCAGCCGCGCAGCATGACGCTGATGGGCGGTCCCGTGGACACTCGCGCCGCACCGACCGTCGTGACCAAGCTCGCCCAGGAACATTCGATCGACTGGTTTGAGCACCACGTCACCACGACTGTGCCGCCCTGGCACCTCGGCGCATTCCGCAAGGTCTATCCGGGCTTTCTGCAGCTCGCCGCATTCATCTCGATGAACCCGGATCGCCATATCGAGGCGCATCGCCGCATGTTCGACCACTTGGTCCAGGGCGACGAAGATAGTGCGGCCGCCCATCGCCGGTTCTACGACGAGTACCTCGCCGTCATGGACGTGCCCGCGAGCTACTACCTGCAGACCGTTGAAACATTTTTTCAGAAGCACGACCTCGCCGATGGCCGCATGATGGTGCGCGGCGAGCGGGTAGTGCCGTCGGCAATCGAGCGGACGGCCCTGATGACCGTCGAGGGCGAACTGGACGACATCTCCGCGCCGGGCCAGACGATCGCGGCGCAGACCCTGTGCAGCGGCATCCCGCTGGAGCGCCGGGTGCAGTACCTGCAGCCCGGCGTCGGCCATTACGGCATCTTCAACGGCAGGAAGTGGCGCACGGAGATCCTGCCGCGCATCGCAAGCTTCATCGCCGCAAGTTAAGCGGATCTGCCGTAAAACTTAGGTTTCTTCCACCAGTGATCGACACCGGATCCCAGGACGTCCCAGGCTCCGGATGTCCACTGATGTGCTGATAGTTTTGATAGATGCTCATCCCGGTTATGACGTCTTTCCATGACGTGATGATCGAGTGGTAGCTATTGCCGTCGAAGCCCTCGCGTTCATGGACGACTCGCATCGTGTGGAATGTTTGGCCCAGCACATTGAGGTCTTCGGTCCCGCCATTACGGATCGTATCGTGCCACTGCAGGCCAGGCCCGGCTGACACGTCGAATGTCACGGATGTTCCGGGCGGACCGGCATACACCTGCTTGAGCGCCTGATGCGCCGCATCGGCGCCCGGCCAGACCTTGTTCCACGTACCGAAGTAGAACTCTTCGACGTCATTACCGCGCTTCATGCGGCATAGCTCATGATCGGCAGGATTGGCGCCCAAATAGATGGCGGTTGCCCCGACGCTACGGTCCACGACACCGAAGGCGGGCGGGCACGGCGGCGGCGCATCGGCTGCAGAAACGGCAGCAGGCAGGAGCCCAATCGCCAAGATCGACGCGAGAAGGAAATTCTTCATATTACGATTTACCATGCGATTTTGCAAAAAAAAGGCGGCGCCCGAAGGCACCGCCAAGTTTAGGGAGGAAACGTCCTGCAAACACAGTGGCGAACCATTGTGCTGCGACCGACACATTGGCTGGGGCAGGTCGGAATGCAACCCTGATTGCGTTTGAAATTGTTGCACCGCATCACAGGCGCGTTAATAGGTCTCAATCCCGCCGGGAAGGAGGACGGCCGACCGGCGGGGTCCATTCGCCACGCTGCCGAGCCGTCCAGGCATAGCGCGCGTCACCCTCCAACACATGCAGGCTGTCGTACAACCGATTGCGCTCGAGCCAGCCGACCGCGGCCTCCAGCTCCTGCAGCGTCATCGCCGCCCGACTTTTGCCCAGCACGCGTTTCAGCACGGCGTTGTAGCGGTGATAGCCGCCTTGGCCGCGCCCCTGATGCAGCGCACCCTCATCCTCAACTGCCTGCGCCGCCACCATCTCGCCGACGCGGCGGCGCAGGCGGCGCTCGGCAACGCTCGGCAGCTCCATCAATTCGCTTTGCGCGGCAGGTGCGCCGGCGACGAAATCGGGCCCGGGCTTGAGCACGGCGTAGCGCAGGGCCAGTGCATTGCTGCTGAGCGGGACGATGCCCTTTGCCGGGTCCGTCTTATCCAACCGGCCCTGCAGCCAGAACGGCAGCCGCCCCTGGCGTTTCGGGATGGGCGTCCGCGCCAGGGTGCCCTGCTCGGTCTCGATCCGGTGGCGGAAGCGGGCAAACAGCGGATCGTCCGGGTGGAACACCAGCGCGCGCTGCATCGCATACGGGCCGGCGTGCGGATCGACGCGGGTGGCGCGTGCGACCATCTGCTCCAGCCACGGCCGGCTGCGGATATGGGTCAAGGCCGCGACGACGGCAACCTCCGGCGCATCCAGGCCCTCATAGGCCATCGCCACCGTCACCAGGATCGTCGGCTCCGCCCGCAGGCGGAAGCTCGCCAGCGTCTCCCGCGCATCGCGCTCGTCGCTGGTGGCCAGCCGCACGGTGTCGTGCTGGGCGCGCGGCAGCCAAGCACGCACGACCTCCTGGTAGCGCCGGGCCGAGGCCTGGTCCGGGGCGACGACCAGCAGCTTGCCGAGGCCCCGCCCCTCCCCGCGCTCCGAACGGCGGCTGGCCCGCAGCCGGCGCGTCGCGTCGAACGCCTGGCGCAGCAGCTCGTCGGCAAAGCCGGTGCGCAGCGCGGTGAACAGCGCCGGCCGCGTGGTCTCGGTCGGCCAGTGACCGAACAGCCGGTGCGGCCCGACCTCCGCCGGCGAGCCGTCCGCCTGCTTGATCTCGGGGTCGAGCCAGCGCGCCTCGCCGTCCAGCGCGCCAAAGGTCACCGGCAGCACGGCGCGCTCAGCCAGCGCCTGGGCGCGGCTGTAGCCCACCACGGCCCAGCCCGGCGCCAGCATATCCACCTCCCGCGTCGCCGCCCGCTGCCCGGGGCGATACGGCAGCCATAGGATGCCGCGCCCATCCGCGCGCTCCAGCGTCCCAGATAGTAGCAGCCGCAGCCGCGCCGTCTCCAGCAAGGGCTGCAGCGCACGGCTCCAGCCGGAGGCCTCGTCGGCGGCGCCATCCACCAGCGGCTCAGGCGTCATGTCGGACAGGGCCGGTAAATGATGCACCTCGTCAACGATCAGCAGATAACGGTGACGGCGGAACTCGGCCAGATGCAGGTCCGGGGCGGCGGCGATGCCTTGGTATGTCGTGACATAGCCGGCCAGGCCGCGGCATGGGTCCGGATTGTTGCCGGCGGCACGCACCGACAAGGCATGGCTCAGGGTGGTGCGCCAGGCCGGGTCGGCGAAGGCCTCCTCGGCCTGCAGGCGCAGGCTGTCGCGCGGCACCACCCAGCAGATGCGGTCCACGACCCCAGCGCCGATCAGCACGGCGGCGGCGATGACCGGCAGCAGGCTCTTGCCGCCACCGGGGGTGACGGCGGCGAGAATGTCCGCGACCTCGGCGGCCTCACCGACGGCGATGGCCTGGACGATGGCGGCCACATGGGCCTGATGGGTGCGAAGCGGTCGAGTCGGCACGCAGACTCCGGCAACACGGTCGCCGACACCATGATTCCAATAGGCTTGGCTGTTAACCCCTGTTGGCGGATTTTATTCCAGCGTCTGCAGTGAGGGCCGGCTAATGCTGCGTCCGCGCAACAATGGCCGCTCCTCGTGGTTGGCGGTCGCGCTGGCAATCACGCCGGTCCACAGGATCAGCGACAGGGCGCCGGCTAGCCGCGCATGCCGGGTCAGTGTCCCGCCGCCGATGCGCCTCAGGCCGATGCGCCGAGGCACGCTGAACGCCGCCGCGTTGGCCATGGCGGCGCCAAGCAGGACCAGCTTGGGCAGGAACCAGCTATGGCTGCCGGTCTGGATCGGGTCGTAGAGGAACAGCAGGACACCGGACAGCATGGTAACGGCAAAGCTCGCATGGGTGATCGGCAGCACGACCCGCGCCAGCGCGTCGAGGGCGATGTCGCGGCCCAGCAGGCCCAAAAGCCGTAGATCCAGCAGCACGATCGCACCGAAGAACGCGGCGGTGCCGCCGACGTGCAGCAGCCGGAGCGGCCCGTGCCAGCCCTGCAGCCGATAGACCGCCAGACGGACAGAGCTGGTGGCCAGCCAGACCAGCCAGTCGCTGGGCAGCACCAGGGCCGTATCGGAATAGACGCCGTGCAATTGATCAGACCCTCAAGACAGACGCGACCCGATCAGGCGCGGAGTGCGGCCGCCTGCTTGAACTGTGCGACGATCGCCTTGTAGGCGGCGACCGACAGCAGCGGGCGCTCCGGTGGAAGCAGCATCCCGGTGATGGCGCGCAGCTCCGTAAGCTTCGCGCGCGCCAGCACCAGGCCCGGCGAACCGCGCAGGTCAGGCCGCCCCTCCAGGCGCCGCAGTTCCTTGTCGGCGTATTCCAAGTAGCCGCGGCTATCGTGATACTCGACCGGCTTCTCGATCCGCCCACCCTCGATCGACTCGCTGTAGTCTTCGGACGAAATCGTCGCGATCTCCCCCAGCACGCCGAGCATGAAGCGCTCATTGTCCAGCAGTCCCGCTGGCACAGTGGCGCGCACCGCGGCGATGATGCGGATCACCTTGTCGTACTGCGCTGATGTCGCCGGGTCGGTCGGCTTGCCGGCGGCCAAGGCCTCGAGCGCGATCAGCTCGCCGTCGAAGCCGGTGACGCCGCGGCGCTGCAGCTCGCCGGAGATGTCGTCGTACAGCTCGCGGATCGGATGGCCGAAATGCGGCAGCGCCAGCTGGGTCTGGTTGGCGTCGATCAGCTCGCGCCCGACCATCAGATGGCCCTCCAGCAGGCCCATCTTGAACAGCAGCTCGGCATGATCCTCGCTGCTGATGGCGGTATCGGCAACCGCAGTGACGGTGCCAGGCGCCACGAATGCGATCCCGCGAGCATAGGCATGCGTCAGGCGGGGCGGATGCGCGTTGCAGATCGCGGCGGTGAACTCGGGGCGCAGGGCTGGCGCGGCGCCAGTCGGCTGCGTTGCCGCGAGCCAGGTACCAGCTGCCACGACCGCCAGGCCGCCCCACATTGCTGTCCTCCGCTGCCGCATCACATGCCCTCCAATTGCAAACCACTTGCATCTGGGAGGGAGATAATGCAAATGAGAGTCGGTTGCAACAACTTCAGGAAGCGTTCCATGCGGGTCTATCTGACGGGCGTCACCGCTCTCGCCACCTTGATGGCAATGTCCGTCCCGGTCCGGGCCGACGATCCCGTGACGTTCCGCCTGACAATTAAGAACCATACCTTCGACCCGGCCGAGCTCGCTGTGCCGGCCGGCAAGCGCCTGATTTTAATCGTGCATAACGCCGACGACACCCCTGCCGAGTTCGAAAGCCACGAGCTCGGCGCCGAGAAAATCATCTCCGCCGGGCGCGAGGCCTCAATCCGGGTTGGACCGCTGACCGCGGGGCACTATCCATTCGCCGACGAGTTCCACCAGGATCAGGCGCGCGGCGTGCTGATCGCAGCCGGAGAATAGGGCCATGCTGGCAAGCGCGCTGATCGTATTCCGCGAAGTGTTCGAGGCGGGGCTGATCCTCGGCATCGTGCTCAGCGCCACCCGCGGCGTGGCCGGGCGGGCCGGATGGGTGGCGGGCGGCGTGCTGGGCGGCCTGTTGGGCGCTTGCCTGGTCGCGGCGTTCGCCGGCGCGATCGGCGACGCGATGCAGGGCTCCGGACAGGAGGTGTTCAATGCCGGCATCCTGCTGATCGCCGCCGTCATGCTGGGCTGGCACAACGTCTGGATGGCGCGGCACGGGCGGGAGATGGCTGGCGAGATGAAGGCGCTCGGCCGCGGCGTGTCGGACGGCAGCCGCACTTTGATGGCGCTCGCGGTCGTGGTCGGCGTCGCGGTGCTGCGGGAGGGGTCGGAGGTCGCGCTGTTCCTGTATGGCCTCACGGTCGGCGGCGATGGCGGGTTAGCACTGCTGAGTGGCGGTGTCTTGGGCCTGCTGGGCGGCGGCGCGGTCGCGGCCCTGCTGTATCGCGGGCTCGTCAGCATCCCAACCCGGCAGCTGTTCCGCGTCACCAATATCATGCTGTCGTTGCTGGCGGCGGGCATGGCGGCGCAGGCGGCGGGGTTCCTGATCCAGGCCGACCTGCTGCCGGCCTGGGGCGCCCAGATCTGGGATAGCTCGGCCGTGCTGGATCAAAAGAGCATCATCGGCCGCGCGCTGCACGCCTTGGTTGGCTACACCGACCGTCCGGCGGGGTTGCAACTTGCGGTGTATGGCGCGACGTTGGCGGCGTTGCTGGTGGCCGGCCGGGCCGCTTCGCATCCCGCTGGATCGCAGCCGGTCACCACTGCGCCACAACGCGCTAGGGAGCCACATCGTGTTTGACGCCAACAGCCGCCCGGGCGCAAAGAAGGCTCGGCGCCTGGACCCTCCGGGCGCCGGAGATCGGAGTGTTCGATTGAGCGATCTGGCACGGCAGGGCGGCGTCAGGCCAAAGGCCGCCGCCGCGCGTCCGGCGAAGACGGCGGCGCCGCAGTTCGACCGTGCGGGACAGAGCATCGAGCGGCTATGCGTGCAGCACGGGCTGAAGATGACCGGGCAGCGCCGGGTCATCGCCCGCGTGCTGTCCGAGGCCGAGGACCACCCGGACGTCGAGGAGTTGTATCGCCGCGCCGTCCAGCTCGACGCCCATATCTCGATCGCCACGGTGTATCGCACCGTGCGGCTGTTCGAGGAAAAGGGCATCCTGCACCGCCGCGACTTCGGCAACGGGCGCTCGCGCTATGAGCCGACCGATCACGGCCAGCATCACCACCTGATCGACGTCGAGACCGGCCATGTGCTGGAGTTCAAGAATGCCGAGCACGAGAAGCTGATCCGCTCGATCGCCGAGCAGCTTGGTTTCGACCTGATCTCGCTGCGGCTGGAGCTGTTCGGCAAGCGCCGCACTAGCTGAACGCAGCCAAGACGGGACATTTGCGGACCTATGCTTGAGCTTATAGTGCGCCGCGCCTGTATTCTCGATGGGGAGGCGTTGCGCACCTGCGACATCGGCATTGCAGCGGGCCGCATCGCCGCCATCGAGCCCGCTTTGCATGGCGATGGGCCGGAGCTCGACGCCGAGGACTGCTTGGTCGTGCCCGGCCTGATTGAGACGCACATCCACCTCGACAAGACCTGCATCCTGGACCGCTGCCGCGCCGAGGAGGGCACGCTGGCCGAGGCAGTGCGGGAGACGGCGAAGGCCAAGCGGGGCTTCACCGCCGAGGACGTCTATGCCCGCGGCCGTCAGACGCTCCAGCGCTGCATCGCCCACGGCACAATGCACGTCCGCACCCATGTCGAGCTGGATCCCGTGATCGGCATGGCCGGCTTCGAGGGCGTCAGCCAGTTGGCGCGGGACTATGCCTGGGCCGTCGAAATGGAGCTCTGCGTGTTCCCACAGGAGGGCCTGCTGAACAGCCCGGGGACCGAGGATTTGTTGATGCAGGCTCTGCGTCGCGGCGCCAAGGTGCTCGGTGCCGCGCCCTACACCGACACGGACCCGCGCGGGCAGATCGACCGCATCTTCGCCATCGCCCGCGAGTTCGACGTGGATATCGACATGCATCTCGACCTCGCCGAGACCACGGACGGCATGCAGATCGAATACGTGTGCCGCAAGACCGAGGAGTACGGTTGGGGCGGGCGGGTTACGGTCGGGCACGCGACGCAGCTCTCATTGGTGCCGCGGCCGCGCTACGACGAAGTTGCGGGGCTGCTGGCCCGCGCCGGGGTTGCGGTCACGATCCTGCCGTCCACCGACCTCTATCTGATGGGCCGCAGCCACGATCATGCGGTTCCGCGCGGCGTGGTGCCGGCCGAGCCGCTGCGGCGCGCCGGGGTGACGTGCTCGCTGGCGACCAACAACGTGCTGAACCCATTCACGCCTTATGGCGACGGTTCGCTGGTCCGGATGGCGAACCTATACGCCAATGTGTGCCATGTCGCGCGGCCGGCGGAGCTGGCGGGATGCCTGGACATGATCACGGGATCGGCGGCGCGGCTGCTGCGGTTGCCGGGATACGGCATTGCTGTTGGCAATGCGGCCAATCTGGTGGCGATCGACGCCCATAGCCCGGTCGATGCCGTCGCAATGATCGCACAAACACTTTGGGGCATAAAGAACGGCCGACATTCTTTCACGCGCGCCCGTCCGGTGCTGCATCACTTGTAAGTAAGTTCACTTATCCGGCAAGCCCGCAAACCCGTCATCCTCAACTCTGCTTTATGTGCTCGCTTCAACTTTGACGAGCACAATACATGGATTCGCATACGATACTTTGGCTGACGACCTTCATCATGACGGGTGGCGGCCTGTTGATCCTCGCAACCGGCAAGCGCCGCACTGCTGCCGAGGAACTGCATACGGTGCTGCACGGCATCGTGCCGATCATCGCGGCCTGTTCCTACTTCGCAATGGCCACCGGTCAGGGCGCGATCATTCTCGGTGCCGACGCTGCCGCTGCCGGGACCGGCGCCGGACGCATCTTCTACTTTGCCCGATATATCGACTGGACCTTCACCACGCCGTTGCTGCTGGTCACGTTGTCCATGACGGCCATGCATTCCGGCCCAAAGCGCGCCGGAGCAATTGCGGGAGCGGTGCTGGCCGACCTCTTGATGATCTTCACGGCGCTGTTCTTCGGCGCGTCGGAGGTGGCGTGGATCAAGTGGACCTGGTTCCTCGTGTCCTGCATCGCCTTCCTGGGCGTCTATTACGTCATCTGGGTCTCGCACATGCAGGCCAATGCGCTGGAGCGGGATGACATCCAGGCAACCTACCGCCGCAATGCGGTGATCTTGTCGGTTCTCTGGCTGATCTATCCGTTGATCCTCGCCGTGGCGCCCGATGGCCTCAACTACATCGGCGATACCGCCAGCGTCTTGTCCATCGCGATCCTCGATGTCGTCGCCAAGGTCGTCTATGGGCTGATGACCGTCGCGTCGGATGCCAAGGCGACCGAACGCGATCTCGCGGAGACCGGGCGCGCTGCACCGCTGCGCAAGGCCGCCTAAAGCCATGGGCCTGGCCGCTATGTTGGCTGAGAGGCGGCCGGCCGCCCCCTTGCGCTTGCCTGCCTGGCCGGTCCTGCTCGCAGGGCCGGCCTTGGCGTTCAGCGCGGTCCTGCCATTGGGCCTGCAGTATATCTGCGCGCTCCTCGCCATCATCATACTCGGCGTGCCGCATGGCGCGCTGGATGGCGAGATCGCTCGGGCACTATTGCGGCCGCGGCTCGGCTTGGCCTGGTTCCCGGCGTTCTCGCTTCCCTATCTCAGCCTGTTCGCGCTGGTGCTTCTCGCCTGGCACATAGCGCCGGTATCGACGCTTGCGGCCTTCCTAACGGCTTCGGTCTGGCATTTTGGCACCGAGGATGCGCCGTCAGGCACTCATCTCGAGGCCGTTATGGGGGGCGGCCTGCCGATCGCCGTGCCGACGCTGGTCCACCCGGCTGCGACGACCGCTGTATTCGCAACCGCTGCCGGAACACCGCTGCCGCACCCGCCGGATTGGCTATGGACCGCCTCGCTGGCTTGGCTCGCACTGGCCATCGTGTGGAGCGGCCATACCGTGCTATGCGGGCGCGGGCGCGTGCTTATCGTGCCATACTTGCTCGCCGGTGTCTTCGTTGTGCTCCCGCCGCTGACTGCGTTCGCGATCTACTTCGTCGGCGTGCATGCGCCAGCGCATACCGCCGCTTTGATCCGCAATCCCATGCGCGCTCCCCGGGTCCAGGACGGTCGCAGCGCCATCTTGCTGGCGCTGCCGATCACCGCATTGACGCTGCTGATCGGCGCCGGACTTTGGCCGTTCTATGGCGGCCCCGTCCCGGAGCGTCTGCTGTCGCTGACCATACAAGGCCTCGCGGCGCTTACGCTGCCGCATATGCTGCTCGACGCCTGGCTGACACAACGCGAGCGTCACCCACGCAGCCCGTCGTCTCCGGACTGAATACATCACCCCTGCAGCGCGCGGACCATGGTGCTGCCAAGCGCTGCCGGGCTCTCGGCAACGTGGATGCCGGCCATGCGCATCGCCTCGAACTTGACCGCCGCGGTGTCCTTGCCGCCGCTGATCACCGCACCCGCATGGCCCATGCGCCGGCCCGGCGGTGCGGTCACGCCGGCGATGAAGCCGACAGTGGGCTTCTTGATCTTGCTGCGGGCAATGAACTCGGCGGCGTCGGTCTCGCTCTGCCCGCCGATCTCGCCGATCATGATGATGCTCCGCGTCTCCGGATCGGCCAGGAACATCTCCAACACTTCGATGAAGTCGGTCCCCTTTACCGGGTCGCCGCCGATGCCGACGCACGTGCTCTGACCGAGACCCGCCGCGGTGGTCTGGCTGACGGCCTCATAGGTCAGCGTGCCGCTGCGGCTCACAATCCCGACCGTGCCGCGTCGGTGGATGTGGCCGGGCATGATGCCGATCTTGCAGGCCTCGGGCGTGATGACGCCGGGGCAATTCGGTCCGATCAGCCGCGACTTCGTGCCGGACAACGCCCGTTTCACCCGCACCATGTCGAGCACCGGGATGCCCTCGGTGATGCAGATAATCAGCGGGATTTCGGCATCGATCGCCTCCAATATGGCGTCGGCGGCGAACGGCGGCGGCACATAAACCGCCGACGCCGTGGCGCCCGTCGCCTCCCGCGCCTGCGCCACCGTGTCGAACACCGGCAGGTTCAAATGCCGGCTGCCGCCCTTGCCCGGCGTCACGCCGCCCATGACCTTGGTGCCATAGGCGATGGCCTGCTCGGAGTGGAAGGTGCCCTGCGCACCCGTGAACCCCTGGGTGATGACGCGGGTGTCGGCGTTGACGAGCACGGCCATTATGCGGCCTCCTTCACGGCGCGGACGACCTTTTCGGCGGCGTCGGCCAGGTTGTCGGCGCTGACGATCGGCAGGCCGGATTTGGCCAGGAGCTCCTTGCCCAAATCGACATTGGTGCCTTCCAGCCGTACGACCAATGGCACGCCCAGACTGACTTCACGCGCGGCCGCGATCACGCCCTCCGCGATCACGTCGCAGCGCATGATGCCGCCGAAGATGTTGACCAGGATGCCCTCGACGTGCGGGTCGGACAGGATGATCTTGAACGCCGCCGTCACCCGCTCCTTGGTAGCGCCGCCGCCGACGTCGAGGAAGTTGGCTGGAGCGCCGCCATACAGCTTGATGATGTCCATCGTCGCCATCGCGAGGCCGGCGCCGTTCACCATGCAGCCGATCGTGCCATCCAGCGCGATGTAGTTCAGGCTGTACTTGGCGGCCTCCAGCTCCTTGGGGTCCTCCTCCGCCTCGTCGCGCAGCTTCTCGAGCTCCGGCTGCCGATACAGGGCGTTGTCGTCAAAACTCACCTTGGCGTCGAGCGCCACGATGTCGCCGGCCCCAGTCACTACCAGCGGGTTGATCTCGACGATCGCGCAGTCGAGTTCGGTGAAGGCGCGATACATCGCCAGCACGAACTTGGTGAACGAGGCGACCTGCTTGCCTTCCAGCCTCAGGCCGAAGGCGAGCTTGCGGGCGTGGAATGGGAAGATGCCGGTGGCTGGGTCCACGGCGACCCGCATGATCCGGTCGGGCTGGGTCTCCGCCACGTGCTCGATCTCCATGCCGCCCTCGGTCGAGGCGACGATGGTGACGCGCGACGTCTCGCGGTCCACCAGCAGCGACAAGTACAGCTCGCGCTTGATGTCGCAGCCGGCCTCGACATACACCCGGCTGACCCGGCGGCCGGCGGCGCCGGTCTGCTTGGTCACCAGCACATTGCCGATCATCGCCTGTGCCGCCTCGAGCGCGTCGGTGGCGGATTTCGCCAGGCGCACGCCGCCCTTGCCGGCGGGGTCATGCTCAAAATGCCCGGCACCACGGCCGCCCGCATGGATCTGCGACTTCACCACATACACCGGGCCGGGCAACTTCTCGGTCGCGAGCGCCGCCTCCTCGGGCGTCCAGGCGACGAAACCCTGCAGAACCGCCACGCCATAGCCGCGCAGCAGCTCCTTCGCCTGGTATTCATGGATGTTCATTCGGCCTCTCCGCTCGCCGTGGGTACGTTTTCCACCCCTAGTGGCATACAGCTATTTGGCTGGACTCTCCAGCCCACACGGCAGGCTTAGCGGCGCAGCACCAGCACATGTCACAGGCCGCGAAGAAACCGCTCCACGGCCGCGTTGAACGCCCGCGGCTGCTCAAGATGGGCGAGGTGCCCGGCGCCCTCCAGCGCGACATACTGCGCGCCAGGGATGCGGGCGGCCATGCGCTGCATCCCGGACGGCGGGGCGGCGGTGTCCAGCGTGCCGGACAATACCAAGATGGGCACGGCGATGTCCGCCAGCGCGGCCCGGCAGTCGAAATCCGGCATCGCCATGACGCTGTCCCGATAAGTGCTGTCCGGCGTATGGGCCAGGCAATCGCGCGCCAGGGCGACGCCCGCGGGATCGGCGTCCGGGCCGACCATGTCAGCCACCATCGCCGGCGCCAACGCCGCCATGCTGTTGCCAGCGTCCAACGGACCGAGCCGCGCCGACAGGAACTCCGCCTGCCAGGCCGGGTCACGGCTGCCGAAAGCGGCGCTGGTCTGCGCCAGTACTACGGCGCGGGCGGCATGCGGCGCCATCGTCAGCAAGCGCTGGACGATCATGCCGCCGAGGCTGTGACCGGCCAGCACCGGGCGATCCAGGCCGAGCTCCTCGATGAACCCGGCCAACGCCGCCGCGAGCGCGTCGATCGACACCAGCGGCAACGGGGTCGAGTTGCCATAGCCCGGCATGTTCCAGGCGATCGCCCGGTAGCTCGCGCCGAAATGGTCGAGCTGCGCGCGGAACATTCGCGCCGCGCCGCCGATCCCATGCAGGAAAACGATCGGCGCCGCGTCCGGCGGGCCGGCCTCGAGATAGCTGATGCCGCCAGTCGAGACTGTCTGCTCGTATTCCTGCTGGGTTTGCTGGTGGGCGGCCTGCGGCACGCGCGCTTCATACTGAATGGCCATGCGATCGCTCCTGCCATTTGCTGTGGCGCTTATGAACGCGATTGCCCGACCAGAGGTCAATGCGGCGCATCCTTATATTGCGTTTATGCAATCTTAGCTTTTGCACAATGAATTTTGACGTAACGTTACGGGAAACGTGCTAACACGCTCCTCACGTTTACGATGATCGGGACGGATGGAATGTCGCCGCACATAAAGTCGGGCCTCGCATCAAGCCCAAACAGCGTTGAGCTTCGGCCAATCCCAGACCATAGCCCAGGCCGATCCCTGGCCGCAGGAATCTCGGACTGGACCGTCCGCGCAAGGTGCGTGATCGCCCTGGCGCTCGCTCTGCCGGTAATGTTTTTGGCCGGACTTGCCGTTCTGGTCACGTCCGCGGGCCCGGCTATAACAAGGTCGCCGAGCATCGCCGCCGACGGCCGCGTCGTCTTCCTGCGCCGCTTCCGCACGACCTACCGGGATGGCGGCGGGCAGGATGCTCCAACAGCTTCCAGCAGCATCACGCCGGTCGGACGGTTTCTGCGGCTGTCGCGGATCGCCCGGCTGCCGGCGCTGGTGGATGTCTTGATGACCCGGATCGGCCTCCTGTCCCCGACACGATCCTGACTTTCTGACACCCGCCCGTCACTCGCACTTCGACCAGCCGCAGTGGTGGCAGCTCAGGCATCCGGCCTCCCTCACGAGGCCGGGCTGGCTGCACTTCGGGCAGAACGGGCCCAAAGGACGGTCGGCGGCGGTGAAGGCCAACGCTGGCTCCGCCTCCCCTGCCAAAGCGGGCAGGAAACCGGTTCCAATCATGTGCCGCTCCAGGATGCCGCCGATCGCCGCGATCAGCGACGGCACGTAGCGGCCGTTCTGCCACTGACCGCCGCGCGGATCGAACACCGCCTTCAGCTCCTCCGCCACGAACGCCACGTCGCCGCCGCGGCGGAACACGGCGCTGATCATCCGGGTCAGCGCGACCACCCAGGCGTAGTGATCCATATTCTTGGAATTGATGAAGATCTCGAATGGACGGCGATGACCGTCCTGCTCGATGTCATTGATCGTTACATACAGCGCGTGCTCGCTATCCGCCCAGCGCAGCTTGTATGTGGCGCCGGTCAGCTTCTCCTCACGGTGCAGCGGCTCCGATAGCCCGTGAGCCTGTGCAAGCGGCTCCACTATCAGCGGTTTTTCTGCCGGCGGCGTCACCTCCAGCACCGATCCGGTGATCGCGTTCGGCCGATAGGTCGTGCAGCCCTTGCAGCCGCTCGCATAGGCGTCGAGGTAGATGTCCTTGAACGCCTCGAAGCTGATGTCCTCCGGGCAGTTCACCGTCTTTGAAATGGCGCTGTCCACGTTGCGCTGCACCGCCGCCTGCATCCGCACGTGGTCGCGCGGCGTGAGCGTCTGCGCCGTCACGAAGTAGCCCGGCAGCTCCGCCTCCGCCCCGAACAGCGCTCGGTAGCGGCGCACGGCGTGGTCCGACACCTCCTCCTCCCGCAAAGTGCCGTCCGGATTTTTCACCCGGCGCGTGTAGGCCAGGGCGAAGATCGGCTCGATCCCGCTCGACACATTGTCTGCCCAAAGCGAAATCGTCCCGGTCGGCGCGATCGAGGTCAGCAGCGCGTTGCGGATGCCGTGCTCGGCAATCGCCGCGCGCACGTCGGCATCGAGCCCCCGCACGGTCTCCCCGGCCAGATAGGCGTCGCGGTCATAGAGCGGGAACGCCCCCTTCTCCGCCGCCAGCGCCGCCGACGCCAAATACGCAGCCCGGTTGATCCGTGCGGTCCAGCGGTCCGCCAGCGCGACCGCCGCATCGGAGCCATAGGTTACACAGCACATGATGAGCGCGTCCGCCAGCCCGGTCACGCCCAGGCCAACCCGCCGTTTGGCATAGGCCTCCTGCCGCTGCTCCTCGAGCGGGAAGCCCGAGACGTCGATCGTGTTGTCCAGCATGCGCACCGCGGTGGCGACCAGGTCGTCGAGCGCGGCCTCGTCGAGGCGTGCCGACTTGGTAAACGGGTCGAGCACCAGGCGGCTCAGGTTCACCGAACCCAGCAGGCAGGCGCCATAGGGCGGCAGCGGCTGCTCGGAGCACGGGTTGGTCGAGCGGATCGTCTCGCAATAGGCCAGGTTGTTGCGGGCGTTGATCCGGTCGATGAACAGCACGCCGGGCTCGGCGTACGCAAAGGTCGCCTGCATGATGCGGTCCCACAACGCCCGGGCCTTGACCGTCTGGAACACCTGCCCGTCGAACACCAGCGCCCAATCCAGGTCAGCCTCGACCGCCGCCATGAAGGCGTCGGTAATCAGCACCGAGAGGTTGAAGCTGCGTAGGCGGCCCGGCTCGCGCTTCGCGTCGATGAAGGCCTCGATGTCCGGATGGTCGCAGCGCAGCGTCGCCATCATGGCGCCGCGTCGCGCGCCGGCGGACATGATCGTGCGGCACATCGCGTCCCACACGTCCATGAACGACAATGGGCCGGACGCATCGGCGCCGACTCCGCGCACCAGCGCGCCCTTGGGCCGCAATGTCGAAAAATCATAGCCGATGCCGCCGCCCTGCTGCATCGTCAGCGCCGCCTCGCGCAAATTGGCGAAGATGCTGCCGAGGTCGTCCTCGATCTCGCCCATGACGAAGCAGTTGAACAGGGTCACCCGGCGGCCGCTGCCAGCACCCGCGATGATGCGGCCGGCAGGGATGAAGCGGAACCCGTCCATCGCCGCCATGAATCGCTCGGCCCATAGCGCCGGGTCGGTCTCCGGCTGCGCCAGGGCGTTCGCCACCCGGCGCCAGGTATCGACGATCTCCCGATCGACCGGCGTGCCATCGGCCTGCCGGAGCCGGTACTTCTGCTGCCAGATGAACGTCGCGATGGATGTAAGCCCATCCGGCGACAGCGGCGTGAGCGCGCCCGGCATCGTGGACAGGCCTGCTGCGGACGGATGGTCAAGTGCGGGCATGGTCGGACTCCATGTCTGGGACAAAGCGCTTGGGTCTGGGACGAAGCGCCTGGTGAACGCCGTCCCCCTCATGCGGCAGGCCGGGGTCGCAAGTCCAGGACTAGCTTTTAGCGCCGGCCGCTCCCAGGTAGATGCTGCCGTTCCCACCCGGAGAAACCTATGCGTTACAATGTTCTACTGCTCGCGCTTGCGCTGTGCGGCGGCGCAGGCGAGGCGTCCATGGACACGCCCGGCGAGCGCCATCGCATCGACTCGGGCGCACTGCCGAAACCTTTCGAGACCCGTTCGGCCGCCCGCTCGCCCGGCGTCGTGCCCCGCCCGCCCGGCGCCACGCTGAAGGTCCCCGCCGGCTTCGAGGCGACGCTGCTGCTGTCCGGCCTGGAACAGCCGCGCACCCTGCGGACCGCGCCGAATGGCGACGTGTTCCTGGCCGAAACCGGCGCGGGCCAGGTCCGCGTGCTGCGCGGCAACCAGGCCTCGGTGTTTGCGGCCGGCCTCAGCGCCCCGTTCGGCATCGCCTTCTGGCCGCCCGGTCCCGCACCGCGCTTCGTCTATGTCGCGGAGACCGAGCGGGTCGTGCGCTATCCCTACACGCCGGGCGAGCTGCGTGCCTCCGGGCCGGCGCAGGTCGTCGTGGACGGCATCCCGAGCGGCGGGCACTCGACGCGCGACGTGGCATTCAGCCCGGACGGACGCCGCATGTTCGTCTCGGTCGGCTCAGCGTCGAACGTGTCCGACCAGGGCGAGGAGGGCCGGGCCGAGGTGCGCGAGTATGATCCCGAAGGCCATGGCGGCCGGCCATTCGCGACGGGCATACGCAACTGCGTCGGCCTGGCCATGCAGCCGAACGGCGCGCTGTGGTGCGCGGTGAACGAGCGCGACGGCCTGGGCGATGACCTGCCGCCGGACTACGTGACGCGGGTGCAGCCGGCGGCGTTCTACGGCTGGCCCTGGTACTACATCGGCGCACATCCGGACCCGCGCCACCCCGGCAAGCATCCCGAACTCGCGGCCCATGTCACTCTGCCCGACGTGCTGATCCAGCCGCACTCCGCGCCGCTGAGCCTTACCGTCTATCCGGCCGATGGTGCCTGGGCTGGATACCGGGGCGACCTGTTCGTGGCGCTGCACGGTTCATGGAACCGATCGGCGGTGACCGGCTATAAGGTGGTGCGCATCCGGCTGCGCGATGGCGTGCCGACCGGCGAGTATGAAGATTTCGCCACCGGTTTCGTCACCGCCCAGAATAAGGTTTGGGGCCGCCCGGTCGGCGTAACAGTCGCTCAAGACGGTTCGCTGCTGGTCAGCGAGGACGCCAATGGCACCGTTTGGCGCATTGCCCGCACGGTGCCCTAAACGACCGCTGGCGGATGAAAATCCTTGAAAACAACCTCCGCCGACAACCCTGCCTCGGCGGACGTGTTGCTGCTGCACCGCAACCGGTGTGTCCGCCCCATGAAAGGAAATTCCATGTCCCAGCGCCTGCAGCAGCCAAGCCCGCTGCCTGATCCTATTCCGCCGCCGGGGCGTCAGATCCCGCCAGGACACGATCCGGACGACCCGGCGCCGGTCGAGGAACCGCCGGCCGAGGAGCCCGTTCCGATCCCCAACGGCCCCAGCGAACCGCCTCTGCGCGTCGCTGAGCTGACCTAAATAGAGAAAGCAAAACGCGATGAAGCTGCAAGGCTAAGGTTGCCCGCATCGCCGGAGCGGACTCCGGCATAGGCCGAACTTTGGCTGCCGCCGGGCACTCCGCTGTTGCCCATCCCCCGCGATCGTCGCACCATGCCTCCAGGCACCCGTAGAGGCTTGCAAGGAGGCAACATGGCACAATCCCGTCTGCGTTTCGGCATCTTCCTGGCCCCGTTCCACAAGCCGGGCATCAACCCCACCCTGGCGCTGGAAAGCGACCTTGAGCTGATCCAGTGGCTTGACCGCTGCGGCTATGACGAGGCCTGGTTCGGCGAGCACCACTCCGCCGGCAGCGAGATCAGCGCCTCGCCGGAAATCTTCATCGCCGTCGCGGCCGAGCGCACCCGGCGCATCCGCCTCGGCACCGGCGTCGTCAGCCTGTCATATCACAACCCGCTCTGGGTGGCGGAGCGCATCGTCCTGTTGGATCACCTGACCCGCGGGCGCGTGATGTTCGGCGCCGGTCCGGGATCGCTGCCGACCGACGCCGCCATGATCGGCCTCTCGCAGTCGCAGACCCGCGAGCTGCTGGACCAGAGCCTCGACATCATCATGCGGCTGCTCACGACCGAGGAGCCGGTGACGTTCAAGAATGACCGCTGGGACCTGCACGACGCCCAATTGCATCTGCGCCCCTATTCCAACCCACTGTTTGACATCTCGGTTGCCGCCGTGGCCTCGCCGACCGGGCCGCGGCTGGCGGGCAAGCACGGCATCGGCCTGCTGTCGATCGGCGCCACCACGGCGGCCGGGTTCGACGCGCTGGCGCTGCACTGGAACGTGGTCGAGGAGCAGGCGCGGCGGCACAACCGGGCGGTGGACCGTTCGAAGTGGCGCTTGGTCGGGCTCGTGCACTGCGCGGAGACGATGGAGCAGGCCTACCGCGACGTGGAATACGGCATCGAGCAGTGGTTCAACTACTTCCAGGCGGTCGCGGCGTTCCCGCAGATGTCGATGCCGGGGTCGAACGTGAAGGAGATGATCGCGTTCATCAACGAGTCCGGCTTCGGCGCGATCGGCACGCCGGACATGTGCACGGCGCAGATCGAGCGGCTGCACGCGCAGTCCAACGGCGGCTTCGGCGCGTACCTGATGCTTGCGCACAACTGGGCCGACCAGCAGGCGACGTTGCGCAGCTACGAGCTGATCGCGCGCCACGTGATGCCGCGCTTCCAGGGGCATTATCAGCCGACAATCGACGCCGTCCAGCGTGCGCAGGCGGCGCGCCCTGCTTTGTCGGAGGTGCACGCCAAGGCGGTGGAGGCGGCGACGCAGCGCTACGCCGCCGAGATCGCCGCCGAATGAGGCAAACAAGAAAGAACGCGCGCCATGAGCCTATCTTTTAAGCTAGCGGCGCTGCAGGAGGCCGGAACGCCCATCCGGGTCGGGGTGATCGGCGCCGGCAAGTTCGGCTCGATGTTCCTATCGCAGGCGCCGCGCACCCCCGGCCTGCACGTCATGGGCATCGCCGACCTCGACGTGTCCCGCGCCCGGCAAGCAATGCAGCGTGTCGGCTGGCCAGAGGAGCGCGGCGCTGCGGCCTCCTTCGCCCAGGCACGGCGCGACGGCACGACCTATATCGTCGATAACGCCGAGGCCCTGATCGCAGCGGACGGCATCGACGTGATCGTCGAGGCCACCGGCAGCCCGGCCGCCGGCATCCGCCACGCGCTGCTGTGCTGCAAGCACAAGCGGCATGTCGTCATGGTCAACGTCGAGGCCGACGCGCTGGCCGGCCCGTTGCTGGCCCAGCGCGCGACCGAGGCCGGCATCCTGTATTCGTTCGCCTATGGCGACCAGCCAGCGCTGATTGCCGAGCTGGTGGACTGGGCCCGCACCGCCGGGTTCGAGGTCGTGTGCGCCGGCAAGGGCACCAAGTACCTGCCGATCTATCACGCCTCGACCCCCGCGACGGTTTGGGGCCACTACGGGCTCACCGAGGAGCAGGTGGCGGGCGGCGGCTTTAACGCGCAGATGTTCAACTCCTTCCTCGATGGCACCAAATCGGCGCTCGAGATGGCCGTGGTGGCGAACGCCACCGGCCTCGATCCGGCGGCGGACGGCCTCGCCTTCCCGCCCTGCGGCGTCGATGACCTGCCCAACCTGCTGCGCCCGCGCGGCGACGGCGGCATCCTGGCGCAGAAGGGCACCGTCGAGGTCGTGTCGTCGCTGGAGCGCGACGCCCGCCCGGTGTTCCGCGACTTGCGTTGGGGCGTTTACGTGACGTTCGAGGCCCCGTCGGACTACGTGCGCCGCTGCTTCGCCGAGTATGGGCTGAAAACCGACACCACCGGGCGCTACAGCGCGATGTACAAGCCCTACCACCTGATCGGCCTCGAACTCGGCGTCTCCGTCGCCAGCGTCATGCTGCGCGGCGAGCCCACCGGGACGACGCGCGGCTTTCGCGGCGACGTCGTCGCGACCGCCAAGCGCGCGCTGTCACCCGGCGAGCGCCTGGACGGCGAGGGCGGCGCCACGGTGTTCGGCAAGCTGATGCCGGCGCAGGCGTCGCTGGCCGCGGGCTGCCTGCCGATCGGCCTCGCCCACAACCTCGTGCTAACACGGCCGGTCGCGATGGGCCAACCGGTGCGCTGGCAGGACGTGGCCTTCGACGAGGCCGATGCAACGATCCGGTTCCGCCGGGAAATGGAGCGGGTGTTCGGCTTGGAAACCTCATCGTCCGGCTCGCGGGACCGTTACGCTTAACGCTGGGGTCTCGGCAGCCTTGCGGCTGCAGCCGCACTCGCAGCGCTATCCGCCATGCCGCCCCGCCCGACCGCGTCCAGCAATGCAAGCCCGTCCACGGTTGCCAGCAGCAGGGCTGCAAGCGGAAGACGGTCCGCCTCCCGCTCGACCTGCAGCCGATCCGCTGCCCAGGCATGGAACCCGTCCGCGATCTCGCCAGCGATAGCGCGATGCGGCATCTCATCGCGGGCCGCACGCGCGGCGAGCTCGATCCAAAGCCGCATGTAGGGCTGCAAGGCCGGGCTGCGGAATGCGGCCCAGAGTTCCACCAGCAGCGTCGCGAACGGCTTCTGCCCGGGCGCGGCATCGTCCAGCAATCCGGCCAGCCGCGCCGTGACCCGACCGAGCGTCGCCGTCAGCAACTCATCCTTGTCCTTGAAGTAGTAAAGCAGCATGCGGTCGCTGGTTCCGGCGGCGGCGGCCAGCGGACGCAGGCTCGCGCCGCTCAGCCCTTGAAGCAGCAGATGGTCGGCCATGCGCTCCAGCGCGGCCTCTCGGCGGTTGTCTCGGACGCTCATACGATTTCCGTAGCACGCGCTACGTGAGCCTGCTACGTAGCGAGCGCTACATAGGAGGTCACGATGCAAACATATTCCGGCACATACAACCAAAACGCTGCCACCATCGGCGGCCAGCTGCGCCGCGGGCAGGCTGTGAGCCTGGTGGCGTTGGGCGTCGCGCTCTGGCTGCTGTTTGCCCTGCTGATCCGCTACGTCATGCCAACAGGCTGGTTCGCAAGTCCGACCATCAGCGTGCTGCTATTTATGGCCTGTATCCCCAGCGCCTGGCTGCTGGTGCGGCTATGCCAGCGTACCGCAGCGCTGACGCCAGAGCAGCTCGTGCCCGGCGTCGCCATCGCGTCAGCGGCGGCACTGCCCTGTGACGGGGTGGCATTGACCTGGGCGCCGCAGCTTTATGGCGCCGACGCCGCCAGCATCCTGCCCGCGGCGGCATGGCTGTTCTGGGGCGCGGGCGTCTGCTTGGCGCTCGCTTTCGTCATGGCAGGCCGCAAAACAATCTGACGATCCGGCTCGGGGCGCCTGATCATGGATACGCTGTTCAGCCTCGGCTTCTCGCTCCTGCTCGCGCACGAGCTGGACGCAATGCGGGGCCGCGAGTGGCGCCTGCTGCCCGTCCTGCGCAGCCTGCCCGACACCCAGGGGCGCGACGCTTTCATCCTGGTCCACGTGCCCCTGGTCGCGGCCATCGTCTGGCTCGCGGCCCATCCGTCCGCCGACGTGCGGTTCTGGTTCCAGGCTGCCGCCGACGCGTTTTTCGTGATCCACGTCGCCCTGCACCGGGCCTTCCTGCGCCATCCCGACTACGACTTCCATGGTGCGCTTTCGCGCAGCCTGATCCTCGGCGCCGGCGCTGTGGGTGTCCTGCACGCAGCCTTCATGGCGTGAGCCTGCAAGCGTTGTCATCGTGCGACGGTTGACGTACCGCTGCACGGTCCGGCAGCGTCGTCGGATCGCAACAACCCGGGACCCTCATGACCCCCATCACCCGCCGCGCCGGCCTGACCCTGCCCCTAGGCGCCGCCGCCGCTCTGCTCGCCGGCCGCACCCACGCGGCCCCACTCGACGACCTGATCGAGCGAGCGCGCAAGGAGGGCGCGGTCAACAGCCTAGGCATGCCGGACGACTGGGCTAACTGGGAGGCAACCTGGAAGGCGGTCACCGCGAAGTACGGCCTCAAGCACACCGACACCGACATGAGCAGCGCCGAGGAGTTGTCGAAGTTCGCCGCCGAGCGCTCCAACGCCTCGGGCGACATTGGCGACGTCGGTTTCGACTTCTGCAGCGTGGCGGTGGAGCGCGGCCTGGCCGCCCCCTATAAGCCAACGACCTTCGCCCAGCTTCCCGAGTGGGCGCGGGACGCCGAGGGTCGGTGGATGCTGGCCTACACCGGAACCATCGCCTTCGTGGTGTCGAAAGACCTGCCGAACCCGCCGAAATCCTGGGCGGACTTGCTGTCCGGCACCTACAAGGTCGCCGCCGGGGACGTGGGCAAGGCGTCGCAGTCCAACGCCGCCGTGCTGGCCTGCACGATCGCCATGGGCGGCGACGAACGCCGGCTCGACCCGGCCATGCAGCTATTTGCAAAGCTCGCCAAGCAGAAGCGCCTGCTGACCATCAACGCCCTCCCGGCCAACATGGGACGCGGCGAGATCCAGGTCGGCCTGCTGTGGGACTTCAACGCCCTGAGCTATCGCGACAAAGTGGGCGGCAACCGCTTCGACGTGGTGATCCCGTCCGACGGCTCTGTCACCAGCGGCTACTCCACGATCATCAACAAATTTGCCAAGAACCCGAACGCGGCGATGCTGGTGCGGGAGTACATCTTCAGCGACGAGGGCCAGGCGAACCTCGCGGACGGCTATGCGCGGCCGATCCGGGTGGACCACCTGACCCTGTCCGACGCCGCCAAGGCCAAGCTGCTGCCCGCCGCGCAGTATGCCAAGGCCCGGCCGATCAACCCGCAGCTCTGGAGCGAGGGCGCCCGCCAAGTCCCGGCGCTATGGCAGGAAAAGGTGCTGACCGAGATGTAAGGCCGCCAACTTTGGGGCGTCCGGTCGTAGCGCTCTGGGCGGCGCCGTTTCTGCTGGCCGTGTTGGGCTTCGAGGTGCTGCCGGTGCTGTCCGTGCTCGCCGGCAGCTTCGTGCGCGCTGGCGAGTGGTCGCTCGCCAACTACGCCACCCTGCTCAGCAGCCGCTTCTACCGCGGCGCCTTCGTCACCAGCGTCAACATCTCGCTGATGACCAGCGCCGTCGGCCTCGGCATCGGCCTGCCGCTCAGCCTGGCATTGCACCGGCGGTCCGCTCCGGTGCAGCGGCGTTTCCTGACGCTGTTCAATGTCGCCAGCAACTTCGTCGGCGTGCCGCTGGCGCTGGCCTTCACCATCCTCGCCGGGGTGAACGGCGTGGTGACGCTGCTGCTGGTGCGCTCTGGATTGGTGCAGGACTTCAACATCTACTCGCTGCAAGGCTTGACGCTGGTCTATGCCTATTTTCAGGTGCCGTTCGCCGTGCTGGTGCTGTTCCCAAGTTTGGATGCGCTGACCCCGGACCTCGCCGAGCAGGCCCGGCTGATGGGCGCCTCCCGCCTGACCTTCTGGTGGCGCATCGGCCTGCCGGTGCTGGCGCCCAGCCTGATCGGCAGCTTTATTCTGCTGTTCGCCAACGCCATGGGCACCTACGCCACCGCCTATGCGCTGATCGGCGGCGGCGCCAACCTGGTCACCATCCGCATCGGCGAGCTGGTTGCCGGCGACGTATTCACCGACCCCAACCTCGCCAACGCGCTGGCCGTGCTGCTGGTGCTTGTGCTGCTGGTGCCGATCCTGGTGGACCAGCTTTTGCTCCGGCGCAACCGTGCCGGATAATACCAAGCTTCTCTGATTTGTTTAAGCGATCAATTTCGTCGTCCTGTCTGGCAACGCAAGCACGTTTCCAGTCAGGACAACATTGGTCTAAGGCGCCGGCACGGGTCGTCGCAGGCGCGTCTGCCCCAATGACCGGACCGCGGCGCCGGGCACCGCCGCCTTGATCTCGGCCTGGAACTCCGCCCGCTTCTCGTGGATGGAGACCAGGACCGGGCCCATCGGAATGCCGAGATCGACCAGCACGGCCTCGGCCAACTGCAGGCTGGCCTCGATCGTCTCCGGCACTGCGTCCGACGCGCCGAGGGCATAAAGCTGCGCCGCGTGCCGCCCGTCGCGTGCGCGCACGACAATCAGCAGGTCCGGCCGTTCGGCGCGGCCGGTGCGCACCACCGCGTCCGCGCGGACCCGGTCGTCGATCGTCACCACCAGCGCCCGGGCGGCGCCCAGGCCGACCCGGCGCAGCAGCGCGGGCTGCGTCACGTCGCCGTAATACACACGGTGGCCGTCCCGGCGGCTCGCGCCCACCCGGGCGGCGTCGCTGTCCAGCGCGACGTAGGGAATGCGGTGGGCGTCCAGCAATGCGGCGACGGTGCGACCGACGCGGCCGAAGCCGGCCAGGATCACCCGCGGCGCGTCGCCCTCCATGTCGGGGGGCAGCAAGTTGGGGTCGATGGGCGCCGCGCGGCGGACCGCCAGCCGTGCGCCCAGGCGGGACAGCAGCGGGATCGCCGCCATCGTCAGCGCCGCCACGATGAAGCCGAACCCGGCCAGGTCGGGGCCGATCAGCCCCATGCTGGCGCCCAGGCCAAGGATGACGAAGCTGAACTCGCCGCCGGGTCCGAGCAGCAGGCCGGTCGGCACTCCCACCACCCAGCGCAATCTCATGGTGCGGGCGAGGGCTGCGGTGATGCCGGCCTTCAGCGCGATCAGGCCGAGGGCGGCCCCGAGCACCGCGCCGGGCTGCGCCGCGACGCGGCCGAGATCGACGGTGAGCCCGATCGAGATGAGGAACACACCCACCAGCAGGCCCTTGAAGGGTTCGACCGTCACCTCGATTTGCCGGCGATACTCGGTCTCGGCCAGCAGCAACCCAGCGATCAGCGCGCCCAGAGCCATCGACAGGCCCGCCGCCGCCGCCGCGAGACCGGTCGCCAGCACCACAAGCAGGCAGGCGGCCATGAACAGCTCCGGGCTGCGGGTGTGCGCCACGCTGCGGAACAGCGGGCGCAGCACGAGGCGGCCCAGGCCCACCAGGCCGACGATCACCGCCAGCGCCTGGCCGATTGCCAACGCGAACGCGCCCCACCCCGCAGCGCTTTTTTGGCCCAGCACGCCAAGGGTGAACAGCACCGGCACCACGGCTAGATCCTGGAACAGCAGCACGGCGAAGCTGGCGCGGCCGACCAGGCTGGCAACCCGGCCTTCATCGGCCAGCACCTGCGCCACGATCGCGGTGGATGACATCGCGAGCGCCACCCCGATCACCGCCGCACCCGCCGGGGTCACGCCGAGCAGCGCCGCAATGCCGCCCACCGCCAGCGCGCACACGGAAACCTGCAGTGCGCCAAGGCCGAATACCAGGCGTCGCATCAGCAGGATGCGCTCGAACGATAATTCGAGTCCGATCATGAACAGCAGCAGCACGACGCCCAGCTCGGCCACCGACGCGATGCGCTCCCGGTCATACATCGTGACGAACGACAGCCAGGGCGCCCTACCGGTTAGCGCACCCAGGCCGGACGGCCCCACCAGCACGCCCACCAGCATGAAGCCGAGTACCGTGCTGATGCGCAGGCGATGGAATAGCGGGATGACGATGGCGGCGGCGCCCAGGATGACCAACGCCTCGCGCATCGGGCCGCCGAGATGGGACGCTGCCTCGATTGCTACTGCCATGCCGGTCCCCTTTGGCAGTAGCTTAGGACGGGGCGTGCGCGATCGGGCAGCACCAAAATCGACCGTGCAAACATCAGGAGAGTTTTTGGAGATGCCCTTGTTGCCCGATGACGTTCTGCTCGTGGTGGACGTGCAGCGCGACTTCCTGCCCGGCGGTGCCCTGGCAGTGCCCGACGGCGACGCCGTAGTCGCGCCCATCAACCGCCTGGGCCTGCTGTTCGGCCATGTCCTGCTGACGCAGGATTGGCACCCGGCCGAGCATGTCTCGTTTGCCGCCAACCATATTGACCGAGCGCCTTTTGAGCAGGTCGAGCTGCCGTATGGGCAACAGATGCTGTGGCCCACCCACTGCGTGCAGGGCAGTGATGGCGCCGGATTTGCGCCAGGGCTGGACCTGCCGCGGGCGGAGCTGGTCATCCGCAAAGGGTTCCGCCGCGTGGTGGACAGCTACTCCGCCTTTACTGAGGCAGACCGGCGCACGCCCACGGGCCTCGCTGGCTACCTGCGCGAGCGCGGCCTGCGGCGGTTGTTCCTCGTGGGGCTCGCCACCGATTTCTGCGTGGCCTGGAGTGCGCTCGACGCTGCGGCATCCGGGTTCGAGGCGCACGTCGTCGAGGATGCGTGCCGGGCGATCGACACGCAGGGCTCGCTGGACCGGGCTTGGCGGGCGATGGGCGAGGCGGGCGTCGGGCGGATTGACAGCCATGCGCTGCACGGGTGGGCGTAGCCGACGCGGCCAGACAGGAAAAATCAATGAAAGCGGTAAGATTTGATTGTTCAGCCGCTTTCAATTTAAACCAGCTGCTCTTGCGAAACTGGATTTTTGACGATGAGCGACGACGCACCAAGCATGATCCTGGCGGCAATGCTTCGCCTGGAGGGCAAGACGGACCGGATCAATGCCCAGCTCTCCAGCATCCGCGACGACATCGGCGTCAACATGGGGCGGGCTGACCGCGCGCATGAGGCAGCAGATGGCACGCGGGCCGAACTGCGTCTGCTCAGCCAAGAGGTGTCGGGGATGTCGCGCCAGATCAGGACGCTGCAGGTGCGCCTCGATGAGCTGGAGCCCAAGCAACCCAAGAGCTAGCCCATACCCTTTTCGGTCGAATTGCCGAGCGGGACGTCGGCCTTGCGCAAGGCACGGGCAGTTACCACGGCCCGAGTGGCAATGCCGTGATGCTCCCCTTATTCGCTTGAAAGCCCCGACTACGTCGTTACCATCGACACCTAAAGCCCTTCGTGGCCGGATACTTGGTTGAATTTTGAGCTTGCGGTGTTTGTTTTAATACGGAGGCGACAATGCCTGATGTTGGTTTGACACCCAAGCCCGCCGGCCAAGACCGCAGGATCATCGTGATCGGCGCAGGGATCAGCGGTCTCGTCGCGGCGAAGGTGATGCGCGGCCGAGGCTACGACGTGACGGTCGTCGAGAAAAGCGGCGACCTCGGCGGGGTCTGGGAACCCGCCCGGTCCTATCCCGGGGTGCAGACGCAGACACCGCGCGACCTGTATTGCTTCAGCGACTTCCCAATGCCGGCCGAGTACCCAGAATGGCCGAGCGGAGCGCAGATGCACGCCTATCTCAACGCCTACGCAGAGCATTTCGGCCTGCGCCCCTGCATCCGGTTCCACACCGAAGTCTTGTCCATGTCGCGCGAACCCAGTGGGCGTGGTTGGTCTGTCACGCTGCGCGGCGCCGATAATGCCGCAGGGATCGGGCCCGTGCAGACCGAGTATTTTGACCTTGTGGTGGTGGCGACCGGCCAGTTCAGCACGCCAAAAACCCTGAAGCTGCCGGGCGACGAGGCCTTCGCGGCGGCCGGCGGCTCGATCCGGCACTCGTCGCAGTACGTGGACGGCGCGGTGGCCAGGGACCGCGACGTCGTGGTGGTCGGGTTTTCCAAGTCGGCGACCGACATCGCGATGGACGCCCTCGCTAAAGGCGCGCGCACCGTCTCGGTGATCTACCGGCAAGCCACTTGGAAAATCCCATACTTCTTCGGCGGCGTCATCAATTTCAAGAACATCCTCTACTGCCGCGCCTCGGAGGCGATGTTCATGCCATGGGGGCCGAGCCGCGCCGGCCGCCTCGCACGCAAGCTGCTGGCGCCGATGATCTGGGCGAACTGGCGGGGGCTCGAGGCGCTGCTTGGCCTGCAGTTCGGGCTCAAAAAGGCCGGCCTGCGCCCGGACACCCGGATCGAGGACGGCATCCACTGCGCCACCAGCATCGAGACGCCCGGCTTCTACAAGGCTATTCGTGATGGGCGCATCCGCGTGGTGAAGGGCAACATCACCGGATACGAGCCGGGCCACGCGATCGTTGACGGCGCCAAGATCGCCGCCGACGCTGTCGTGCTGGCGATCGGCTGGTCGCAGCACCTGCCCTTCCTCGACACGGACACGCGGGCGCGGTTGATTGACCCCGACGGCCAGTACCGGCTGCATCGCATGATGATCAATCCCGATCTGCCCGGCCTCGGTTTCGTGGGTTTCAACTCAAGCTTTGCCAGCGCCCTGTCGGCGGAGCTCGGCGCGCATTGGCTGACGCGCTACTTCGAGGGCACACTCAAGCGGCAGCCGACAGAGGCCGCCATGCAGGCCGACATCGCCCGCACGCTCGAATGGAAGCGCGGCGACCGCAAGGTGGCAGCGACCTATGGCGGGCTGTGCATCGCGCCGTTCCACCATGCGCATTTCGACGAGTTGATGGAAGATATGGGCGCCAAGAAGAAGCCCGCCAACGTGCTTGCGGCCCACCTCGCGCCCATCAGCCCGAAGGCGTATGCCAAGCTGCTTGAAACAGCGCCAGGTCACGATTTGGCGGCGGAGGAGACCGTGCGATGAAGAGGGCAGGCGCCAACCAGGTTCAGGTCGGGCTTGATCCCGGCATCACCCAAGCCGGCAGCGGCCTCGATGAGGTGGTGTGGAGCATCCTCGGCCACACGTATTATCTCAAGGCGGAGGGGACGAACGCCTTTGCCTTCGAGACCTACGATCCGCCCGGTACCTTCGTGCCGCCGCACGTCCACCCGACCCAGGACGAGTTCATCTACGTAATCGAGAACGAGTTCGACCTCTACCTCGATGGAAAGCATCATAAAGCGCGCGCCGGCGACCTGGTGCGCCTGCCGGCCGGTATTCCGCACGGCTACTATAATCTCAGCGATGTACCGACGCGGGCGATGTTCTGGGTGGCGCCTAGCCGACGCCTGCGTGAGCTGTTCGACGTTCTGCATAACCTCAATGATCCCGAGCAGGTGGTCCGCGAGGCCGCGCAGCGCGAGGTGCATTTCCTGAAACCGGAGGACTACGCCTTCGATCCGCTCGCACTGCCAAAAGCCGGCCAGCCTTGATCGACCCGCTGCTGGAGGCCCGGCTATTAGAGGCCGAATACAACAACCGCGCCAAGGTGCCGGAGCATGCGGATATCATGCAGTCCTGGAAGCAGGACGCGGCGGCGTTCCGGGCGGCACACCCGCATTCCGAACTCGATCTCGCCTACGGAGATAGCGCGAGGCAGCGGCTTGACCTGTTCTGGCCGGACCAGCGCCGCGACGGGCCGGTCGCCCTGTTCATCCATGGTGGCTACTGGCAGGCGCTGGACCGCTCCTGGTTCAGCCATCTCGCCCAGGGCTTCGTCGCCCACGGCGTAGCGCTAGCCATCCCCTCCTACGATCTATGTCCGCAGGTCACCCTTGCGGCCATCGTCGAGCAATTGCGCAACGCCGCCGCTTTCCTCGTTCGCCGGCATGGACGCCCGGTCTTCTCCTGCGGCCATTCCGCCGGCGGCCACCTCACGGCCATGCTGCTCGCAACCGACTGGGCGGCGCACGGACTGCCGCCAGCCGCCGTCCATGCCGGGTGCGCGATCAGCGGCCTGTTCGACTTGACACGGCTGCTGGCGACCAGCGTCAACGGCGCGCTTGGCCTCGACGCCGCCGCCGCCCGCCGCCTGTCGCCGCTGTTCCTGCCCGCTCCAGGCCTGCCGCTGCACGCCGCGGTCGGCGAAGCCGAGGGGACAGAGTACCTGTGCCAGAGCAGCAGCATCGCCGAAGCCTGGGGCGGCACCTGGGACCTGCTGCCCGGCGCGAACCACTTTACCGCCATCGCGCCCTTGGCCGACCCGGCCTCGCCGCTCATGACGGCGATGCTGCGCATGATCCGTGCCGCACCCCGCTGATGCCGGCCTGAGAGCCTGAGGCATGCGGGTGCTCATCGCGGGCGGCGGCATCGGCGGCCTCGTCCTGGCGCTGATGCTGCACGCGCGCGGCGTCGCCTGCGCGGTGTTCGAGGCGGCGACAGAAATTCGGCCGCTCGGTGTCGGCATCAACGTCCTGCCGCATTCCATCCGCGAGCTGGTCCGGCTCGGCCTGCTGCCTCGGCTCGACGCCGTCGCGGTCCGCACCCGGCGGCTGACCTACATGAACCATTTGGGGCAGCGCATCTGGACCGAGCCGCGCGGCATCCATGCCGGCCATGACGTGCCGCAGTTCTCCGCCCATCGCGGACGATTGCACTGCATGTTGTGGGACGCCGTTTTCAAACGGCTCGGCGCCGGGTCGGTGCAGGCCGGTCAGCGGCTGACTGGTTTCAATCAGGACGCCGACGGCGTGACTGCCCAATTCACCGCCTTCGACGGGGCAACGCGGGACATCCAAGGCGACGTTCTTATCGGCGCGGACGGCATTCACTCCTGGCTGCGCGCGCGTTTGCACCCGCTTGACCCCGGCGTGCGCTGGAACGGCATCCAGATGTGGCGCGGCGCGGTGGACTGGCCGGCCTTCGACGGCGGCGACGCGATGGTCGTCGCGGGCGACGGCGTGGCCAAACTGGTGCTGTATCCGATCGCGCCCGGCGCCGCACCGGACCGGCGCCTGACGAATTGGGTGATCTATGCGCGAGTCGCCGAGGCGAGCGCGCCGCCGCCCGGACGTGAGCACTGGGCGCGTGCCGGGCAGCCCGAGGCGTTCCGCCATCTGGCCGGACGCCTGGCGCTGCCCTTCGTCGATGTCGAGGCCATGATCGCGGCGACCCCGGAGATCTTCGAGTATCCGATGTGCGACCGCGACCCACTGCCCTGTTGGTCGAGCGGCCGGGTGACCCTGCTCGGCGATGCGGCGCATCCGATGTATCCCGTTGGTTCCAACGGTGCGTCGCAGGCTATCCTGGACGCGCGCTGCCTGGCCGACCTATTGCTTGAGCAGCCTCCTGCCGCGGCGTTGCTGGCCTATGAGGCGGAGCGCCTGCCGGCGACGACCGGAGTGGTCCGGTCCAACCGCGTCGGCGGCCCGGAACGGGTGATTGACCTAGTTGCCAGCCGCGCGCCGCTAGGGTTTGCCCGGGTGGACGAGGTTGCGACGGAAGCAGAGCTGACGAATATCACCCAGGGCTATGCCCGGCTCGCTGGTTTTGCAGTAATACCCTGATCGGTGGCAGAAGCACGCGTGGGCCTAGCCCTCTAGCCGGAGGGTGCAAATCAGGCTGCAGCCCACGGCCGCATCGCGATGATGTCGTGCAGTTATCGGGAGAGATAGAGTGCGCTGCCGTAGTGGCAGTGGGCATACTCCAATGCGTTGAGCAAAGCGGCCCGACCGGTGAACATTCGAGGCTCAACCACGGTCAAGTCATTGAGTGCAGGCGGTTCAACGATCCAGTCATCCGCACCCTCGGAGGCTGGATAGACCCGGGCCGGCATAGACCGGTCCTCCGTATCGCGCAGCAACGCCATGTCCGTGCACCCCAATATTCGCTGCGCCGCAACATAACGGAGTGACGGCAGCTTGAGAATAGGTTTCACGAGATCTCCAAACATTGTTAATTCAATGTTCAGTGAGCGTTAATTGACATAGCAGCCGCCTTTTGCACTACTCGACAACGATCTTCCGTCTGAGCCCGCTTTCTCCTCACTAGAATTTGTTATACAACTTAATGTTGGATAGGGTCGTCGAAACCATCGCGCGCGTCCGTTACGTTTTAGTACGCAATAAGCTGGTGTTCGTGAGCAAAGCCGACTCGCAGCATGGCCTCGACCACAGCGTCGCGCACCGCGTTTGCCGAGGCACCCGACTTTGCGCCGACGTATGACGCCACCTATTGGGAAAAGGCGACGCGGGAGATTTAACTGGACGTCGAAGGACCGGGTTCCCGCCGCCCTGTTCAACCAGATGCCGTTGGCCTCGACCTAAGCCGAAACGTCGCGGCCAACTCGGCATCCGAGTAGCCCTGCCTGCAAGTAGAGCAACATCCGACCAATCTGCTCTTTGTCAAATAAAGTTGCTCGGTAAAACAGATAGCTAAAGATCGTTTTCGATCCAGTTCGATCGAAAAAGCTTTAAGCAGACGTTTATCAGTCTGCGCACAGACAACAACCTAAGCAGGGTTGCGTGGCCTGGACTTTTAAAGACTCATCTGTGACCCAGGCCATGCAACCCTGCTTAGGTCCGGTGAGCGACCAGGCGAACCGCCGGGCGCTATCCCCGCAGCAGCCGGACCATCGGCTGCACCTGCTTATTGCCAGTAAACACCTGCAGCAATGCCGCCGTGTCCAGCCCGAAATGCGCGGCGAGCAGGCCCTTGCCGATCTCCCGCAGGTCGGCCGTCGGCTGCAGGTCGCGGTTCTCAAACAGGTTGCGCTGCGCG
>JANXVC010000213.1 GCA_025351925.1 Rhodospirillales bacterium | reverse complement strand
CCGCCAAGTGTTGGGGTGGACGGCCCCACGGCATCGAGTGCCAGAATGGTGCTGTGAACCGCCAATCTTGGAGCCATCCATGACCCATTATAAGTGCATCGCGATCGATACGTCCAAAGCCGTTTTCACCCTGCATGGTCTCGACCAGCAAGACCGACCGGTGTTGCGCATTAATCTCCGCCGCGCCCAAATGATTCCCTTCTTCGCAAAGCTCCCGCGCACCAAGATCGCCATGGAAGCGTGTGGCAGCGCTCACCATTGGGGACGCGAACTGAGCACGCTCGGCCATGAGGTGTGCCTGATCCCGCCCCAATACGTGAAGCCCTACGTCAAACGTGGAAAGAATGACCGCAACGACGCCGAGGCGATCTGTGAAGCAAGCGGGCGGCCGGGAATGCATTTCGTGCCGGTGAAGTCGGTGAGCCAGCAAGCCGAAAATATGGTTTTGAAGGTGCGTGAGAGCTTGGTTGGTCAGCGGACTCAACTGACCAACGCCTTGCGTGGTCATGCGGCTGAATTCGGCGTCATTACTGGTAAGGGCCTGGCAAACATTGGTCCGTTGCTCACAACCATTGAACAAGCGGCCTGCATTCCGTCCGAGGCCAGGGACATGGCTGCCCTGCTGGGCCGCCAGATCACCGACCTCGACACCAAGATCAAGGAAATCGACGCCAAGTTGACCGCTATGCACAAAGCCCACGAAGTCAGTCAACGTCTCGCCACCATCCCGGGCGTAGGCCCGATCACTGCGCTGACGCTGGCACTTGCAGTCAATCCGGAAGCGTTTGAATCTGGCCGTCACTTTGCTGCGTGGGCCGGCTTGACACCCACCGAACACTCAACCGGCGGCAAGCAACGGATGGGCGGTATCAGTCGAGCGGGCAATGAACGTTTGCGGGTCTTGCTCGTTACCGGCGCCACTTCGGTGATCAAGGCCGCGATGAAGCCGGGTAGCCGGCAAATGACGGACTGGTTGCAGGCTCTTCTGCAACGCAAGCCGCGCAAACTCGTCGCCGTGGCGCTCGCCAACAAGATGGCCCGTATGGCATGGGCGATCATGTCGCGCGGAGAGGTCTATCGACGCCCCGGCACCCCGGTTGGAGCGGCCGCGCGATGACCATCATTTCGTCACGTAACGCAATGGAGTGGACCCGTGCCCCGACCTTCGATTGCTGATATCGCGATGACCGGCGCCGAACGTCAGGCTCGCTACCGCGCCGCACGGACGAGCGGGACACCGGTGATTCGCATCCGCCGACCGGCGGACCGGCGGAGCCGCATCCAGCGCTGGAATGACACTGTCGCCGGGCTTATCGAACTGCAGACAGAGTATGCCACGTGGCTGGACGCGCTGGCGGACACTCAGCAAGACAGTGCAACGGCCGAAGCCTTGCGGGCGATTGTCGAGCTCGATCTCTCCGAGCTCGAGGCCATCGAACCGCCGCGCGGCTTCGGCCGGGATTGAACATCGAGATGCCCTCGGCTGAAACGGCCACCTTCGACGCAGGCGGCAATCATGACCAAGTTCGCCCCCGGCATGGGTAGACTTGGGTCAGCGGAGGGCTCGACGACGCGCGTGAGATCTGCCGGCGCTTGGCTGGTCAGCAATTGAACCGCGCGTCGATGCCGGGGTGAAAGAGCTAAATGAGATGACGATCGGTCGAACCGATGATCCAGCGAACCCGTTTGGTGCACAGGCTTTCCAAAGTCGCCCAAGTGTTTGGGACTGGGTCGCGGACCCCATCTGGGCCAGCGGTCATGAGCCGCGTCGACAGGCCGTACACATGATCGCAGTCGATCCGCCCGTCAGAATTCTCACTTTGCTCTTGCATCCAAGGGGCCGTCCACACATGCACCAACGCCCATGACCGATGCCGAACGCCAGGCCCGTTACCGTGCCGCGCGCACGGCTGACACGCCGGTGATCCGAACACGGCGCCCAACCGACCATCGTAGCCGCGCACGGCGGTGGCATGACGCGGTCGCTGAACTGGGAGAGTTGCAGACGCAATATGCCGACTGGCTCAATGCGTTGCCGACCAACCTGCGAGATAGTGCGCTGGCCGACGCATTGCAGGCGATCTGCGACCATGATCTTGCTGAACTCCAGGCCATCGACCCTCCGCGCGGGTTCGGTCGCGATTGACCAGCGACAGCTGCGGAGTAGAGGCCAAACCTGGCCACTTGGCAGCCGAAAAAGTCTTGCTGACCCGGAGCCGTCCACATAAGGCTGCTAGGATCTGAAGGAGACATGATCAGAGAATGCCCGAGCGCTCCTGCACGAGGGCTTGCAACCTTGCAGCGACGATCAACACGGAGCGCGTAAGAAAGTTACGACGATTGCCGGCCGG
>JANXVC010000018.1 GCA_025351925.1 Rhodospirillales bacterium | reverse complement strand
TGCCCTGATCACCGGCGCGTCGTCGGGCATCGGCGCCGTCTATGCGGACCGGCTGGCAAAGCGCGGCTACGACCTGATCCTCGTCGCGCGGAACGGCGACCGTCTTCACGCGCTTGCCGCCGAGTTGAGCGACGCCACGGGCCGTGCGGTCGAGACCATCGTGTCCGACCTGACCGACGCGGCCGACCTCGCCCGGGTCGAGGCCGCCCTGCGCACCGACGCCAGCGTCACGATGCTGGTCAACAATGCTGGCGTCGGGGCAGCCGGGCCGCTGCTGGTCTCGGATGTCGATAAGATGACCGACATGATCGCGCTCAACGTCGGCGCGCTGACCCGGCTGACTTATGCAGTCGTCCCCGGCTTCGTCGCGCGCGGCACCGGCACGATCGTCAACATCGCCTCGATCGCCGCCATCGCGCCCGAGGCGCTGAACGGCGTTTACGGCGGCAGCAAGGCGTTCGTCCTCGCCTTCAGCCAGTCGCTGCACCACGAGCTCGCCGACAAGGGCATCCGCGTCCAGGCGGTGCTGCCTGGCGCCACGGCAACCGAGTTTTGGGACATCACCGGCCCCGGATTGGCGAACATGCCCGCTGCGATCCTCATGTCAGCCGACGACATGGTGGACGCGGCGCTCGCCGGCCTCGACCAGGGCGAGCTCGTGACCATTCCGTCGCTGCCCGACGCCGCGGACTGGGACAGCTTCGAAGCCGCCCGTCAGGTCCTGGCGCCCAGCCTGTCGCGGACCGAGCCGGCTGCGCGATACGATGTGACCCTGCACAGGGCGGCTTGAACAGGCGCGTTCAACCAACGCGACAATGATCCCAGGCACGAGGCTGACTCTGCTTTCCCTCTCTGTAACGGCGTTGTTTCTTCCACAAGAGGATGACTGACATGACCGACACGATGGAACTCACGAACACCGACAGAATAATCCGAAGCTCGGACCGCACCCGAATATTCATGCACTCCTGGCACCCTACGCTCAACGCGCGGGCAGTGGTTGTCATCGTGCCGGGCTTCAACGCACACGGCGGTCTCTACCAATGGGTCGCCGAACAGTTCAACGCTGGCGGGCTCGCGGTGTATGCGGTTGACCTGCGCGGCCGTGGCAAGTCGGACGGCGAGCGTTTCTATGTCGCGAGCTTTGCGGACTACGTCAGCGACTTGGCCGCGGTCGTCGAGCAGGCAAGGCTGCACGACCCGGCCCTGCCGGTGTTTCTGCTGGGTCACAGCGCTGGTGGCGTGGTCGCCTGCTTCTACGCGCTTGAGCACCAGCATGAGCTCTCCGGGCTGATCTGCGAAAGCTTCGCCTTTGAGCTTCCAGCGCCAGACTTCGCCTTGGCCGCGTTGCGGGGACTGAGCCACATCGTTCCCCATGCCCACCTGGTGCGCCTCAAAACCGAGGACTTCTCTCGGGACCCGTTGGTCGTCGAAGCCATGAACAACGATCCGCTCATCGCAGGCGAAGCCGAACCGACGCAAACGATTGCGGAGATGGCTCGTGCCGGCGGGCGATTGAAAGGCCTGTTTGGACAGATTACCCTGCCAGTGCTGATCCTGCATGGAACGGCGGACAAGGTCGCCAAGCCGAGTGGAAGCCAGCACTTCTTCGACGCTGCAGGCTCCAGCGACAAATCCCTGCAGATGTATGAGGGGCGTTTTCATGACCTGCTCAATGACACCGGCAGGGAACTCGTCGTGTCGGACATCAGTCAGTGGATTGATCGCCGCTTGCCCAGCCGCTGATGCAACGCAGGCCGATGCGGCTGCAAACTAAAAGTCCGCCAGGGATGCAAAAGTCAGCATCGGATGCCGGCGCTCCGGCCGGAGTCTCCCAACCGGCACCTCCAACAGAATGGAACATGGCCATGGATGCAAGCAACCCGCGGGATACCGTGCCCAACGCCGCCGCCCTGGCTGGCAAGCTGACCTCCAGCACCAGAACGGACGCCATCCAAGCAGCGGCAATCCATGGGGTTGTGATCCCTGACACAGGCCTCGGCCGCGCCGTCACCGAGTTCGTTCGCGACACCGAGACCGACCTGCTCTTCAACCATTCCAGCCGGGTATTCTATTTCGGCGCGCTGGCCGGCCGGGATCGCGGGCTGAAGTTCGATGCTGAGCTGCTCTACGCCGGCGCGATGTTCCACGATGTCGGCCTGGTGCCCGGCCATAGCAGTGCCCACGAACGGTTCGAGGTTGACAGCGCCAACGCCGCCAGGGCCTTTCTCAAAAGCCACGGTATCGCACAAGCGGATATCGACACGGTGTGGGCCGCCATCGCCCTGCATACGACGCCAGGCATCCCGCAGCACATGCATCCCGTGATCGCGCTCGTCACCGCCGGCGTCGAGATGGACGTGCTCGGGCTCGCCTACGGCGACTATGCCGATGAGGTCCGGGAGGCAGTCGTAAGCGCCTATCCCCGCACCGGGCGGTTCAAGGAAGACATCATCCAGGCGTTCTACGACGGCAACCGGCACAAGCCGGACACGACGTTCGGCAACGTCAATGCCGACGTCGTCGCCGACAAGGAGCCGCACTTCCGCCACGGCAACTTTTGCGAGGTCATCCGCCAATCCCGGTGGAACACTTGAGCTAACCAGCAAGCGGATAGCAAAAGCACCGCTGGCCAGTTGTCCGCTATGAATTATAGGGAGTAGCAACTATGCCGTTTGACCCACCAGCCAGCGACCTGCGGTTCGCCGGCGTGTCGATGCCCGACGCCAGCTTGCGTTCATCGCCAAATCTACTGACCGGCTTGCGACGCGGCATTTGCCGCACCTGCCCAGCATGCGGCCAGGCGCGGCTGTTCGGCGGCTATTTGGCGGTGCTGCCAGTCTGCGCCGTGTGCGGCAACGACAACGAGCAGTATCCGTCCGACGATTTCGCACCGTATGTCACCATTTTCCTCGTGCTGCATCTGATGGTGCCGTTCTTGTTCCTGGCCGACCGAACCTGGGCAATGTCGGCATTGTTCGAGGTCGGCCTGGCGATCCCCGTCTTCTTGCTCGCGACGCTTGCCTTGCTGCCGTTTGCGAAGGGGGGCGTGATAGGCTTCGCCTGGGCGGTTGGCGTGACGCGCAATCCGACGGCTAATTCCTAGGCGGTCGTGGTGCGCCGGCGGCAATCACTTCGCTCCGCAGACCGACGGCGGTGCGAACGCCTGAAAGACCGACTGGCCGCCCTTCTGTCAGGGGTAGATCTGGACTCTGGCGGGCAGGAATGATCGCAATCAGTCAAGGGAGCAAGCAATGGCAAACCCGGAACGGTTCGACGCACTCGTCCTCGGCAGCGGCGAAGGCGGCAAGTACTTGGCCTGGCACCTGGCGCGCAGCGGCCGGCGCGTCGCCGTCATCGAGCGCCGGCTGGTCGGCGGCTCTTGCCCGAACACCAACTGCCTGCCGAGCAAGAACGAGATCTGGAGCGCCAAGGTCGCCGACCTGGCGCGGCGTGGCGGCACGTTCGGCGCCAGGACGGGCCCGGTTGCCATCGATATGGCGCAGGTGCGGCAACGCAAGCGCAACATGGTGGCCGGGCTGGTCGCGATGCACCTGGAACTCTACGAGGCGAGCGGCGCCATGCTCGTGATGGGCGAGGGCCGGTTCGTCGCGCCAAAGACGATCGAAGTCAGCCTGAACGAGGGCGGCACGCGCCTGATGGCGGGTGACCAGGTGTTCCTCAACATCGGCACCCACGCGGCGATCCCGCCGATCCCTGGCCTGGCGGCGGCCGATCCGTTGACCAACGTCGAGGCTCTCGAGCTGGACGTGGTGCCGGAGCACCTTCTCGTCCTGGGCGGAGGCTACGTCGGCCTCGAGCTGGCGCAGGCGTATCGCCGCTTCGGCAGCCGCGTCACCGTCGTCGAGCATGGGCCGCAGCTCGCCGGCCGGGAGGACCCGGACGTGGCGGCGGAGGTCCGCCGGTTCCTGACGGCGGAGGGGATTGACGTCCTGCTCGCGGCGACAGCGTTGCGCGTGCAGGGGCGGTCGGGGGAGGCGGTCAGCGTCACTCTGCAGACGGACAAGGGCGAGCGGATGCTGGACGGCAGTCATGTCCTGGTGGCAGTGGGACGCCGGCCGAACACGGAGGGCATCGGCCTCGACCTCGCAGGCGTCGAGCGGGACGCGCACGGCTACATCGCCGTCGACGAACGGCTGGCGACGAGCGCGCCGGAAACCTGGGCGATCGGCGAGTGTGCCGGAAGCCCGCAGTTCACCCATGTCTCCTTCGATGATTTCCGGGTGATCCGGGACAACCTGGCGGGCATCGACCGGACCACCCGTGACCGGCTGGTGCCCTACTGCATGTTCACCGACCCGCCGCTCGGACGGGTGGGGTTGAACGAGGCCGAGGCGCAGCGGCAGGGCTTGGCAGTGCGCGTCGCGCGGCTGCCTATGGAGATGGTCCTGCGCACCCGTACTCTTGGCGAGACCACCGGCTTCGTAAAGGTGCTCGTCGCTGCCGATAATGATCAGATTCTCGGATTCGCCATGATCGGCCCGGAGGCGGGCGAGGTGATGGCGGTCGTGCAGACGGCTATGCTGGCTGAAATGCCCTACACCGGGCTGCGCGACGCCATCATCGCACATCCAACGATGGCGGAGGGTCTGGGTGCTCTGCTCTCAAAAGTTCCACCGAAGCTGTGAGCTGGCTGAAACCGTAGAGGCTGCTGATTTGGCCTGTCAAAACCTCCTAATATCAGTACGACGTCCCGCTTAGACGCACGGCCCTGCAACCAGCGAGCCGACGAAGGCCAGGGTTGAGGTCGGACATGGCATCCGCGGACTCATGCAACCCGCCGCCCCTCATGCTTCCGGGATGTTCATCGTAACCGAAGCGGACGCCGCCGCGATCCGCGCCGCCTTTAATGAGGCCGGTGAGTTGTCGGTCATCTTCGAGCTACGGCGGCGCTTCCCCGGCATCACCGACAACGCCCATGCGCGGATCTGCGC
>JANXVC010000495.1 GCA_025351925.1 Rhodospirillales bacterium | reverse complement strand
AAAAGCTTGCAAGCGGAAGGAACCATGGCGCACGCCCCTGATGAGGCGCAAACAACGTCGCCCGGCTACTACGGATCCAGCATCACGTCACGCCTCGCAAGCAGACCGTGGAGAGAGAGTTTTTGGTGCGAAAGCCCTGCCAGAAAGGGTGAGAGCCAGGCCGAGAAACTGGGCGGCAGATGAAGATCGGGACGGACCATGGCGGACCTGCTCGGGCTATCGTGATGCAGCAGGTCTCAATAGAATACAGCACAGGAAGATTGCGATGGGGTCGAGCGATCCTGTGATCGAGCGCATTGCGGCCTACGCTTGGCCACGCGGCGGGGTGGAGGCGCGTCGGGTTCGGGGCGGCTACACCCTGATATCCGCTCGCACGGGCGCGCCCGTGGCGCGCCTCAAACCGCTTCCATCCGGCGACTGCCTCGAAGTGTTGTGGTGGCGCCGTGACGCTTGGGGGCCGGCTGGGCCGTTCGGCGCTGTCCTGCCGCTCGACGACGCGCTCGCATTCATCGCCGCCGAGCCAGCATTCTGGATCCGGGCCTGACCTCTCGATCCCGTGATACGGGCAAAGTCGAGTAGGCAACCATCGGGAACAAAGTTGGTTTAATCAGATTCGAAGCACGACATGCTGTTCGGATTGTTGAAACCGCTCGTGTCTATGCGAGCGTTCGGGACAGTTTGTGCTGCTCCCGATCCATCATGTAGTCGCGTGTCAGCGGCAGGATATCGTTGCGTTTGGCGAGCTGCATCTGGAACACCACGCTGCTGCGATGTCGGAATCCCACCTCGCACAGCGCGAGGTAGAACTCCCACATCCGGAAGAAAGGCTCGTCATACAGGCGCACCACCTCGGCACGGTTCGCGATAAAGCGCTCCCGCCAGCGAAGCAGCGTTTCGGCATAATGCAGCCGCAGGATCTCGATGTCGGTCACCACGAGCCCGCTCCGCTCGACCGCCCGCAGCACCTCCGAGAGCGAGGGCACCGCGGCGCCGGGGAAGATGTATTTGCCGATGAACGGGTTGATCGGTCCCGGCGGGTCGCTGTCGCCGATTGAATGCAGAAGCGCCACGCCGTCGTCATGCAACAGGTCGCGCAGTTTTGCAAAGAACGTCTCATAGCTGCCGCGGCCCACGTGCTCGAACATGCCAACGGAGACGATCCGGTCGTAAGTTCCCCACTCCTGCCGATAGTCTTGCAACCGGAAGCGAACCTGTTCCGACAGGCCGGCAGTGGCGGCACACATCGTGCTCTCCTGGTGCTGCTCGACGCTTAACGTGATGCCAGTCACGTCTGCGGCAGCATGCCCGGCCAGGAACATCGCGAGCCCACCCCAGCCGGACCCGATATCAAGCACCCGCAAACCTGGCCGGTTGAGCAGAAGCTTGGAAGCGATGTGCCGCTTCTTCTGCGCCTGCGCCGCCTCCAGGGTGTCGCTCGGACTGCTGAAATAGCCGCAGGAATATTGCCGGTCTGCATCCAGGAAAAGATCATAGAACTCCGGAGATAAGTCGTAGTGATAGGCGACGTTGCGTCGCGCCTGCCCAATCGGAATACGCGGTTGCAGCCATGTCCTGGCGTGGGCCGTCCAGTTCAGCCAGTGCCCCGGCCCAATGGTGCGAAGGTTGCAGGCGAGCAGTGTCAATAGGTCCATGATCGACCCCTGTTCGATGAGGAAAGACCCCTCGACGTAAGCCTTGCCAATCGACAGCTTCGGATTGAACGCCAAGTTGTAGTTCAGGCCAGGGCGCGTCAGTCGGACGACCGAGCGGGGCGGGGTGCTGTCGCCGATCCGGTGACTGCGGCCTGCACTATCGATCACCACCATGCTGCCGCAGTGGACCAGCGACCGTAGAAGGGTTGCGAACAGCATCGGACATGTCTCCCTAGCTCGGCCCGACCCTGCCGCGCTTCGCCATCCCTACCAGGCCAATTTCAGTGACATCCTGATCCAGATCAGGGCAGTTAGAGCCTGAAGGCGGGACAACAGAGCCCACCCGGGAGATGGAAGGCTTTGGCGAACGGAATGGCCACGGTCTTCGCAGCAGGTGTGAACCTGTCGGCCAGAGCTATGTCAGTTTCACGGTGATCGGGCCGGCAGCGTCTTGGATCGAGACCCTCGCTCCGGGCGGGCTGTTGATCCTGCCGTTCGGGGCCTGCGTTCGAAAGCGGCATAGGGCACTGTCATGCAGAACCACGGCGCAACGCCCTTAATCAAGCGGCACGGTACTGGGCTCTCCGCACAGGTGTCATTGATCCAGGTCAATCGTCGGCGCAGGACGCCTCGGTCGGCACGTTCCGCCGCAGTTCCGCCAGCCAGGCGTTCGCGTTGCCATCCGACGGCGCCCGCCAGTCACCCCGGGGCGAGAGCGCGCCGCCCGCCACCACCTTGGGGCCGTTTGGCATGGCTGAGCGCTTGAACTGGCTGAAGCCGAAGAAGCGTTGAAGGAAGACGCCAAGCCAGTGCCGGATCGCCGGCAGATCATAGGCGCGACGCTGCTCGACGGGAAAGCCGGGCGGCCAGCCTCCCCTCTCCATGTCGCCCCATGCGTGCAGGGCCATGAACGCGATCTTCGAAGGCACGAAGCCGTATCTTGACGTGTAGAACAGGTTGAAGTCCTGCAGCTCGTACGGGCCGATTTTCACCTCCGTGCTCTGCAGCGCCTTTCCTTCCCCGGCCGGGATCAGTTCGGGAGAGATCTCCGTGCCGAGGATTGCCTCCAACGTCTCGGAGACGCCTTCGTCGAACTGGTGAGAACTGATGACCCAGCGGATGAGGTGCTGGATCAGGGTCTTCGGCACGCCGCTGTTGACGTTGTAATGCGACATTTGGTCGCCGACCCCATAGGTGCACCAGCCGAGCGCCAACTCGGACAGATCTCCGGTGCCAAGCACGAAGCCGTTGTGCTGGTTCGCGGCACGGAACAGGTAGTCGGTCCGCAAACCAGCTTGCACGTTCTCGAAGGTGCTGTCGTAGACCGGCTCCCCGCGGGCGAAAGGATGGCCGAGGTCTGTCAGCATTTGGCGTGCCGCTGGGCGGATGTCGAGCTCGTGCGCAGTAACGCCGAACGCGGTCATCAACCGGTGGGCGTTGCGCTTCGTGCCCTCGCTCGTGCCGAAGCCCGGCATGGTGTAGGCCATGATGTCTGATCGAGGCTGCCCGAGTTGATCCATCGCCTTTACCGCCACGATCAGCGCCTGGGTAGAGTCAAGGCCGCCCGAAATACCAACGATAATGCGGCCAGCACCGATCGCGCACCGTCGCTGCACGAGCCCAGAAACCTGGATGTTATAGGCTTCGTAGCAGTCCTGCGACAGCTGCGCCGGGGCGGCCGGGACGAACGGAAATCGTTCGACGCTGCGCTCGAACCCGACATTGCCGGCGGGCGGATCGAGCCGGAAGGAGACCCACCGGAAGGCGTCTGCGCCAAGGTGCAGGCGGCGGTTATCGTCGAACGTACCCTGCCGAGCACGCTCCTGGCGGAGCAGGTCGAGGTCGATGTCTGCTAACACCATCTGATCGCTACGGGGGAAACGCGCGCTTTCCGCGAGGATCACCCCGTTCTCGAAGATGGAGACCTGTCCGTCCCAGGCCAGGTCGGTTGTCGACTCTCCGGGTCCGGCAGCGGCGTACAGATAGGCCGCGAGACAGCGCGCCGATTGGGATCGGCACAGCAAGCGCCGCGTATCAGCCTTGCCGATAGTGATATTGCTGGCCGAAAGATTGGCAAGCACCGTGGCACCGGAGAGCGCAGCCACGGAGCTGGGCGGGATGGGAACCCACAGGTCCTCGCAAATCTCCGCATGCACCACCAATCCAGGCACGTCATCTGCCGTGAACAACAGGTCGGGGCCGAATAGCGCCCGATGAGGGCCAATGGTGACCTGTCCGCCCGACGTGCCTTGGCCGGAAGCGAAAAAACGGTGCTCGTAGAACTCCCGGTAGTTCGGCAGGTGGATTTTGGGCACAACGCCCAGCAACCGGCCGCGCTGGATCGCGATGGCGGTGTTGTAGACTCGCCCGGCGTGGCGCAGCGGCGCACCGATCAACAAGAGGGGCCGCAGCCCGGCCGAGCCTTCGACGACACGGCCAATGGCGTGCTCCACCCCGTCTAACAGCGCGTCCTGGAGCAGTAGGTCGTCAATCGAATAGCCGGATAACGCCAGTTCGGGGAAGACCGCGAGGGCTACGGCTCGTTCTTCACATTGCCGCACGACGTGGAGGATAGCCTCTGCGTTCGCGTCAGGGTCCGCAAGAGTACAGGTTGTGGTGCAAGCGGCAACGCGGACGAAACCGTGCCGGTAGATCGAGAGGAAGGTCATGGCCTGGACCGACCGCCTGGACCGCATTGAGCAGTGAATGCCGTGCGAAAGGCCGGGGACGAGTAGGCCATTGTCTTCTCGTTTCGGCAAGTCATTGGGATTTCCAGCACACAGGGGATGGTTTCCGGCGATCGGAGAATGCAAACCTAGCCTACTGGAAATAGCCGGCCCCGTCACGGGCGAGTACGATCCCTCCGCCCTTCCGAGAATGGTGCAGATCAAGTCGGGCGGATCAAATCCCGATCGCCGCCTTCAACATGCTCCAACGTTGCATCGGCATTGCCGATCTTGGAGGCGACTGCCTCTCGCGCGTCCTACGCACAGCACAGCCAAGCGCCTGGTCCGGCGTCTCGACCGGGTGGTTGACGACGTCGTCTTCGTCGCAAAGCCAACGAACCTGACCGAAATTACTACCGACCCTGGTCACGTTACAGACCCGCCGCACTCATATTTTTAGGGCCAATTATCGAATACTGATCCAAATCAATCTGGCTGGCGCGGCTGGCCGGTATTATCGATGTGGCTAGGCGAGGGGCCAAGAAGGTCTGCCCACCTGTAGCCTTGGAGGATCCCATGTCTCACGACAGTCAGCTACAACAGGCCGTGCTCGCAGAATTCGTATGGGAGCCTAGCGTGACCGCCGCTCATATTGGGGTCACGGCCAATGCTGGGGTCGTAACCCTCACGGGTCACGTCGAAAGCTTTGCGCAGAAACTCGCAGCCGAGACGGCGGCCCGACGGGTCAAAGGCGTCAAAGCGGTGGTGGAGGAAATTGAGGTCCGACTTCCTTTCGATACGCAGCGGGGCGACGAGGAAATAGCGGCGGCGATACTCGAGCGTCTTATGTGGAACGTGTCGGTTCCGCGTGACAGCATCAAGGCAACAGTCGAGAAGGGCTGGGTCACCCTGACCGGGCAAGTCGATTGGCATTACGAAAAGGATGCCGCGGAGCAAGATGTGCGCCGGTTGCACGGCGTGACCGGCGTAACCAACCAGGCCACGATCAAACCACGGGTCAGCACATCGAACATCAGTGACGACATCACACACGCACTCCATCGCGCCTGGTTCCTCTTCCCCGACGATATCAAGGTACGCGTGAAAGGTGGGAAGGTCCGGCTTACTGGAACCGTTCACTCTCCGCACGACCGCCAGGTCGCCGCGAGTACCGCATGGTCGGCGCCGGGTACGACGGCCGTAGAAAATGACCTCGTGGTCGTTTGATGAGTTAAGGATTTCCACTGGCCTGATCGCCTGACCTAGCAGGTGAGGCAACGCGGGCGGTGGGAGTTTGCCTTTCCAACCCGGCTCGGGCACGCTTCGACCACAAGCGGGAGTTGAGCGCGCGGACGCCGACGAAAGCGAGGTGCCGACCGATGGAATGCAGCAAAGTTCAGCATTTTGAACCCTAACGCGCTCCTGCTTTAGATCTATTCCTCACGGCCCATCCACGCGCGGGAAGGTTTAGCGCTGCTGCGGCTGCCGGAGCGGTTCGACAGGATGCCTGGGATTGATCCGGCTCGCTGGACACTCTGAAGCTCTCACGCGAGGTGTCAATTATGACCAGAAGCCGGTCGTCCCATTCATCGAGTTTCGACTCCCGATGGTTGATCCGGTGCGTGCCGGGTGATCCTAGGATAACCTGGCCCATGAGTTCGAGCCGACGTCGCACTCTGGAGTCCGAGGTCATGGTCTGCGATGGCTTCGAGGGAACGGAGATCCGGCCCGGATGGAGGATGGAAGTAACAGGCACACGGCCTCGATTGCGTGGAGCACATGGCTCTTCGGTATTCGCAAGGAATGGCGATGTACGTCGCCGAGACGGGCCTCCATGCTAACAAACTGGAGTTCGCTGCTAGGTAGGACACGGAGTTGATTGTGGATGCGAGCAGCGGCGAAGTGGCCTCAGCAGTGAAGGAGGAAGTTGGCGGCGCCCCTGGCGCTCGCGTGACCGTCATCTCACCATCTGCATTCGAACAAACGCTTGGGATGATAAACCCGCATGGCGCCGAGGTGCTTGCCGGGCTGCGACCGGGCTGGTCCGCTCTGTTGATCTTCGACACCATACGGATGCGCATCACCGTCCGCGGCTCGAACGTCGGCATCCGCGGACGGCAAGGGGGTGGGCCGTTTCACCTCGGGCCGACACGCAGCGATAAACAAAGTGTTTACGGGCATAAAGCGGGACGGGACCGACGGCATGGCAGTCCTGCCGATGAATGCCTGAAGATATCGGCTATCGCTTGGGCTGCATCGTGCTTGCGCGGGACTCAGAAGTACCGCCTTCTGACAAGCGAGGAATTAGGGCCGCCATGACCGGTGTTCGTGCGATTGTTTCCCCGCGCGCCCGGCTAGAAATTCGTGGCGTCCGTCTCTCGTTCGGCGCATCCATGGTGCTGGACGGGGTGGACCTCGATGTCCTCGAAGGTGAGAACCTGGTCCTGATCGGCACTTCGGGAAGCGGGAAGACAGTGCTCCTGCGATGCATTCTTGGATTATTGCAGCCGGACTCAGGATCGATCCGGATTGATGGACAGGAAACGACCACGCTTGGCGGCCGTGCGCGTGACGCACTGATGCAACGGGTTGGAGTGCTGTTTCAGCGGAATGCGCTGTTTGACTCCTTGACGGTTTGGGAAAACGTCGTGTTCGGCCTAATGCAGAGGGGCCAGATGCCGCGTGCCAAGGCGCGGGCGTTAGCTCTCGACAAGCTCGCGGCGGTGGGGTTGGACGAGACCGCCGCCGATCTGTCCCCGGTCGAGTTGTCAGGCGGCATGCAGAAAAGGGTTGGACTTGCGCGGGCAATCGCGTCAAATCCGGAGTTCTTGTTTCTCGATGACCCCGTAGCCGGCTTGGATCCGATGCTGACGCACGGCATCGACGACCTCATTGCCGAGCGTGTGCGCATCCTGGGGACAACCGGCCTGTCGATCACGCAGGATGTCGGCAGCATCCGCCGGATTGCCAATCGCGTGGCGATGCTTTGGCAGGGACGGATCGTTTGGACGGGCCCTGCAGACCGTATCGACGAGTCAGGAAGTCCCTTCGTGGACCAATTCGTGCATGGACGCATTGCAGGGCCGATTCAATTCGACGAGCAATGGACCGTAGAAAATCGTGAGTGACATAGCACCCACAGAAGTGCTGCCGATACGTCACCGGGAGAGATGGTGGCTTGTAGCCTGAGCCCATGGAGCAGATCCGATTTTTGGCACTCGCGGTAATCTGGTCCGGATCGTTTATCCAAACTGATGTTGGCCCGACTCTGTTATTGCTGGCGAAGTCAGTATTAGTGATTTACTCATGAGTTCGGCGCTTATAAATCCGTTTCACCCAGATTGGAACGCGTTTCTATAGACGTTTTGGCAAGCAATGTGACGGGTCGGCCGACTTCGCCAGCAATATCGACCCCTGTGGAACCTTTTATGCTTTAGCAGGAGGGTTAGCCTGCGACGTGACCCACCATGTCGCTAGCTCGTGCCGTATGCGACCGTCGTGCTACCGGTAGCGATTTGGCGCGTCATTTGGCCGAGCGCGGAGACTGAGGATGTATGCGCCGACGTCGTCGATCTGCGGCTCGGTCAACCGAAAGTTCGGCATCACCGCGTGCGAGGTGCGCAGGAACGCTTGGATCGACATTGACGTCGTGGACGGCATCGCCGCGATTGCCTGGAAGCTGGGAACGGCATCCGTGGCAAGGAGCTGGGCTCGGGAGTCGATTTGGTGGCAACCGCTGCACCAAGTCGCGGCAAGCTGATGCCCTTCGGCCGGATCTCCATACGCCTGCGCTTGTCTCGGGCCGAAAACCAAGAGGGCTGACAACATTAGATATGCGACGGCGCAGCGGTGCTCTCGCAACGCGGCACGGGCGAACGGAAACCGTTGCTATCTGTACATGACCAGATGCGCTCCCAATAGTCGATTTCAATGTCGATGTGGCCAAGCTCCGAAGTGCGAAAGTGGCCCCACGACGTCACGCCAACCAAGTGTCCACGACCGACGACGGAGATGTATTGGAACCCGCCATCCGGCATCAGCCGTAGCACATTGGTCGACATATGACCGCACAGTACGACGTCGGCGACCGGGTCATCACGGCCTCAAGCCGGCTGTCCGCCCCGCGTTGCAGCGCCAACATGCGCACGGCATCTCGTCCGGTGAAAATGCCTGCCAGACAATCATTCGCGCCGATCACCAGCACCTCGCCAACCCGGCTTTCATCCATGTGACGGAAGGCCTCCGCGACGGTCGCATCTGGATGCAGTGTAATCGGCCATTGATTGCGGACCATCTCGGACATCAGTTGATTGGTCATTGTCTCCTATTTCCCCACTCGCCCCACGACTGATCCATCAGCCAGCCTCACTTTTTTGGTCGATCAAGCATTGACATACGGGGCAGCCAATTACTTCGATCGAGATCAAGACGGCCGCGCGCGACAGTGCGAGACTTCAAAAGCGAAGGATCTTTCGTGGAACCAAGTCCTGGAAGAAAAAGTTTTGGCGTAAGTTCGTTTGTAAGCTGAGGTTGCAAGGTTAGCCCGATGCCGCAACTCACATATCCAGAAACCAAACTTCTAATCTGGTCGGGCTCTTCTGAATCTTAGAAGGATCGAGGCGCAACTGCTTGGCCAAGCGATCCCCCAAGAAGCTCGCCTAAATCGCGTGCAAGTTGCTCTTCCGCCACCGTCGAATTGACTGTGCATTGAACGATCCCGACCCATAATACCCGGTGTGAAGCAGTTTTTACGAGTTGCGCGCGTAAAAAGAGTCGATTTGGAGAGGAGGAGCCATGATTTTGCAATGAATTCATCGCACCGATGTCAGGTATCCACTGTTGCAAACCTCCCTCCAGCCCAGAAAACTCATTCCGAAGCCGGTTTTTCCCACCAGACCCTGAATGTTGTGCGTCCGCCGAGCCCCGATCCACGCGATAGCTTAGTTCTAACTGCACGGTCGCAGGCCTCCCTGTCTTGGCTCCCGCTTCCCGCAGGGCGGCCATGAAGACCTCGGCCAATCTCAGATTTCGCGGCGAATCATCATAGGTCGTCAAATCCACCAGAGCAGGAGAGGGCACCGGACTGATCAACCTTGCGGTATACCTGCCATGGCAACTGTCCATTGCTGCTGCGGGTTCGGCAAAAGCCAGCAGCACGAGCACCACGCACTGTATGAAGATTGCTGGCATTGAAGTAATCAGACCATCGGCACGCATGACACCTCCGCTTGACTCGCTGCAATTAAAAGCGGCGTTGCCATACGCGCATTGATCCCGATCAATCTACGTGCCGAAGTTCCAGCGCGTCGGCGCTCATGTTTAATCGCGATATGCGCTGGATTGGGTTGGTCCCCCACCACGATCAGTCGTCGTGCTCAACGCGATGCAGGCCGGATTGTTGGCCATGCACATTTTACACTCTAAGACATACCCAAAGATGCGCCGGAGAAGCTGGCCGTCGAGGCCGTTGGCGGAGTGCATCATGGCAATTACCGGGCCCACGCGGTCGGAAAAGCCGAGTTGAATGGTGGGCCACTTGGCCAAGTTTCGCGTCGGTGTCCGGAACCGGGCAGATCAGCACCGGTATCATGTCGTCTTAGGTGGCGCAGGCGGGCACACATTGGTGCGGATCGGCGTGGAGTCTCTGGGATTGGGCGGGGACGGTCCCTTGATGCGCTTAGTCACGTTTCAGGCTGGACGATCTAATAGCCGTGTGCGTCCTCGGTACATCTCTGTGGCGCCAAATCGCTGGCTTCGCAACAGACTTTGCCGGTGCAGGCCTTTTTGCGGTGGGCGATCGTCTATCGCCGGCCGCCGGACAGGCGAAGGGAACCGAGCCGGCCGAACAGGTAGCCCAACGCGAATATGCACAGTGCGGCTGTGATCGGCTGCGTGCGAATGACCTTCCGGCTCTCGGTGATGTAACCTTCGGTTCGCGATGCCGCATGTTGAACTCGTCTCGCAGCTTTCTGGAGCCCGGCAGCGACACTTCTCGCGGCGGCTCCGATCGAGGCCTGCGCCTCCCCTGCCACTGTGTCGTTTGTGCTTGTCTCCTGCGGGTGGTCGAGCGCGCGGAGCGCCTGGCTCACTCGCCCCAGCATGCTTTCCTCCCCGCCACCCATGCCTTCACCCTCGGCTATTGCGAGTTGTCGTGCGTCCTGCTCCCATTGACGCAAGAGTTTCTGCTGAAGCTTCCGGGATAGGCCGGGATACGTCAGCACGTCCTGAGGCTGGGCGAAGTAGGCGCTGGGGCTGGTGAGCGCGGCGTCAATATCGATGGGCGATGTGCCCTGCGGTGTGTCCTGGGTCATGGTGTCATCCCTCTGGAGCCAGAGGATCAAACTAGCACAGCGGGTTCGGCTC
>JANXVC010000424.1 GCA_025351925.1 Rhodospirillales bacterium | reverse complement strand
TACTTTTGTCAGGTGTCGCGCAGCCTGGTCCGTGCCTGCCGCCGCCCCTTCCGTTCCCATCGAGGATGTACTTGCCTCGGTCCTCGGCGAGCGTGGCGTCACCGGGTTTGGCAAGGTTTTCGGGCGGTGCGTTCCTCGGGCCACCTGCGTCTTTCTCCGGGGGAGCTTGCCGGACGATCGAAGGTTTGCTTGGCGCTGCCGGCCGCGCAGGGCTCGCACCTTGGTTTTTCAGGGCCAGGAGGAGAAGCACAAGTCCAAGACCGACGGCGCCTGCCGTCATATCCGTTCCCGCAGCACTTGCCTTGACGACACCTGGGATCGCTCCGTCCGAGACTGCCGCAACATCTCGCCGTTCCGCGTCGCCGAGAAAGCGCGGCCATCGATCTACGCCAACCGTCTGCGCGGCTCGGGCGAGGCTCTCCCCGGCCACAGTCAGTTCGGCATGTGTTCGGGCGTCAACGACGCCTTTGGCTGCACGCCTGAGTTGATCGACTGTCTCGTCAGCGGTGGAGGGATCAAGCAGCTTTTGGCGGAACCCGTCTCGGCTCATGCCCGAGGCACCGTACCATAGGGCAACAGCAGTCTTCAGGCTGTCCCGGCTTGCTCCACTAAGCCGCGCCTCCCATCGGGATCGCTCGTCCCTCGGAGAATGGGCGATGACGCTCCCAGTCAAACAATCGACGCGTTGCCCGATGCTGAGAGGATCAAATAGGCTGCCGGGCTTCGCCGACCCAGCTTCCTTCTCCTCCCTTGGCGCTGTGCCATGACCGAACCACTGATGATACTGCCGTCCTTGGTATCTCCAGTGTTCGCTGACGACCATGAAACGAACATCTTCCTATTTCAGGAAATATTCCTATTCTAGATACCGCATGTCAAGCTTCAAATCCTGGCGTCAGGCCGTCGAGCCTCATGTCAATATCCGTTGCTAGGCAGAGTGCGGCACCATTACCGCCGACGAGTTCAGGCCTTCGGACAGTCGCCCCACAATGAACAAAGAAAGCTGAATCGAACTTTTGGTTCCGGAACCTGTCAACGACTTTGATACGGCCGGGGGTTGGAATTTAGGCTTGGATAGTCGAGTTGGTTGTGCGGCATCAAGCTGGGCGAGGCGGTCGGCCCTTTGGTGTGATCCTGGCGAGTAAGGATCAGACGACCGGCCTACGGGTTCTTTGCGTTACGTGACGGATTGCAATGGGAGCGGGCCGGCGAGACGTGAGGTCGAGACGGTGGCTGATGACACGCAAGAGGGCAGCCGGGGAAAGGCATGCAGCGCTTCAACGGTTGCGTTGGTGCCAGGGCCGGCATTCAGGCACGGCTGTTCGGCGTGGGCGGGTTGATCCAGGCGGCGGTTGGCTTGTCGGGCGGCGTGGGCGGCTTGTTGACGAAGCGCTCCGGGTTGGCCTGGAACGCCAGTGCGAGGGTCTGCTGGCGAGCGGCGTGAACAGCGTCGGCCTGGCCGTAGTGCACCTGGTCCGGGGTCATGAGGCCGATGCCGGCATGGTGGTGCTCCTGGTTATACCAATCGAAGAACTGGCGGCAGAAGCTCCGGGCGTCCTCGATGCAGCCGAAGCGCTGGGGAAAGCGCGGCTGATACTTCAGGGTCTTGAAGTGGCTTTCGGAGAAAGGATTGTCGTTGGACGTGTGCGGGCGGTTGTGCGAGCGCGTCACCCCGATGTCGGCGAGCAGCAAGGCGGTGGCGCGGGCCTTCATCGGGCCGCCGCGGTCGGCGTGCAGCGTCAGCTGACCGGGCGGCACGTTGTGCTTGGCGATCGCATCATCGAACAGCGGCCGGAAAAACGCAGCGCTCTCCGCATCGGCCACGCACCAGCCGACCACCCGGCGGCTGAAGATGTCGAGGATCACGTAGAGATAGAAGTAGCTCCATTTGGTCGGCCCCATCAGCTTGGTGATGTCCCAGGACCAGACCTCGTTTGGACGCTCTGCTAGGAGTTCGGGCTTTTGGTAGGCGGGATGGCGGAGCTGCGCGCGGCGCTCGCGGACTTCGCCGTTCTGGCCCAGCAGCCGATACATGGTGCGTATCGAGCAGTGGTAGACGCCTTCATCGAGCAGGCAGGCGTAGATCTCAGCCGGCGCCTGGTCGGCGAAGCGCGGGGCATGCAGCAGGTCCAGCACCGCTTGCTGTTGCGCCTTGCTCAGCGCCCGTGCTGGACGCGGTCGTGGGCGAAGGAGCGCCGCCGGCGCGGCCAGGCGGGTGCGCCGGCGTTGCACGCTGGCGCGTGAGACCCCGAGCGCCGCACAGGCTGCCGCCATCAAGCCACTATGTGGCGCCAGGCCAGCGACCGCGTCGGTCAAGGCTCGTCGTCGCTGGGGACCAGCGGGATGCCCAGCAGCTCCGCAACTTTTTTTTGGATTCCGATGATGGCCTCGGCACGCGCCCAGTCGCAGCGTCAAACGCGCGTTGTCTTTCTGAAGAGCCGCCACTTCGGTGGTGAGCGGGTGGGGTTCAGCGGCCTTCGGGCCGCGCTTGACCGGCGTCAGTGCACCAAAAGCGCCGGCAGCGCGTTGCCGGCGCCAGTCGGTCAACGCCGAGGAGTAGAGGCCCTCGCGGCGCAGAATGGCGGCGATGCCGCCGGTGTCAGCCGCACGATCCGTGTCGGCGAGAATGCGCAGCTTATCTTGGGCGGTGAAGATCCGGCGGTGCGGACGAGCGGTGAGCTCAGGTGATGCCGAGGCTGGCGCCGCCACTGTCGGCCTCCGGCCTTCATTCGTGGCGGCGCTCGCCTCAGCATCGATCGGGGTCTGTGTCATGGGCATGAGCAAGATCATCCTTCAGCACACTCAAGGTTAAACTCCCGGGGAGACGATGTCTCATCATCGTTGGCACGGAGGGCCTGGCCACCAGCGACCGCGCGGCTGGCACGGCACAGGAAAGAAAGAGCCTACCACTGCCTCTCCATTGTCACGCCGGCCAAGGTCGGGTCGGTTCAACCCCGCCTGCGCCGCCGCGTG
>JANXVC010000391.1 GCA_025351925.1 Rhodospirillales bacterium | reverse complement strand
CGGGCCGGGCTGCTTTGCCTGGGGCTGGGCTTGGCGCTGGCCGCCGGCTCGATAAGCCACGCCCAGGCGCAGGAGATCGAGCCCTACGAGTTCACGCCGCTGCCCGCCGGCACCAACCTGGCCATCGGCTACTACGTGTTCGGCCACGACACCGAATTCAACATCGCCCGCGGCCCGACGATCAAGAACTCGGGCGTCGAGATCAATGTCGCCGTCGCCCGTTACGTCCATTTCATTGACATCGCAGGACATCCTGCCGGTTTTCAGCTTATCCAGAGCTTCGGCTCCTTGTCGGGCGCCCACATCGGTGGACAGCGGCTCGGCAGTGCGTTCGGCGCGCAGCAGACAAGCCTTTCGGCGTTCATCTGGCCCTATGTCAACACCGCGACCAAGACCAACTTCAACACTACCGTTTTCCTCTACCCGCCGATCGAGTCCTACGACTCGCATTCGGCCATCAACCTAGGCGACAACCGTTGGAAGGGGGACATTCAGATCGGCCTCACACAGGGCATCGGCGACCACTTGGGCTTCGACGCCGAGTTCGACGCCCTGTTCTATGGCGACAACGGCAGCTACGTCCCCGGCAACCGCCGGCTTAGCCAGGATACGACGTATCGCACTCAGTTCTGGGCCAACTGGCGCTGGAACGCGGCGTTCACCACCTCGATCGGCTATGAAGGCCTGTTTGGCGGAGTGGAGCGCGTAAACGGCTTCCTCAACGGGGCCAAGACCGAGGAACAGCGCATACGCGCCAACGCCGCCCTGTTCCTGACGCCGCGGCTGCAGACGATGCTGGAGGTCAATCACGACGTCAAAGTCGTCGGCGGCTTCAAGCAGGACATCGGCGCCACCCTGCGCGTTGTTTACGTGTTCTGACCACGCCGACAGGCGGGCGTGCGTTCGTAGGCGCCCGCCTGCGCGCACTCGTTCACAAAAAGCGGGAACATGCCCATCATAAGGGTGACCCAAGGCCTCCTCACGGCCGTAGCTGGAGCATCGTCTCGGAACTGTGCCGCAGGACTATGGACAGGGCGTCACTCCGCCTGCCAGAGCCGGACGAAGTCGGCCAGTTCCTGGGCGTTGAGGTCGGAGACGGCCCAGAACGCCATGCCGTCCCGACTCCAGCGCAGGACGTTGTAGCCGCTGTGGTCACCGACGACTGGGCTGCGGTCGAAGTGGCGGCCGTCCGGCCAGACGAACAGGTCGATGACGTGCTGCCGGCGCTGATAGACGAGAGCCGCCACGGTCCGCCCGGCGAGATAGTCGAGCCGGGCGCCGGTGAGCGGGAAACCCTCGGCCTTGAAGTCCCGCACCGGCGGCGCAAAGTCGAGCCGCCCATCGAACCACGGTTTGACCGTGTGCTGGTCGGTGGACGTCACGTCCAGCAGGTGCCCCGGCTGCAGCGCACGGATGTGGCCCGCAACCACGTCATCCGGCAGGCCATCGCCGCGCGGCAGCATAACCACCAGGGCGAGGCAGGCGGCCAAGGCAAAGCCCGCGCCGAACGGTGCGCTTCCGCGCCATGTCGGGCGGGGCAGCCGTTTCCACCAACGGGCCGCCGTGTACTGGTTCATGTCCGGCATGGCCGCGCCCTCGGCCGGCTGCGGTGCAGCACCGGCAATGCGGGAACGGATCGCGGCATGCAGCGCGTCGGGTGCGGGGTAGTATAATGCCTCACGACGTATGCTGCCCGACAATGCCATGAGCTGCGCCGGAAGGCTGGCGCAGCCAGCGCATCCGTCCAAGTGCGCGGAGACTCGGGCCGCCTCGGCCGGCGTCAGCTCGCCGTCCACGTCGGCCTGCACCATAAGCCGTATCTCTGCGCATCCGTCGCCCGTCATGTCTCGCCTCCCTCGACCGGGTTGCGCATCAAAAGCTGGCGCGCCCGCCAAAGCCGCGACATCACCGTGCCGATCGGCACGCCGGTGACGTGGCTGATTTCCTTATATGAAAGCTCCTGCAGCTCGCGCAGCACGAGGCACTCCCGCAACTCCAGCGGCAGCGCCGCCAGCGCCTGGTCGAGCTGAGCGACATTTTCGCTCCGCGCCAGCGCGGCCTCCGGATCGTCCGCGGGATCATGCACCTGCAGCGCTGTGGCCTCGCCGTCCCGCCACATGGCATCCAGGCTGGCCGTGCCGCCACGCTGTCGCGCCGCGAGCGCGGTGTATGCAGTATTCCGCACGATGCGAAGCAGCCAGGCACGGGCATCGCCGCCGCGGAACGACCCGAAATAGCTCAGGGCCCGCATCACCGCGTCCTGCACGACGTCCTGCGCCAGCGTGGCGTCTCCCACCAGCCAGCGCGCCAGATTGTAGGCCGCGTCGAGGTGCGGCAGCACCACCCGCTCGAAGTCGGCAACCCCTGGCAAGGTCATCGCGCGCTCCTGGCCGGTAAGGGGACGCCATCGCATGACACGCTGCCTTCTAACGTGGAGCCGGTGCCAGCCTACCCAGCGCCCCCAGGGGCGAGGTCATTGCACGACCACGGTTCCCTGCATATGCGGGTGCAGCATGCAAAAGTAGTGGTGGGTGCCGGGCGTGTCCAAGGCGACGGCGAAGCTGTCCCCGGTATCCAGCGCCGGCGACTTCAGGACGCGCGGGTCCTCGCGGCTCGTGACGGTATGCGGAATGTCGTCGCGGTTGGTCCAGGTGACATGCGTGCCCGCCGCCACCGTGAGCTCCGCGGGCGAGAAGCTGAAGTTGTCGATCATGACCTGGGCTTCAGCCGCCCTGGCGCCTGGCCCGCTGGCGGCCAGGGCTCCAAGGCCGCCCAGCACGGCGACCGCAAGCGACATGCGTCGTGTCATGGCAGTGCTCCCAATCACCGGCTTCAAGCGCCGAGCGGGGTGTCGATGATGGCCAGGCCGGACTGACCCTGGACCCGCGACACTCGCGTCACGCCCAGCATGGAGCGCAGCCGGCCGGCGGGCACGTCTTTGATCGGCCCCGGCGAGGGCGCGGTGCCGGGTGCCGGCTGCGGGAACGCCGTCGAGCGGGCGGTGTGGAAGGCGACGCTGCCCTCGACCTTCTGCATGACCTGGTGGATGTGCCCGTTGAGCACCGTCACCGACCCGAAGCGGCGCAGCAGGGTGAGCGCCTGCGCGCCGTCATCCGTGCCCCAGCCCCACTCCTGGCTGACGGTCCATAGCGGCACGTGGGCGAGGACCACGATCGGCTGGCTGGCCGAGCGTTCAACGAGGTCCTTCTGCAGCCAGGCGAGCTGCTCGGCCCCGAGATTGCCCAGGCCGCCGGCCTTGAAGTCCTGCACGTTGTTGAGGGCGACGAAGTGCACCCCTTGCTGGTCCCAGCTATACCAGCCCTTGGCGGCGCCCGGCGTGAAACGTTCGAAGAACGCGCGGCCGTCATCCACCAGCACGTCGTGCTCGCCCGGCACGTAGTGCACGTCGAGCCCGGCCTCGCGGATGATCTGCTCGGCCGTATCGAACTGCGCGGGTTTCGACAGCTGGCTGACGTCGCCGGTGTGCAGCATGAACGCAGCATCGGCTTTTTGCCGGGTCACGAGCCCGATCGCCTCGCGCAGCGTGCCGGGCGTGTCAGTGTTGGGCGGGTTGGCGAAGCCGATGTGGCTGTCGCTGATCTGGATGAAGCTCAGTTCGCCAGCGGCGCTTGCGGCAGCGCCCGGCGTCGCCGCTTCGGCCATGGCGATCAGCCGTGACTGCGGCACCCCGCCGCTCACCGTCCAGAGCACCCCCGTGCCGGCCCACACCATGCACTTGAGCAAGCCACGGCGGCCCTGCCCGCCCTCTGGCTTGCCAGAGACGGCCTTGATCGCCGGCACGTCGTATGTCTCGTCCATCGTGGCGTTCCCTCAAGAGTGGTTCCAAGGTGCAGACCGACCGAGGCTCCGCTTTATTCTCAAAAGGAAAGCTGGATTATGACCGAAGTGCTGACCGTGGCGACCAGAGGACAAGTTGCGCTGCTGACGCTCAACCGCCCTGGAAAGCTGAATGCCCTGAACAACGAGCTGCTTGCCGCTATCGTGGCCGCCCTGGACGGCATTGAGCTGGACCCGGAGATACGTGCCGTGGTCATCACGGGTGAGGGGCGTGCCTTCAGCGCCGGCGCAGATATCACCGCCTTTCGGCGTCACATGGAGGCAGGCCCGGCCGAGGCGGTCGCGCACTTCATGCGGCCGGGCCACCAGATGACCCGGCGCGTCGAGTCGTTTCCTAAGCCGGTCATCGCCGCGGTGAATGGGATCGCGTTCGGCGGCGGGTGCGAGTTGGTGGAGGCCACCCACATCGCGCTCGCTGCGGACACGGCCGTTTTCTCCAAGGCGGAGATCAACATCGGCATCATCCCAACGTTCGGCGGCACCCAGCGCCTGCCCCGGAATGTTGGACGGAAAGCCGCAGCGGAGCTGATCCTGACCGGGCGCACCTTCGACGCGACCGAGGCCGCCCGGCTCGGTTTGGTCAACCGTGTCGTGCCCGGTGCCGACCTGCTTGGGGCCGCCCTGTCCCTGGCGGCGGAGCTTGCCACGAAGCCGCCCCTGACGCTTGCCGCTGCTCTGGCAGCCATCCACCGCGGCATGGATGCGTCCATCGACGACGGGCTTGCGATTGAGGAGGCTGCCTTTGCCCGCATCGTCTCAACTCATGATGCCCAAGAAGGAGTAGCCGCGTTCGTGGAAAAGCGTCCTCCGTCCTACCTGGGAAGGTAGGTCGAACAGGCGTCCGTCAAACGAGCCGACACCGATGTCCATTCCTTTGTCGGACAAAACCCACGGCACGCATCAGGCACACGAGTGTGCAGCCCAGAACCATCTATTCGCGCACAACATAGGTATAAAACCGCACCAGCCCATCCGCCCCGGTCTCCCGATAAACGCCCTGGATCTCGGTGCCCAGCCCGGGAAACAGGTTCTCCGCGCGTTCGAACGCCAGCAGATAGTCGATCATCGGCGCGGCGCGGCCGCCCAGGCGCTCGCCGGGTACGATCGTCGCGATGCCCGGCGGATATACCAGCATCAGCGTCGCCGCGATCCGCCCGGCGATGCTGTCGATCGGCAGGTAGTCCACCTTGTTGCGCACCAGCATTCGCGCCGCCTCGTGCGGCAGCATCGCGAGCTCCGGCAGGTGCTCGGCGCTGAACTGCTGGCGCTGCAGCCGGCTGATTCCGGCGTCGCGGTGGTAGGCGTGCATCTGCCCGCACAGGTCGCGCAGCCCCAGATTATGGTAGCGCTGCGGGCGGCGGCGCACGAAGTCCGGGATCACGTCCTGCAGCCGCGCATTCTCGTCATGCAGCCGCTTGAACGTCACGAGCCAGCTCAGCAAGGTGCCCGCCTTGCTGCTCTCCACGCCGGGCGTCAGCAAGAACAGGATGCTGTGCAGGTCGTTCTTCTCCGGCACGATGCGGTTCTCCCGCAGGTATTCTGCCAGCAACGGCGCCGGGATGCCGTGCGGCTCATACGCGCCGGTCGCGCGGTCGAAACCCGGCATCAGCAACGTCAGCTTGTTCGGATCGGTCATGGCAAAGCCCGGCGGCACGTCATGGAAACCGTGCCAGGCGTCGCTGCCGGCCATCGCCCAGAATGTCGGGTCGCTCGCTAGATCGTCCGTCGGCACATCCTCCCACGCGATGTCGCGCGCCGCCTCGGTCCGGCCGCCCCATTGCACGGAATGCGGCACGAAGGGGTCGTAGAACCAGCGCCGCGCCGGGTCGGCCTCGTTCTGCTCGTACTCGCGACGCAGCAGGCGCAGCTTCTTGCGCAGCTCGATGCCGAGCCGGATGGTGTCGTCCCACAGCACCTCGCCCGACCGGCCCTTCATCATATGCGCGCCGACATCCAACGAGGCGAACAGCGGGTAGAACGGCGACGTGCTGGCGTGGATCAGCACGCTCTCGTTGAACCGGCGATGCTCGACCCGGCGCGCCTGCCCCTTGATGTGGCCGTCCTTCACGTGGATCTGCGACGCCTGGGAAAAGCTCGCGAGCTGCTTGTGGGTCGATTGCGTGGCGATGATCCCGGGCTGCTCGGCCCCCAGCGCCGCCAGGCCCATGGCGAAGCGGCGGCGGAACAGCGGATGGAACTTCATGAAGCCGGCCCAGGCTTCGTCGAACAGGATGTAGTCGCAGAGATGGCCGATCTTCTGCAGTATCACCGTCGCGTCGTAGATCGTGCCGTCATAGGTGCACTGCTCGATGACCGCGACGCGGAACGGCCGCGGGCGCTGCCAGGCGTCGGGATCATCGACCAGCGGGTTGGCGCGGATCGCCGCGCGTATGCGATTTTCGTCCAGGGCGGCGTAGTCGATCGGTCCGACCATGCCATAGACGTTGCGGTCCGTCGGCAGATAGACCGGCACGCCGCCGCCCAGCAGCAGCGCGCCGTGATGCGCCGCCTTGTGGTTGTTGCGGTCGAACAGCACGAGGTCGCCCTCGGCCACCAGCGCGCCCAGCACCATCTTGTTCGACGCCGACGTGCCGTTCAGCACGAAATACGTCCGCTCGGCGCCGAAGATGCGCGCCGCCGCCTTTTGCGCCGCCAGCGCCGGGCCCTCATGAGTCAAAAGGTCGCCGAGGTCCAGCACCGAGTTGTCGAGATCATCGGCGAAGATGGCGGGGCCGAGATGCTCGAAAAAGATGCGGCCGATGGCGCTGCGGCGGTAGAAGATGCCGCCGTTATGGCCGGGGCAGGTCCAGAGCTGGTTGCCCTCCTCGGCATAATCGACCAGCGCGCCAAAAAACGGCGTCTTCAGCGTCGCCGCGTAGTTGCGCAGCCGGCTGGCGAGGTTGCGGGCGATGAACTCCGGCGTCTCCTCCGACAGGAAAATCGTGCCGTCCACGTGGTTCAGCACCTCGACCGGAATGTCCTCCAGCCGCTTTCGGCGCAGCATGATCAGCACCGGCAGCTCCAGCCCGCGCTTGCGCACCAGCGAGATCAGCCCCGCCGGCTTGCTCAGCATGCCGCGCTTGCCCCAATCGACCACCATGCAGCCGATCGCCGCGTCGGTGTGGATCGCGAGCTCGGCATCGTCGGTGCTGCGCGCGACGACGACGGTGAAGCCGAGGCGCTCGATCTCGGCGACGATCGCCTGCAGCCGCAGCCAGTCGAGGTCGCTGGTGTTGAAGGACGGCGCGCAGATCAGGAATTTGAAGCGCCGCTCGTATTCCATCCGCACCCGACTCCGCTATTCTGGCCACCCTGCCGAGCGGACCATCGCCCACGGCCTATACGGTGTCTAGCGCGGCAATGTTTCAGGCCGGGCCGGCCTCCAGCAGCGCGCGCAGCCTCGCGCGGACGGCGTCGGGAGCCGCTTCCTCCACCGCCTGTTGCAACAGCCGCATGCGACGGCGCTCCGCATGGAGCTGGTCCAGCAAGGATAGCACGACGGGCATCGCCTCCTCGTCCATGCGCAGTTCGCGCAGCTCGGCGATCAGGCGGACGCGGGCGACGTCCACCTCCTGGAACAGCCAGCCGCCGGGCGAACCGCCGGGGCGCAGCCAGGTCAGCTCCACCCAGCGGGTGATCTCCGCCTCGGCGACGCCGACGGTGGCGGACAGGGTCTGGACGGTGATCATGCGCCCTCCATCGCGCGGCGCGGGTTGCCGGGTTCGGCCGGGCTCCAGTCGCGCAGGAATGTTTCCAATGTGTCGTCGGCGTCGGCCAGGGTTACTTGCAGCGTCACATACTGGTCGCCCGCCGGCCGGCCGGCATGGGCCGGAATGCCGCGGCCGCGCAGCCTAAGGCGGGTGCCGGTGTCGGACCGCTTGGGCACGGTCATGGTCACGCTGCCCGAGGGCGTCGGGACCGTGATGCGCCCGCCGAGCACGGCCTCCTTGAGCGTCACCGGCAACTTGACATGGATATCGTTGCCCTCGCGCGTGAAGAACGGGTGTGGGTAGGCGTGGATTTCGATCAGCGCGTCGCCGGCCGGGCCGTCGTTCCAGCCGGCGCCGCCCTGGCCCTTGAGGCGCAGGATCTGCCCGTCCTCGATCCCCGGCGGAATCCGTACGTCGAGGGTGCGGCCGTCCGGCAAAGTCAGCGTGCGGGTCGCCCCGGTGACGGTGTCCAGGAAATCGACCGCCAGCGCATAGCGCGCATCGGCGCCCCGCATGCGCAGCGGCTCGCCGCCGCCGCGATTGATGAAATCGCCGAAGATGTCGCCGAACGGATGATCCTCGTCCGGTCCGCCCCGGTAGCGTGCGCCCTCGGCTGCGTCGGCGTAACGGCGATAGCGCGGCGGCTCCGGCGCCGTGGGATCCCCGGCGGCATCAATCTCGCCGCGGTCGAACCGGGCGCGCTTCTCGGGATCGGACAACAGCTCGTTGGCGGAATTGACCGCCTTGAAGAGCTCCTCGGCGGCGGCATTGCCAGGGTTCAGGTCGGGGTGATGCTTTTTGGCCAGCTTGCGGTAAGCTACGCGGAGTTGCTCCGGCGTAGCGTCACGGTCGAGGCCAAGCGTCTTGTAGGGATCAGGCGGCATCAGTTTCCATCTGAATAAAGTGGCGGCAGGCGCGCAAATCTTGCCATAGCATCGCCGGTCTGGCCCGTGCGTATCTGCATAGCCGTTATCCGAAGTCGGTTCCGCGCGCCTGGCAGCCAATCGCCTAACATTTTCTGACAAATGCCGCAGCCGGTGCTCCAGCCGGCGTCAGTGGTGACCGCGGAGAGTGCTATGACCCAAAAACCCAAGCCGCCCCAAAACTCTATACCGCAAGGAACCTGACGATGCCTCAGCACGACGCCATTGTCGCCGTCTATGCCCAGCACGACTCTGCCGAAGCCGCGGTCCGCAAGATCGCCGAAAGCGGCCTCGACATGAAGAATTTCAGCATCGTCGGCAAGGGCTATCACACTGAAGAACAGGTCATCGGCTTTTACAGCGCCGGCGACCGGGTCCGGTTCTGGGGCAGCCGCGGTGCCTATTGGGGCGGGCTATGGGGCCTGCTGTTCGGCGGCATGATGCTGACAATTCCCGTGGTCGGGCCGGTGATGGTGCTCGGGCACTTGGCCGCGGTGGTGTTCACCGCCGTCAGCGGCGCCGTCGAGGGCGCGGTCGTGCTGGGCGGATTGGGCGCGCTCGGCGCCGCGCTGTTCAGCATCGGCATCCCGCGTCACAGCGTGCTGCAATACGAGCAAGCGCTGAAGGCCGACGGGTTCCTGGTGGTCGGACATGGACCGGCGGGTGAAATGGAGCGGGCCCGGACGCTGCTGCAGATCAGCGGGCCGCTGCAGATCGACCTGCATGCCGAGGCGAATGAGCCTGCGATGGTCGCGGCGCAGTAGCCTCGCCCGAAGGGGAGACAAGCTCTTGTCCCCTCGAGCGCGCCTTGGATCAGGCAGCAAGCCTAATCTGCCCCTGCATCGCCGGCCAGTCCGAGTAGCCCGTGGCGTCGCCGCCGTACCAGTATTGTTTTGGCGCCTCGGCCAGTGGCGCGCCAGTGCGTAGGCGGTCCACCAGGTCAGGATTGGCGATGAACGGGCGGCCAAAGCTGATTAGGTCGGCGTTGCCGTCGGCCAGAGTCTGCTCGGCCAAATCGCGGCCGTAGTTGTTGTTGGCAATGTACGCGCCGCTGAATCGCCGGCGCAGCGCGGGGTAGTCGATCCCGTTGGAGTCGCGGCTCATCTGCGTCACGCCCTCGATATCGTGGATATACATCAGGCCGAACGCAGATAGCGCGTCGAGATAGGCGTTGAACGTGCCCATCGGATCACTGTCAAGCGGGGTGTCGCCCGGCGCCGTCGTACCCGGCGAGATGCGGATGCCGACCCGGGCGCCGCCGCCCCAGACCTCCGTCACGGCGGCTACCACCTCCAACGGGAAGCGCAGCCGGTTTTCCAGCGCGCCGCCATAGCGGTCGGTGCGGCGGTTGGTGCTGTCGCGGACGAACTGCTCCAGCAGATAGTTGTTCGCGGAGTGGATCTCGACACCATCAAAGCCGGCGTCTTTGGCGCATTGGGCCGCGTGACGGTAGTCCGCGACGATGGCGGGGATCTCGTCCGTCTCCAGCGCGCGCGGGGTCACGTGGTCCTGCAGCCCGCTGTTGGTGAACGCCTGGCCGGACGGTTTGATGGCCGATGGCGCCACCGGGAGCGCACCGTCATGCAAGCTCGGATGGGAGATGCGTCCGGTGTGCCAAAGCTGCAGCACCATGCGCCCGTCCTGCGCACGGACGGCGCGGGTGACACGCTGCCAGGCTTCGACCTGCTCCGGCGACCAGATGCCGGGCGTCAGTGCGTAGCCGCGGGCCTGCGCCGAGATGTTGGTCGCCTCGGAGACGATCAGCCCGGCCGTGGCGCGCTGTGCGTAGTAGGTGGCCGCGAAGTCCGGCGGCACCCCAGCGTCGCTGGAGCGGCTGCGGGTCAGCGGCGCCATGACGATGCGGTTCTTGAGCGGGAGGTCGCCCAGCATGAAGGGCTCGAACAGGGTGGAGTTTGGTATTTGAGGCATCATTCTTCCGTCAGAACTGGCGGGACCGGAAACCGGGCCGCTCCGTTCGGCATCATAAAGGTTTCTGCTCAACCCGGGTAGGGAGTGGCCTGCCCGCGTAGGGTTTGCTGGATAGCCTGGTAGGCGCCCATGCCACGGCGTGCGGCGGTGCCGATGAC
>JANXVC010000357.1 GCA_025351925.1 Rhodospirillales bacterium | reverse complement strand
TCCACCACGGTGCCGAACACGTCGAACAGGATCGCACGCACGTCCATCCTAGGCCTCCTTCGTCGTCATCTTGCCAAAGCGCGCCGGCATCCTGGGTTCCTATCAGTCAGCGCCAACCGTCGATAGCATGCATCCGGCCGTTGCGACGGTCCGTATTCCCAGTGCAGCAACTGGCGGGGTCACCGAATGCGCATGTCATCAGACAGCGTGCTGCTGCCCCGGCGAGCGGGCGCGCGCGCCGCCTGGTTTGCAGTCGGCGTCGCGCTCACTCCGGTCCCAGCGTCGGCGCATGTGAAATGGTTCTGCTCGGTTGCCGACGTCATGCGGCCGCCGCTGGAGCTTGGCCATGTGCTCACGCCGGTCTTTGGCGCGATCTGCATTTGCTTCTTGTTGCTGGTCTGGGCGGGGTTCCTGCTGGATGGCGCGGTCGCCCGGCGCTGGCCCTGGCTGGCCTCCAGCGGCCGGCTGCACGCGGATATCGAGGAGAAGCTGGTCCGCCTTGCCATCGGCGCCTACTTCCTGCTGCTCTGGGACAAGGGGGCCGTCGTGCTGTGGGAGCGAGGCGACGCGCTGCTGACGCCCGAGCTGATGGCCAGCGTCGGATGGATGGGCGCGCTGCAGTTCGCCATCGCGGTGGCGGTCGCTTGGCGCAGGACCTGCATTCTGGGCGCCGCCGGGATCGGCGTCCTCTATGGCTACGGAGTCACGCAGTTCGGCGTTTTCCATATGGTTGACTATGTGTTCTTCCCGGGGATCGCGGCGTATTTGGCGCTGACCTCGATCGGCACGCTGGGCGCGCTGCGGCTGCGCGTGCCGCTGCTGACCGGCGGGTTGGCCTTTGGCCTGATGTGGACGGCGGTGGAGAAGTTCGTCTTCCCGCAATGGACGCTGGACGTCGTGGCCCAGCATCCAGACTTGGCGTTCGGCTTTCCCTGGGACTTCACCGTCGTCATGGCAGGCTTCGTGGAGTTCACCCTGGCCTTCTACGTCATGACCGGGCGTGGATTGGTCCGCCTCGGCGCCGCCGCCTACGCAGCGATCTTCCTTGCCGCGATCCCGGAGTTCGGCCACCTGGACGCCGTCGGCCATATGCCGATTGTCGCGATCCTGGCCGTCATATGCCTGCGCGGCGGCTCGCCGCTGCAGCGCCTGCTCGGGGTGGTGCAGCGCGGACGGACCGTCAATGCGGCGGCGGTCTCGGTCTTGTTCCTGGTATCGCTGGCTGGGTTCTTCGGCATGTACTACGGGCTGCATTGGGTGGAATACGGATGAGCCTACCTAATCAAAAATCCGGAACATCCGCCGCAGGAAACCCGGCGTCAGGGCCGAGAGCGGGTTCACCGACACCGCCGGGTCGTCAAGCGGCCCGCGCACCGCGTAGTTGACCGCGAACAGCCCGCCGCCCTGCTCGGCGCTGAACAGCCGGCCGAGCAGCGGGATGCGCCCCAGCGCCGAGTTCAGCGCATAGGCCGGCACGATGGTGCCCTTGAGGTCGAGCGTCCGGCGCGCCGTGTCGATCCGCCCCTGCCCCGTCAGGCCCAGCGAGGCGCTGAACGCCTGCACCTCATTCAGCTCCAGCGCGGTGCCGTCCCAGCGGAACGGCGCGGTGAGCTGCGAGAACGCCAGGCCGGGCCCGCTCATCGCTTCACCGATGCCATAGACCGTGAGCGCCTGCAGCAGCTTGCCCAGCGCCGGCGCGTCGCGGACGTGAAATTCCCGCAGGTCCGCGGTGCCAGACAGGACAGAGGCCGGCCCGCTGTCGTCGTAGCGGCCATCGATCGCGAGCTGCCCGCCATCGACGGTCTGCAGCAAACCTAGCGCCCGCAGCAGCGCTCCGCCATCCGCCGCGCGCACACTGACCTGGCGGCCGTTGCCCTGCGGCTTGACGGTAGCCTGAAGCCGCTCGGGTCCGCCCGACTGGATCTGCAGCGCCCGCAGGCGGCGCCCGTCGTGCTCGGCGTGGGCGGTGACGGCGCCCAGGCCCCGCCCCTCCTTCAGCAGCACCTTGTCAAAACTCACATCCGCAACCCAGGCCGCATTATCCTTGGCCGTATTGCCCTGGGACGGCTTGGCGGACAGCTCGGTGGAGAGGTCGAGCACCGTCCCGTTCAGCTTGGCGCGGATCGGCTGGTCCGGCGCAGCCGGCAGCCGGATTTCGCCGCGCGCCTGGGTCGGACCCAGCACGATCGGGTCCAGCACCAGCAAAGACGGCTTGTCGCCCACCATCTCGGCACGCCCGCGCACCTGCATGCCCGGCCCCTGCGCCTGCAGGTCGCTGATGCCCTGCAGCCGGTCGGCCTTCAGCACCAGCCGGGCGCTGACCGATGCCGGCTGCCCCGCTGACTTGGTCCAGCCCGCCAGCGCCATCGCGGCGTCGCGCAGGTCGGCTTGCACCCGCACCTCGCCCTGGCCGTCGCGCTGCGTCTGATACGCCGCGTTGAAGGCGCCGGTACCCGCGCCGATCAGCCCGCCGGCGTCCAGCCCGGCCCCGGCGAGCTGCTGCGCCGTTGTAACGCCGGACGCCGTCGCCCGCTGCACGATCTGGGATGGTGGCCCGGGCCGGAAATCCATATCTACCGACAGGGCCGCCGGGATGCCGCCGACCGTCGCGCGCCCGGTCGCCTTCAGCGCATCCGCAGTCACGTCGATCGCGATGTCCCCACGGTCCAAATCCCGCCCAGCCACCAGGCCGCCCAGCCGCAGCGCGCTCAGCTGGCCCTGCGCATGGATCGCCACGTCGCTGAACTCGAGGTGCTCCTCCAACGGCAGGTTGACGCTCAGCTTGCCGGCGAGCGAGCCCGCCGGGTTGCGGGTTGGGATGGGATGCCGGTCCAGCAGATGCAGCCGCGGATGGCGCAGTAGGGTCAGCAAATCCGGCACCGGGGCGGCCACGTCGGCGTTGATCGCGAGGAACTGATCTTTCACCGACAGCCCGTTGATCCGCACCGTGCCGTTCGAGAGCTGTCCGGCGCCCTGACGCGCGCTCGGCACCGCGATCTCGATCACGTCGGGTCCCTGCAGCGTCAGCAGCGCCTGGGCGTGCTCGATCGGCGGCACCGGGCGCAGCCAGTGGATCGTCACGTCGTCGCCCTGCAGCGTGCCGCCCGCCGCGACCAGCTTGATCTTGGACAAATCCGGCGGCGCCTCCAGCCCCAGCGTGACCTGGCCGGCCCGCGCGGTCCCGGCTGTGATGTTCTGCACGATCCACGGACGCGCATGGCCGCCCCAGGCCGCGGGCCACAGCTTCGGCAGGTCGGCGAAGGCCAGGTGATCGACGGTCAGCGCCAGGTCGGCGCGCAGCCGGTCCGCCCGCCGGACCGCCTTGCCCGTGGCGCCCAGCGTCGTGTCCCAGCCGCCAGCCGGAGAGGTGACTACCACCTGCAGGCGGGACAGTGTGACACGGGCGGGCAGGCCCCAGGACGCCGCATCCTCCCACTCGCCCGTCCCGTCCAGCGCGAGGCTCTCGAACGCCAGCTCCGCCCCTGGCAGCCGGGCGCGCCCGCCGCCTGCTGCCGCGTGCACCGCGAGGCTGCGCGGTTTCAGGGCGGCGGACAGGGTCGCCACCGCGGACAGCTCCAGCGCCGCATCGACCTGCGCCGTGGGCGCCAGCGCCGGCAGCGCCCTGGCCAGCGCCGCCAGCGATACCGGGGACAGCGACGCGGCGACCTGCGTGCCGCCCTCCGCCAGCTCGGCGCGCAGCGTGAGCCACGAGGATGCGCCTCCGACGGCGAGTGCCATGGCGCCGGTGCCGACCACGCCGCCGCTGCGCCGACGCTGCAGATCCAGGTCGCCATCCGAGGCGTCGAGCGTCGCGCCGAGCTGCCGGTCCACCAGCGTAATGGCAGCGTTGCGCAGTCGTACGGAGCGCAGCTGCTCGATGTTGCGCAGATACGGCGCGGCCGCGCCGCGGTCGGTGCCAGGCGGCCGGGCCAATGCCGCCATAGTGTCGGCCACGTTGGGCGGCGCGTCGCTCATACCGCCGGCCGCCTCGTCTAGCGGCGGCTCTGGGTGCAGGCTTCCGAGATCGAGGTCGATCCTTCCGTCGGCGTCCCGCAGCAAGCGAAGCCGCAGGCCGTCCAGTTGCACGTCGCGCGGCACGATCCGGCCCACCAGCAGCTCCGCCGGTGACAGCGCGAGGTCCGCCACCGCGACCGCCGCCACGGGATCGCCGGCGCGCGTAAGCTGCACGTCACGCAGCTGCAGGTCGAGCGCCCGGCCGGCGCCTTCCCCAAAACCTTGCCACTTGATCGCGGCCCCGCCGATGCTCACCCGGGCCGTGGCGTCGGGAGTGTTGGCCATCGTCTCGATGCGATGCGCCAGCCAGCCGACATCGAGCGGCCCCTGCCCCAGCCGCCAGCTCAGCGCCGCCAGTCCGACCCCCGCCAGCACCGCCACGGCCATCACGAGCACCAGAGCCGTGCGGGTCAGCCATCCCATACCCCGGCCGCCGGTCCGCAGCGCCCGGATGTGCAGACCGGACGACAGCGTTGGCGCAGCCGGCCCGGGTTCAATCGGTTTGGTCTCGCCAGGCTCCAGGATTTGACGAACCGGGCAGGACACCGGCAGCTTTGCCGACCATGGCCACCTCCATTCCCTGGCTCGACCGCTCATGGCCCGCGCCGGCCGATTCCGCCGCCGCCCTCCGCTTGAGGGAGCGCTTCGCTGCCCTGGGTGCGCCGGAGGCCGCGCTGGCTGCCGAACCCAGCGGCGGCGCGATGCTTGGGGCGCTCGGCGGCGGCAGCCCCTATCTGTCCGACCTGCTGCTGCGCGAGCACGCCATGGTGCTGACGCTGGCCGATGCCGGCCCCGAGGCGGTGATCGCCGACGCGATGCTGGCCCTGGCGGAGATCCGCTCCACAGCCGCTCGCGCGCAGGTCGCCAGCGCCATGCGGCAGGCCAAGCGGCGGGTGGCCCTCGCGGCGGCGGTGGCCGATATCGGCGGCGCGTGGGGCCAGGCGCGCGTCACCGCGGCATTGTCGGACCTCGCCGAAGCGACGCTGCAGCTCGCGGTCGATCACCTGATCCGCACGGCGCACAACGCGCGTGAGATTACCCTGCCCGACCCGGACCGGCCCGCCCATGGCTGCGGCCTGACCGTGCTCGGCATGGGAAAACTTGGGGCGCGGGAGCTGAACTACTCGAGCGATATCGACCTCGTGCTGCTGTTCGACCCGGCGGCGCAGCCGGGCCATGTTGATAACCTACGCGCAGTGTTCACACGTGTGGCGCGCGCCCTGGTTGCCATGATGGAGGCGCGCGACGCCGACGGCTATGTTTTCCGCACCGATTTGCGCCTCCGCCCTGACCCTGCCGCCACGCCGCCGGCCGTCGCGCTGCCGGCCGCCATCGCATATTACGAGAGCATGGGCCAAAACTGGGAGCGCGCCGCCATGATCAAGGCGCGGCCGGTCGCTGGGGACCTGGCGGTGGGCGCTGCGTTCCTGGCCGCCATCCGGCCGTTCATCTGGCGCCGCGGCCTGGACTTCGCCGCCATCGCCGACATCCACGCCATGAAGCGCCGCATTAACCAGCACCGCGGCCTCGCCTTGCCATGCGGCACCGACGGGCTGCCGGGCTACGACCTGAAGCTCGGCCAGGGCGGCATCCGGGAGATCGAGTTCGCCGCGCAGACGCTGCAGCTCGTCTGGGGCGGGCGCGACCCGGCGCTGCGCGACCCCACCACGCTCGGGGCGTTGCGCGGCCTGGTCCGCGCCGGGCACCTGCCGCGACGCGCCTGCGCCGAGCTGACCGTCGCCTACCGCGTGCTGCGCCAGGCCGA
>JANXVC010000321.1 GCA_025351925.1 Rhodospirillales bacterium | reverse complement strand
CCTTCCGCTTGACCCGCAACACGGTATCTCCGCTGCTATTCCACGCGCCGCGCGCGCGGAACCTTGACCAGCTTCGCCCGCTCCATCGCGTGGGCGATCTCTCGGGCGCCGCGAGAACCTCGCACAGGTCGCGCCAGACCAAATCCTCCAGCTGACGCGCCGGAATGTAGCGCGCCAGGCAACGGCCGCCGTCGGGCAACTGCAACCGTGAGCGCGTTTTGGTCCGGCAGACGTAGCAGTCTTAGCCCGGCCACATGTGCAGGCCGGAGCAGCCCAAGCGACACCGGCCGCAACTGACAAGGCCGCGCAGGAGATACGGATGCGCCCGGTTGTTCCGTCGTGCCATGCGGCGTAGGCCAGCCGCTCCTGCGCGCGGTCGAACTGCATCTGGCCGACGATGGCGGGCACGGAGGCGACCAGGATCCATTCGGCCGGGTCCACCGCCTGCGTGGCTCCCAAGCCGCTGTGGCTCACCGGGAGCAGAGCCGAGCGGCGCCGCGCGGCAGGTCGGGCGCGGGCACGGTTGGCAAAGACCTGGCCGAGGTAGGTGGGGTTCGTCAGCACGCCGCGCAGGGCCGGGCCGTTCCAGGTCCGGTGTCCCCGGGGCGAGGCGACGCCCAAGCGATCAAGACGGTGCTGCAAGGCGTAGAGCGGCTGACCCTCGTCGGCGAACCAGGTGAACAGATCGCGCACCACTGCAGCTTCGGCCTCGTCCAGCCGCACGCCTGCCGGGTCGCGCGGCCGCTTGGGGTCGAGCCGGTAGCCGTAGAGTGGCCGCGTCCAGGGCAGCAACGTGCCGGCGCGCTGCTTGCGCAGGCGGCCGCGACGCATCCGCTCGCTGATCAGGGTGCGCTCATACTCGGCCACGGCGCCGCGGATCTGCAGCAGGAGCTGGTCGTGCGGGTCGCGGTTCATCAGCCGGTCGAGGAACACGACCTCCGCCCCGTGCCTTTGCAGCTCCTCGACCAGGAGTGCCTGGTGCACGTAGTTGCGCGCCAGCCGATCCGGCTCGGTGATCAGGATGCGGTCGAGCCGGACACTCGCGGCAGCATCGCGCAGGCGGTCGAGGCCGGGCCGCCTGAGGCTGGCACCGCTGAAACCGTCGTCGCGGAAGATGCGCTCGGACGGCAGGATCCAACCCTGACCTTCGGCATGGGCGCGCAGGCGGTCGAGTTGTGGCTCTGCTATCGAACTTTGGGTTCTTCCGCACGTTCCGTACTGTCGTTGCGCTCACAGATCCCGCATGTCTATGAATTGTCTTAGAGAACTTGAGGATTGTCGGTCGTGGTGCACGATCCTTGGCGCAAATGAATTTAGCAGCATATTTCCTCGAAAAACAGTAGCTTATACTCCCGAAAAAGAAACGACAGCACGGAAAGTGCGGAAGAACCAGATTCCAGCGCCCACATTCGACCAAAACTCAACGGCCATTGACAGTATTCGTCGGCCTCCAAACGGCCACCGGGAGCGCAGATGGAACATAGTCCGCCAGCTAACAATGAGGCGCCCCATTTCCTCACCATGATGGTGCGCGCTCCGCGCGCGGCTGCCGGACGCCCACGGCTTATCGGGATCGTCCTCCGGGTGACGACACCTGTCGTCGTGACGCATGGTAAGCTTGTCCACCTTGTCCTGCATCAGCGCCCAGTAGAGCAGCACATCGTAGTTGAGGGTAAAGATGTGGTCGAACGCACTGACGAACTTCCGGCACGACGCATACTGGGTGGGCTTTATGTCGAAGGGCCGATCGGGGTGCCTTTTGGCGATCGCAGTCACCAAGGCATCCTTGATGGCGGCGGCGTCCCTCCGCAGGCTGCGGGCGAGAGTGACGGCCGAAGGTCGATACACCTCCACCACCTTGGCCGCATCCTGGAGATACTTGGCCCACTGGCAGCATCCGTGCGGGAATTTACGGTAGCGGCCTGAGCGGCACCGTGCGCGGCAGCCGGTGCCCACGCACAACAGCAATTTGGTTTTTGCGAGATGGCTTCTGCTGCCGGTCTACGCGGCGTCGCTCGGACCTACCCGTGAGAACTCGTACGGACGCGGCCGACAGGCCAAACACAAGGCTCCTTTCCGCTTGCATGTCGTTTCGAATAAATAAAGAACGCTCGCCTATGAGGAGGCGAGCTGCAGATAGGTTTGAGGATCTCAGGACTGAACGAGCTTCGTGAACGCCTCGAACGCTTGCGCCCCGAAGAGGTGATGACGCGGGCGCTGGCCGAGCAAGCGAACCGCATGGCAGCCAGGGTGCGGGACGGCTTGTCGGAGCCGTCGGGCGCTGCCGGGCGCGATGAACCCTGGCTGTGAAGCGGGGCGCTGCGAAACAGCGTGGGGGCGCAGGCGAATGGGCTGCAGACGGTGGCTGGAAGCAGCGACCCAGCGGCGGTGCTACAGGAGATGGGCACGGCGCACATGCCGGCCCGCCCGTTCTTGGCACCGGTGGCGGGGGGCATGGGGAGAAGGCGGCCCGGACGGTGGGCGCGCGGATGGCGGCGGCGTTGCGGGGCGAAGAGGAGCCGGTGGCGGCAGAGGGTGCGCCTGCGAGTTCGGAGGTCGTCCAGGCCAGCGCTGACGGCATGGACCTGCCCCGGGCGGCTGGGGCCGCTCTCGTGCTGGGCGCGGTCGCCCTTTACCTCCGCCAACAGCAGGAAGAGGCGGCAAGACGGGCGATATCGGGGCCAGCCGCCACTCCGGTTCCCGAGATGCCGCACGTCGTCGAGGCTGCGGTGCCGCCGCACGCCAGAGGTAGTGCTGCTTGCCGCCGACGCGGATAAACACCTTGTCCAGGTGCCACTGTCGCCAGGCCTCGGCCGGCGCCGCTTCAGTGTGTTGGCGAACTGCCGACCAAAGCGCAGGCCTCACTCGCGGATGCTCTCATAGCTGACCACGATGCCGCGGGCGGCCAGGATCGTCTCAACGTCACGCAGGCTCAGGCTAAAGCAGTGATACCAGTTGCCACAACCGCTGACTCTGATGTGATCTGTGGTGTGGCTGAAGTGTGATCTCTTCCGGCGTGTTCGAGGAAGGAGAGGCGGATGGGCGCGCGTGGCTTGGTGATCCCGCGCAAATCGCATTTGCGATTTCGCTGGGATGACGTGGGTGCGGCCGAGTTGCGCCGGTTTGCGCAGGGTGAGGCGGACCGTTGCGCAGCCTTGTGGGCGCTGGCGATTGCGCAGGCGTTGGAGGGAGCGAGCCGGGCGGAGGCGGCCCGGCTTGTCGGGCGAGAGCGCCAATCGCTGCGTGACGCGGTGGTGCGCTACGTCGAACCCAGAGGTGTGGAGCGCGTCCTGATGGCGCATTCTGCCGTGCGCGACGCTGTCGTGGTCGGCGTGCCTGACCCAGTCCTCGGCCAGCGCGTGGCCGCCCTGGTCCAGTTGGCGGATGATGCGGGGAGCGGCGCTGTCCTGGAAAGCGTCCGTGCCACCGCCTCGACGCAACTCGCCGACTACAAGGTTCCGGAACGGCTGCTGGCCGTCGGCGCGATCCCCAGGAACGCCGCCGGCAAAATCGACCGCCAAGCGGTGCTGGCAATGATGCCAAGCAGCGAGGCGGGTGCGTTCACCACCGCTCCGAACCATGCACATAGGAGAGACCCCAATGTATCCTGATGTCGAGGTAAGCGCCTCATCCGATGCGACGCTGGAGGAGTTCGCCCGTGCTGTCCGTGCGAACCAGCAAGGGCTCCGCACCAGCCTGAAGCCGTCCTATGACTTCATCGTCTGCGGCTCGGGGTCTTCTGGTTCTGTGGTGGCGCGGCGATTGGCCGAGAACCCGGACGCGACGGTGCTCCTGCTGGAGGCGGGTGGCTGGGACGAAACCGCAGCGGTAACGGACCCGCTGAGCTGGCCTGCCAATCTCGGCAGCGAGCGGGACTGGGCGTTCCAGACGCGCCCCAGCCCACACCTCAATGGCCGCTCGCTTCTGTGGTCGATGGGCAAGGTGCTGGGTGGCGGCTCCAGCATCAACGTCATGATCTGGTCGCGCGGGCACAAGAACGATTGGGACCGCTTCGCTGCCGAGACCGGCGACGCGGGCTGGAGCTACGAAAGCGTCTTGGGCATCTACCGGCGCATCGAGGACTGGCACGGCGAACCGGACGTGGCGCGTCGCGGCGTAGGAGGCCTCGTGTTCGTGCAGCCTGCGCCAGACCCCGGCCCGGTCGCGCCGGCGATGCTGGAAGGCGCCCGCTCCCTCGGCGTCCCGACGTTCGCCGACCAGAACGGCGCCATGATGGAGGGAGAGGGCGGCTGCGCTCTCGCCAACCTGCGGATACGTGACGGCAAGCGCCTTTCGGTCTTCCGGACCTATGCGTATCCCTACATGGACCAGCCGAACCTGACGGTGCTCACGGACGCCCTGGTCACGCGCGTGGTCTTCGAAGGCAGGCGGGCCGTTGGCGTGGACGTGGTGTTGGACGGCGAAACGCGCCGGTTCGGGGCTGGGTGCGAAGTGGTGCTGTCGCTCGGTGCGATCCACACGCCCAAGGTGCTGATGCAGTTCGGCGTTGGGGATGAGGAGGAACTCGGCCGGTTCGGCATCGAGGTCATGCAGCACCTCCCGGGCGTCGGGCGCAACCTGCAGGAGCATGCGCTGCTTGCCGGGTGCGTCTGGGAGTACGAGCACCCCCTGGCGCCGTGCAACAATGCTTGTGAGGCGACGCTGTTCTGGAAAAGCGATCCAGGCCTTGATGCGCCCGACATGCAAATTCTCCAGGCCGAGGTTGCCCTGCTCAGTCCGGAGGCAGCGGCCCGCCTCGAGACGCCACCACCGGCGGACGGCTGGTCGATGCTGCCCGGCGTCGTGCGCCCGCAGAGCCGCGGGCGCCTGCGCCTCACCGGGGCGAGCCCGTCCGATCCTCTCGACATCGAGGCCGGGATATTGGCCGAGCCTGCCGACCTGAGGGCCATGCTCGCCTGCGTGGAGCTGTGCCGGGAGATCGGCAATTCGGCAGCGCTCCGCCCGTTCGCCAAGCGCGAGGTCATACCGGGTGATCTGCGCGGGCCCGCGCTCGAAAGTTTCGTGCGCGATGCCATCGTCCCGTACTGGCACCAGACCTGCACCGCGAAGATGGGCCGAGATCCCATGGCGGTGGTGGACGGCGCGCTGCGGGTCCACGGGATCGAGAGCCTGCGCATCGCCGACGGCTCGGTCCTGCCCCGGGTCACGACGGGCAACACCATGGCACCCTGCGTGGTCGTCGGCGAGCGCGCTGCCGCGATGATCCGTGAGAGCCAGGCATCGTGAGCGGCCACCACGCCCAGCAACGAACCCTCTTTTCACCCCAGCAGCGGATTGGGCAGCCCAGCTTGTCAGGCCGCTGCAAGCAGGGCCGGCGATCCCTGAGAAAGCCGGAACGACGGGTCGGGGGCGAAAGCCTCGCTGAACCGGTCCTCTGCCGGCACGCCGAGGTTGTCGAGCGCAGCCGGCCCAGCAGACTGAGACTGCCGTCGGCGTGGCGGTGCTGAACCGGATGTTGGCCACAGGACGCCCGGCTTCCGTCCGCCGCCAGCCGGTCATCGCATAGCAGCTTGGGATCTGGGGCCATCTCGCCCTGGATCCGTCGAATGCACCAACGCAGCGCTTCCCCGATGTCCTACACATGCAACACCGCCTCGATTGGACGCGATCGGTGGGCTGATTTCAGGGTCGCGCCTCCAGTATTATGTTGAACGGCGTCTCGGCCGCCTTGCGCACCCGCTCGAACCCACCTTCGCTGATGACCGAAGACAACTTTGCAAAACCTGCTTGTGCCCCCAGTGCCGCTCCCACCGGCTGATCGAGCGAGGTTGGCACGCAGATCATCGTCGAGCCCGCGTAGAACAGCCGGCCAACTGGGTTGAGGTTGTCCTCCAGCCGATCGCCAGCGGCCGGCTCGACGATCATCCAGCTTCCATTCGGCTTTAGCGTCTGCCGCACGTGCCGCGCCGCACCGACCGGATCGCCCATGTCGTGCAGGCAGTCAAAGAAAGTCACGAGGTCCAGGTCCTTGCCAGGAAATTCGCTGGCCATGCCCACTTCGAACCGTGTGTTTGCCGTCACCCCATGCTGCTCGGCATGCAACCGCGCCTGCTCCACCGACCCGGGGTGAAAATCGTAGCCGACGAAGGTCGAGTTCGGGAACGCCTTGGCCATGATTACGGTCGAGAATCCGTGTCCACAGCCGACATCGGCCACCATCGCGCCGCGATCGAGTTTCGCCGTCATGCCGTCCAACGCCGGCAGCCATGATGCCACAAGGCTGTTGTGGTAGCCCGCGCGGAAGAAGCGCCCTGCGGCACAGAACAGGCACTGCGATTGGTCACCCCAGCCAACGCCCTTGCCGGTGCGAAACGCGGGCTCGACCAGCGTCTGGTTCTCCATCATCACCATCGCAAGATCAAACCCGCCCTGCATGTAAACGGGACTATTGGGCTCAGCGAAGACCATCGCCTGTTCGGGTGGCAAGGTGAACCTGCCGCTGCTGGGCTCGTATGAGACATAACCGGATGCTGCCTGATGCGACAACCACTCCCGCGCATAGCGCTCGGCGATGTTGGTCTTGGTCGCCAACTCGCCCGGCGTCATCGGCCCATCTGCATGGAGCGCTCTGTAGAGTCCGAGCCGGTCACCGATGCGCACCAGCGATACACTGAGTGCGCCGCCGAGATCGCCGAGTATCTGGCCGATGAATTCGTTGAGCTTAGTATCGTCTACCATCGCTATCATCCTTTAAGGTTCTGTTCCGCCTGCTGCGAGTGTCGGACCAAAGCTCGTTTCGATACCAGGCGAACGTGCGGCCGTATCGAAACGATATTTGCTCTAACGATACTTGCTCTATTGACCTCCAGCAGACTTTCCTGTGTCGCTGCGGTAGGCTGCTGACCGTCCGGCGACGCCCAGGACTTTGCCAAACTTCTATCGCGCCATGAGGCCGTTGGCGGCACGCGGGATATCGTCCAGGTCCGCCGCGGGCTGCCGCGGCCCCCTGGCCTGCTGTGCCGTGGCGGGTGGGCCGATAATGGCCGACATCGCAACGGTCGATAGCAGAAGTGCCCGTGGTACGCTTCGCCGTCTCTCTCACCAGTGTGGGCCGGCACCCTACCTCCTCTGGCCCCAGACAGCCGGCGGTTGTTGTGCGAGTGGTCCAGTTTGCCGGCGCTACTGGCCGTTGCCCATCGGATCGCGGCCAGCGGCTAGAGCCGCGCCCTCGGCGGCGACCACGTTCGATGGCGCAGCGATGCATGCGGCCGGGACCAGTGTAGTGGTGTTGCCAAAGCTGGCACGTTCGTTAAAGCTTTGCATCGGTCCGCTCAACGTCGCCGGGTTGAGGTTGACGGTGATGTCGGTCCCGCCGCAGGAGGCTGCGTCGGCGGTCATCGCGCGGAAGCCGAGCACGGCGCTGGTGGCATTCACGGTCACGGCGCCAATCAGCGGCCAGTGGCTCAGGCCGGCGCAGTTCCCCAACTGGCCGAACACGACGCCGACGACCGGTCGCACTCCGGCAGTGGTGAAGGTTGTCGGCTGCCCCACGAACTGAAAGTGCGTGGAGCCGCTGAAGGCGGTGAAACAGGTTGATGCGAATGATGACGTGCTGGCAAGGCTCGCCAGCAGGCCCAAACCGGCCGCTGTCAAGCGCCGGGTATGCTTGATGTGCATGAGTTTATTGCTTTCGATGATATATGGCGTAGGCGCGCGCCCAAGAGACTGGGCATGGTTCCTGGGCTTATTGCCCACCACTCCTGAAGTTTATTGTCTGTCCTTCTTGGCAGGCGAAATGCAAGTCACGGCCACCACGCGCCACAACGGCCGCGAAGTGCTTTTTGTTGCCGAATGACGGATCTCCGAAGCTGTCGTTGTTGCAGGCGACGGAGGGGCCGCCTAGGTTCAAGTGATCCTGCAAGACCTTGCCGATATCGGCAGCTTGGGCACTGCTCAGACTCCCGCCGGGGAGGGCGCCGTAGACGGCGAACTTCACGACCAGATCCTGCGTCGGGATCGGAGATTCTCCCCGTGCCGAACCTCCTCCATGATTGAAATCTATTGTTTGCCCTTCATCGCAGGCAAAGAAGAGTTCAGAGCCGTCGCGAGTTACCAGGGCCCCGAAATGCTTACCGTTACCGGGCGCTGGATCTCCAAATTTATTATCATTACATGAAACGATCCCTGAGTTTTGGTTTATGTGGAATTGCAACTCTTGTGTAACATCAAATGCTTCGGCAAAATTTCCGTTTCCGTTAGGAAGTGCCCCGTAGATAGCGAAATTCACGACTAAGTTCGACATTGTTTGGCTCCAAAAACTAATTTTTACTCGACATTTCGAGGGTAGGCTCAGAAATCATCCAAGGATGTGTGTAGTTCCGTCATTACGATCGCCATTGGTAAAGCCTCCTGAATATTTGTTGCATAGTCCGGTAGATACTTACGGCCAGACCTGGACCTTGCCGTCCCTCCATCTCGCCGAAAGGTGTCCTCACGGCGGGTTGGCGGCGTTTTTCGGACGCTTCGGTTAGAGGCTTGCAGCAGGCCTGCTCTTGTCTGAGACTGCCTTCCATGCCTGGCCGGCCCCGGTCGCGTTCGATGCATGCAAAATGACGCAGCGGACGTTAAAAGACCTTGAGCCGGGTCTGATGTGATCTGAAACGATTTGAAGCCTCAGCAAAGCGGCGCTACGGTGGATGTGATCCGTGTCCGGAATTACCGTCCATTCGCGGCATTGCGGTTGCCGGTCGGTTGCTGACCCGCGTCAGGCGGTCGCGATCAGCGCCAGGCCGGTTGCCGCCAGCGCGCCGGTCCACAGCAGGTCGAAGTTGATCCAGCCCCGGCGCAGGACGGCAAGGCCGAGCCACTCGTGCACGATCAGCGCCACCAGCCCCGTCACCGCGAGCGTCGTCAACGTGTGCACGGCGACAGCCATGAGCGAGATCAGCAGCGATCCCTGGCCCGCGCCCGGCGCGCCCATGCAGAGCGGCACGAGAGCAGGCACCAGCATCAGCCCGGCGCCATGCGCCGTCGCCATCAGGAACGACCAGACGGCAAGGCCCGTGACGCCCGCCGTCATGCCGACCCGCACGCGGTGGCGATGGCCATAGGTCCAGTGATACCCCGCCCAAAGCACAAGGATACTGCCGGCGACTAGGCGTAGGGCCGCCGTGTCGATCACCGTGCCCATCGCCATCACGGAGGCGGCCACGAGCCAAATGGACAGCGCATGGCCGGCCGCCATGGGCGGCAGCGCCAGCAGCACCGCCCGGCGGCCGCCACGGTGCATGCCGAGCGCTACGGCAAAGAGCCAGCCCATCGCCGGGTTCAGGCCATGGAACACGCCGAGCCCGGCGATCGCGAGCCAGGGCCAGGCGCCGTCGGCCGGCATCCCCGCCGTCCCCTATTGCGCGTGCGTAGGCGTTTGCATCGACGCCGGGCGCGGCCTCACCTGTAGCAGTACGAGTCCGACGAGCAGTCGCCGCCCTCCAGACGGATCTGGTGCGGCCGGTGGCTCTTTGGCCACGCGACGAAGAACTCGGGGTCGAAGGCGACGCCGCCGTCGGACTGCGTGTCGAGCTTCACCATCCAGCCGTCGATCCCGTCCGGGTAGAACTGCTCGTCGATCGCGCCGTAGAGCGAGTTGGTGAAATAGACCCGCTTGCCGTCCCGGCTGACCTCCACCATCTGCGGCCCGCCGTTGAGCTTGCCGTTGACCTTGCCGTTCTGGGCTTTCGGATGGGTCGCGCGGGAGACGATGCCGCCGATCCGCACCGTTCCCACGAGCTTCGGCGCGAACGGGTCGGACACGTCATATTGCCGCAGGTCGCCGGTGCCCCAGCACGCGACATACAGGAAGCGGTCGTCCATCGAGAGGTCGATGTCGGTCACGAGCGGCGGCACCGCGCCGAACCCCTTCAGCATGTCGGGCAGCAAGGCAGGGTCGGCGGGTTCGGCGGGGATCTCGATGATCTTCCGCACCGCCCAGGCGTCGCCCTCGCGATACCAGGTCCAGATCGAGGCCGAGAGGTCCTTCAGGCTGATGACCGAGTTGACGAAGCCGTAGGCCTTCGTCGGGTCATGCGCCGGGCGTAGCTCGAACACCAGCTGGTTCTCGGCGCCGAAATCGATCTCCTGCTGGTGCTTGCGCGTATGCAAATCCCAGAAATGCAGCTTATGGCCATACTGGCCGCCGAGCAGGATCTCGGGCACCAGGCCGTTCTCGAAGCTGGCGGGCAGGCCCCACTCGCTGGTGACCATGGTGTCGTGGCCGAGGTGCCACCACACGTCGTAGGCCAGACGCTGCGGCCCGCGGTCGATCTCCCACTGGCCGCGGATGTCGAACGTCTCGTGGTCCATCAGGAACACGCCGCCGGGCGCCTCGCCCTGCGCGTTCGCCAGGGCCGCGACATAGATGCCCTCGGGACCGCAATGGATGGTGTGCGGGCGCGTGTAGCCGGACCGTTCTGCCACCTCCGCAGGCTCCAGCACCCGGACGATCGGCGGCTGGCGCGGGTTGGCCTTCACGTCGAGGATGTGGATGCGCGACGAGCGCAGGCCGGGCACGACGAGGTAGCGCCGCTCGGAATGCGGATGCGGCGCGTTCGGGCACAGGCACGCGCTGCAGGCGTTCCAGCCGAAATGGTGCAGCTCGTCGCCAACGTTGGGCATCGGCACGGTGCCGACCACCTGCGAGTAGGTGGCCGAACCCGGCGACACATCGACCACGCTGATCGCATCGGGCACCTGGCGCGTCGGATCAAAGCTCGCGACGTAGGCGAGTGTCTCCGCCGGCGCCTGCATGGCCATGCGCGGCGACGGATAGAACGTCGGGTCCGGCGTCCATTTCACCAAGGTGGTTCACTCCTGCCAACATCGTGCTTCGAGCCTGGCGGGCGGATCGCTTGGCAACGCCTCCCTCAGCGCCGCGCCATCGACATCCTAGCGCTTTTCACCGGTCCGCTTCGATCGGAAAATTTTCAGCAGCTGCTTGCTCCCTCTCGTGTCCGCGGCCCTGGCGCGAGCTGCCCCATGGCCAAAGCGTGCGAAGCCTCGCGAGCGCGGCCATGCACCAGAGCGCCGATATGTGCCCGCGCTGCCTGCGGGCCTCCTGCACGACGGTCCATGGATCGGGCCATGGATCGAGATCGGCCAACCTCGCCCGCTCGACCCGCCGCGGCATCTCCCGACGGCTCATGGCGCCGGCTGCTCGGCCCAGGCGCAGGATAGCCGTCCAGATGCATCCTGCTGCCAATGGGCGGCAAGGCGCGTCCTGGCCGAGCCATCAGCTTCGGCCGCCCATGCTGCGGACCTGCACACGTCACCGTCAGCGTCCTGAGTATCGGGCCGGCTCGACACCAGTGCAGCAGGCCTTGAAGCAAGCATACCGGAGCGCCGGCTGAAGACGGCTTCATCGAGTTTGGTGGTCCTTGCCGTCCGCTGCTGCGTCACCGGCAGCGGCTCCGCTGTTGCGAGGTGACCCAGCCAACGTCCTGCTCTGAAACTTCTTTCCATTTCCTGTCCGTCCCCGCTGGGTTCGATGATCGCAAAATGTGCCAACCGGCTTGAAAAAACCTTGAGCCGGAGCTGATTGGACCTGAAACCACCTGAAGCCTGAGCAGACAGGGCCGGACCGGCGCTGCGGTGAGAACCGCCCGCGTTCGAGCTGTTTACTCGCCGCCCGCTTTCCTGTCGCTCGCCGAACCGGCGACGGTCAGGCAGTGGGAAAATTGCCGGGCAACAAAGAATTTTGTGACGGCCATAATGCGCCGTCCGAATGGCCTACCATTGTGACGAAGGTCGCACGAGGCGTGCTGCTTCCCGCGGTATGGGCTATTGCGATTGCAACCGCGACATAAGCGACCGGGAGCCGGGCAATGCTGGATGGCACAATCCAAAGACCGCCGCAGGCCAATCGAAGAAGCTACGG